>NZ_JAZGLW010000001.1:2123856-2427264 GCF_036409155.1 Mycobacterium sp. 050128 | reverse complement strand
CGGTTCAATGCCTGAATCGACTCAACGATGTTGTCGCGTTGCTGATCCAGCGTCCCCACAAACGTGTCCAGACGCGTCAGCAGATCACGCGCCGCACCCTCATGCCCGGACAGCGCGGCCGAGAAGTTGTGAATGACCTCCCCGATCTGTCCCAGTCCGCCGCCGTTGACCACCGCGCCCAGCGACGACAACGTCTGCTCGGTCGACGGATACGCGGTCGAGCGGCTCAACGGAATCGTCGCACCCGGCTGAAGCCGACCCGTTCCCTGCTGGCCCAGCGGCGTATTGAGCTCCACATGCATCGAACCCAGCAGACTGGTCTGCCCGACGGTGGCCACCACATTGGCCGGAACCACCACATCGCGCTTGACCGAGATCTCGACGTCGGCATGCCAACCCTGCACCCGCATCTCACCGACACTGCCCACGACCACGTCGTCGACCATCACCGGCGAATTCGACTCCATCGTGCCAACATTCGGCAACTCGACGTGATAAACGTTGGCCCCCGGCCCACGCCCGACCGCTCCGGGCAACGGCAACGAATTCAGGCCATGGAAGGCACATCCCGACACCGACAACGCCACACAACAACCGACGACGAGCGCCCGTCGCACCGCAATCCGCGCGATCATTGTTGTGGCCCTTCGGCTGGCAGCAGCATGTCCGACAGATTCGACGCCGGTGGTGGCGGCGGCGGCATCGGCGTCGACGGTGGGGGCGGCAGCGGCATCGCGGCGCCCGGTATCCGCTCCGGTGGTACCGCGCCCGGCGGTCCCACCGGATCACCCGGCAGGCCGGTGTAGGCCGACACCGCGGGCGGGGTCTCCGGCGATCCGGGTTTCGGGCCCTCGCCGCCGGGCGCCAGGCGTGGTTCGGTGTAGAGGATCTTGGACGGGTCCATGGACTTCTGCAGAATGAAGTTGATGGGCAGTGGCGAGTTGTTGAAGTTGAGCAGTCGCAATCCCGGACCGAGGAACAGGGCGCACAGCTTGCCCGATTCGACCGCGGTGACGTTCTCGATGGCACCGATCTGGTCGCAGCCCGGGGCCGACAGCAGCAGCTGTCCGCCCCAGGTGGGATTCGCGAAGTTCATCAATCCGAACCCGCCGACGATGGTTCCGGTGTCGGCGTTGTAGTCATTGAAGAAGTTGCCGAGCGAATTCGGCGCGCCGTGCAAGATGTTCTCCAGGGCCATGTGGTGATCAGCCAGGTTCTGTGTAACGTCGGCCAGCCTGGCAATCTGCTCGCTGGTCTGGTTGCGAGTGCCGGCGATGAATCGCTGCACCTCGCCGACCGCGGTCGACAGATCTGTCAGCGCCGCATCGAGATCGGATTTGCTGTCGTTGACCACGCTGGTGAGCGTGGCCAGGCGATCGTTGAACTGCACGATCTGGATGTTGCTGTCCCGCAGCGCGCCGACGAAGGTCTGCAGGTTCTTGATGATGTCGACGATGTTGCCGCTGCCGTTGGCGAGGATCCGGGCGACCCCGGACAACTGACCGAGCGTCTGCCGCAGCTTGTCGCCGTTACCGTCGAGCGCGTTGGCGGCGCTGTCGATGAACCGGCCTACTGAGGTGCCCGAGACACCGCTCTTGGGTCCCAAATCCGTTGCCAGCCGCATCAACTGGGTTTTGACTTCGTCCCACTCGACCGGGACCGCGGTCCGTTCGACCGGTATGACCGCCCCGTCGTGCATGACCGGCCCGCGATCGCGATAAGCCGGTGTGAGTTGGACGTAGCGGGAGGCCACCAGATTCGGGGCGACGACTACCGCCTTCGCATCGGCCGGAATGGGCACGTTGCGATCGACCTTCAGGGTCATCTTCGCCTGTGTGCCCTGCGGCGTAATCGATTCGATGTTACCGACTTTGACACCCGATACCCGTACCTCGTCGTGGGGGTAGATCGCGGTGGCGGTGGTGAAAAAGGCGGTGATCGTCTTCTGCCCGAAGAACATACTACGGACGAGCACGGCCGCGCCGGCAACGATCAGCACGACCAGGGCGACCGCCGCGAGGGCCGCCAGCCTTCTGCGCGGGATGGTCATTGCGATCCACCGACCCGTCCGCCCAATGTACAGCCGGGGCACATCGGAATTGCGTTGTACGGGAAGGGAACCAGCGACCGAGGTACCGGCGAAGGGAAGCCGGGACCGCGAGAGGTGTCGAAGGTGCGGAAGCCCCAGAGATAGTCGAAGAACGGTTGGAAGTTTTGCGGCGCAAGGAAGTTCGGGACGAACGCCGAGTAGGCGTACATGCTGGCGATGCCCTCACCGACCGTGATCTGGAATTTGGCCAGCCCCGGCAGCGCTTTGGCGATGTTGTCGCGGTTCTTCTCCAGTACCCCGAGCACCCTGTTCAGCCTCTCGAGGGTCGGCGCCAATGTGGCTTCGTTGTCGTGCACCAACGCCGTCAGCTGCTTGGCCACCACCGACGTGTTGGCCAGCAAGTCCACGATCTCCTGTCGGCGCGCCACCAGGACTTGCAGCAACGAGTCGGAGTTGAGGATGAGCTTGTTGACCTGCTGGCTGCGCTCGGAAAGAACGTTGGTGACATCTGCAGCACTCTTGAAGAGCTCGCCCAGGTTCTTGTTGCGACTGTTCAGGGTGCGCGATAGCCGGGTGAGTGCGTCGAAGGCCGGCCCCATCTGGGGTGCGAGCTGGTCGAGTGTCGCCGACAAAGTGTCCAACGACTGATTGAGCGCGGTGGTGTTGGTTCCCGCGGTGTCCGAAGTCAGGTCGCTGACCGCTTCAGTCAACGAATAAGGAGAGGAGGTGCGCGAGACGGGAATGACAGTCAGCGGGTGCATCGTGCCGCTGCCGGCGGACTCCAATGTCAGCATCCGCTCGCCCAGCAGCGAGCCGGTGCGGATATGCGCGGTGGTCTCCGAGCCGAGGAGGACGTCGCCCTTCGTCGTGAACGTCACCAGAGCATCGCCTTGCTGCAGCGAGACATCCGACACCGTGCCGACCTTCATCCCCGACACGATCACGGGGTTGCCCGCGGCAATGCCGCCGGCCTCCGAAAACAGTGCCTGGTACCTGACCATCGTGGCCCATGAAATGAACCGGTCGGGCGACAGGCCCACCAGGATCACCAGCACCGCTAACACGACGCCGATGAATCCGGCCTTTACCCGGCCACCTCCGCGATACTTGAGCATTAGGGTTCCGTGCACCTTCCCGCATCAGACCTAAAGACGTTGGCATGCACCGTTTTGCCCTGAAGATCCGTCCCGCGGAGTTCCAACTGGCACAGGTAGTACGGGATGGTGGCGCCGGCTACGCCGAGTCGGACCAGCTTGCGGTAGTTGTTCGGCGCCTTCGCGATCGCGGCGTCGAGGCGGTCCTTGTCTCCATCGAGTATCGGAGCCAGCCGATTCAACTCCGCGATGGTGCCCGACAGCGGCGGCCGCGCGCTGGACAGCAGGCTGGCCAGCGAGGCGGTTCCCCTGTCCAGGGCGTCAATGGCGGACCCGATGGTGTTGCGGTCATCCGACAGCCCACTGATCAGCTGCTCGAGGCGATCGACCGCGCCGGAGAACTGTTTGCCGTCCTTGGAGACCGTGCCGACGACGATGTTGAGGTTGTCGATCAGCTGCTGCACGGTTTGATCGTTGTCCGCCAAGGCGTTTGAGAACGATGTCGTCTTGGCGAACAGCGATTCGAGGGTCGCGCCTTGGCCCTGGAAGACCTGCAACAGTGCTGAGGTCAGCGCGTTGACGTCGCGAGCATTCAGGCCCTGGGTAACGGGTTTCAGTCCGCCCAGCAGCAGATCGAGGTCAAGCGCCGGTTGGGTGCGGTTGACGGGAATCTGACCGCCGGCCGACAGCAGCTTGGGTGAGCCGGGGCCGTCGATGAGCTCGAGGTAGCGATCGCCCACCAGGTTGAGATAGCGGACCGCCGCCCTGGTGCCCTCGGTGAGGACGATGTTGCGGTCGGCGTCGAACTTCACCACAACTTTCTTGTCCGGTTGCAGCGAAACGCTATTGACCGTGCCTACCCGGATTCCGGCGACCCGCACCGACTGCCCCGGCTTGAGACGCGAGACGTCGGTGAACACCGCCGAATACCCGTTCGTCGAACCGGTCCGGTACTGACCGAAGATGAAGAACAGGAAAGCGGTGAGGATCGACATCACGACCGCAAAGATCCCGAACCTGATCAGCGTGGGGCGCATTCTCATCCGGGTTGTCCGATCTGAGCCGGGTTGCGTGGCGGACCGGCGATCGGGCCGTACAACAGCTGTTTGAGAAGGTCGGAGTTGAGCAGCGTCTGCTGGTTTCCGTACCCGACGGGGTTGGCACCGGTATCGGCGATCAACTGCGGGGGGTTCGTATTGAACGGCAGCTTCGGCAGACCCACGCACCGCGGGCCGCCCGTCGCCGCAACCTTGGGCAGGTTCGTCGGATACCGATAACGTTCGGCACCCAACGTAAGGCTTGCCGAGATGTTGATGCTCGGTTCCGACAACGGCGCACCGTGGCCAATCTGTATGAGCCCACCGAAACTACAGGTGAGCGCTTCGTGGTACTCGTTGAGCAGATCGGTGGTCGGCACCAGCAGGTGCATCACATCCGTCAGCGGCTGCCGGTTCTGCGACAGCACGTCGTTGCCGATGTCGGCCAGGCCGATCGCGCTGATCAGCAGTGCATCCAGGTTGTGCTGCTCCTCGACAATCGTCTTGCTGATCCGGTTCGTGTTGGACACGGTCCGCACCAGGTCCGGTGCGGCGTCGGCATAAGCGTTGGACACCGCCGGCAAGACCGCGAAGTCATGACGGAATGCGGGCAGGCTCGGCTCCAGCCTCGCCAGGAATGAATCCAAGTCGGTCAGGGCCTGGCCAAGCTTTGCACCCCGGCCGCTGAACGCTTGAGCCAGCGCACCCAGTGATTCGTTGAGCTTCGGCGGGTCGATCTGGGAGAGCACCGACACCAATTGCTGGAACACCGTGTTGATTTCGACCATGACGTGCTGACCCTGCAGCGTCTGGCCGCTGTGTAGCCGCTGCGTCGAGGGTTGAGCAGGTTCCACCAGCAGGACGGACTTCGCGCCGAACACCGTTGACGAGGCGATGTCGACCAGCACGTTGCTGGGAATGAAGTGCAACTGCGACGGATCCATCGCCAAGTGAATAGCTGCTTGGCCGTTGGGCAGCGATTCGATCGAGGCGACCTTACCCACCTGCACGCCGCGCATCTTGACCTTGGCGTCCGGGTTCATGACCAGGCCGGCGCGCTGCGAAATCACGGTCACCGGTACGGATTCGGTGAAGGAGCCCCGGAACAGACCCACCGCGAAGGCGAAGATGACGGCGACGACGACCACGGTGGCAAGACCCGCCAGCGGGCGCACGTAGGACTGGGCACCGAAGTGACGCCCAGGCGACGCGGCGACAGGAGACGCGCTACTGGCCGCTTCAGACCGGTCTATGGGACCGGGTCCGAATCTGTCTGTCACGTCTACCTCCTAACCGGACAGGTTGAAATTGCCATTCGCACCGTAAATAGACAGGGAGACCAACAGCGTTACGGACACCACGACGATGAGCGAGGTACGTACCGCGTTACCGGTCGCGTTGCCGACACCGGCCGGTCCCCCCGAAGCGAAATAGCCGTAGTAGGTGTGAATCAGCAGGATGGTGAGCGCCATCAGGATGGCCTGCAGGAACGACCACAACAGATCAATCGGGTTCAGGAACGTGTTGAAGTAGTGCTGGTACAGACCCTGCGACTGTCCGAGCAAGAACGTCGTGGTGAACTGACTGGCCACGAACGACAGGATTACGGCGACGCTGTACAGCGGCGTGATCGCCATCATTCCCGCCATGATCCGGGTGCTCACCAGATAGGCGATCGGCCGAATTGCCATGGCCTCCAACGCATCGATTTCTTCGTTGATCCGCATGGCACCCAGCTGGGCGGTCACCCCGGCACCGAAGGTGGCGGCGAGACCGATGCCGGCGACCACCGGTGCCGCGATGCGCACATTGATGAATGCGGACAGGAAGCCCGTGAGCGCCTCGATGCCGATATTGCCCAGCGACGTGTACCCCTGAATGGCCAGCGTGCCGCCCGCCGCCAGCGTCAGGAAGCCGACGATCACGACGGTCCCGCCGATCATCGCCAAAGTGCCCGCGCCCATGCTGATCTCGGCGATCAGCCGGATCACTTCGCGCCGGTAGTGGGTAGCCGCGAACGGCACCCCGGCGAGCGCCTTCCCGTAGAACAGGGTGTGGTCGCCGATCCGGCCCAGCGAGGCGACCGGCTTCTCGAATTGGCGGACCAATCGTGGATATGCAGCCCTCAGTGCCATCGGCAGGCCCCTACTTCGCCGTCATCTTGATGCCGATCGCGGTGACAACCACGTTGACGACGAACAGGGACATGAAGGCATAGACCACCGTTTCGTTCACCGCGTTGCCAACGGCCTTAGCGCCACCGCCGGTGATCGACAGGCCTCGATAGCAGGCGACCAGGCCGGCGATGAGGCCGAAAAGGGCTGCCTTGACGCATGAGATGACCACCTCGGGTACGCCGGTGAGCAAGGTGATACCCGCGGCGAACGCGCCGGGATTGACGTCTTGCACGAACACCGAAAACACATAGCCGCCAAGGACGCCGATGATGACCACGAGGCTGTTGAGCAGAAACGCGACCAAACCCGAGGCCAGCATGCGCGGGGTGACCAACCGCTGAATCGGGTTGATGCCCAGCACTTCCATCGCATCGATTTCTTCGCGAATCGTTCGCGATCCCAGGTCCGCACACATCGCCGTGGCACCCGCGCCCGCCACGATCAAAACCGTGACCAACGGACCAAGCTGAGTGACAGCACCGAACGCCGCACCCGCACCGGATAGATCCGCCGCGCCCAGTTCCCGCAACAGGATGTTGAGCGTGAAGCTGACGAGGACGGTAAACGGGATTGCGACCAGCAAGGTCGGAGCCAGCGACACCCGTGCGACAAACCACGACTGCTCCAAAAACTCCCGCCACTGGAACGGCCGGCGGAACGCGAACTTCACCGCGTCGGCCGACATCGCGAATAACGCCCCGACCGCCTGCATGGGACCCGAGAAGTCCCACTTCAATTTCAGCGCAGGCAATCCCGTTGACCAGTGGTCAGCGCCCTTAGTCGCCATCCGCGTCAGTCCCTTCCCACGCTACGAGACCGACAGTCTTGTTGTTGCACAACGGCTGAGGTAAATTCGGTTGAACGCCAGCGCCGAAATGCCCACCGGGGGGCGGGAACCCGACCTTGAGCGCCGGCGAGACAGGCGTAACCAGCACGCACGCCAGTCCTCCGATCCGTCGCGTGAGAAAGCGTCCGGTCATTGTGACTCATGCCACGCCCGTGCGGAGCAAAAAACGCATAACCGTTATCGAACGCGCAAACATCTCAGTCAGCTCCACTCTCAGGTAACCGCGCCGGCGGTTTTGAGTTCGATGATGCGGTCCCAGTCGAGTCCCAATTCCTGCAGTATTTCGTCGGTTTGCGCGGCGAATCCGGGCGCGGGCCCGGTGTGCGGTGCGGTGAGATCGAACTGGACCGGGTTGGCGACCAGTTCGAGTTCGCCTGCCCGGACAACATATTCGTTGGCCCGGATCTGGGCGTCATCGACTGCCTGCAGCGTGTCTTGCACCGGCGCCCAAGGCCCGGCCAACGTGGCAAAGCGTTCGCTCCACTCGGCAAGCGTGCGGGTTGCGATCACCTTGGTCAAGATCTCAACTGCTTCTGCCGTATTCGCGGTGATCTGCTCGATGGTGGCAAACCGCGGATCATCGGCCAGCTCAGGCAGGTCAATATGCCGGCACACATCGGCCCAGAATTTCGTCGGCTGCATCATCACAAAGGAGATGTAGCGGCCGTCCGATGTCGTGTACAGCCCGACCAACGGGTTGTTGGGTGCACCGTGCACACCGGGCGGTGGTGCTTCCAGTCGTTGGTTCAGGTGCTTGGTCAACGCGACGGTGTGACCCATCGACCACAGCCCGCTGCCCAGCAGCGACACGTCGACGACGGAGGGTTCGCCGGTGCGCTCGCGCTTGAGCAGTGCGGCGGCAATGCCGCCGGCGAGGTTGGTCCCGGAGATCGTGTCGCCGTAGGCAGGTCCGGGTGGCGCGATCATGCCGGGCATCCCGGTCGGGGTGATGGTGGCTGCCGTTCCGGCGCGGCACCAGAAGGCGGTCATGTCGTAGCCGCCCTTGGTCGCCTCTTCACCGCGTGGTCCGAGCGCGCTGCCGCGCGCGTAGATGATCGACGGGTTCACCGCGCGGATGTCGTCGACATCGATGCCGAACTTCTGCCGGGCACCGGGCAGGAAGCTCGTCAAGAACACGTCCGAGCGGCGGGCCAACTCGTAGAGGACGTCCTTGCCCCCGGGAGTCGACATGTCGAGTCCGATGCTGCGCTTGCCGCGGTTGGCGTGCTCGATGTTGGGATTCGGATCGCCTTCGACGCGCAGCATGCCGGTCTGCCGAAGTCCGCGCTGCGGGTCGCCCGTCACCGCGTGCTCGACTTTGACTACGTCTGCGCCCCATTCGGCCAGCACCGCGCCCGCCGACGGGACGAACCCGTACATGGCGACTTCCAGCACCCGAATGCCCTCCAACGGCCTCATTTGCTGCCTCCCGTCACCGGGACGGAAAGGGGGGCGCCGGCGTCCGGAGCGTGCCCGGTGACCTCCCCGGTGGCAGCATTGATCGAGGGGAATGTCTTGTCACCCGCGGCGAGCCGGCCATCGATCAACAGTCGGCGGGATACCTCTGAGCTTGTCGTATCCGCGACGTCCGACACTGTGACCTGCACTGGCATTCGGCTCCTCTTGTGGTGACGATCACGAAAATTTCATTCTCTTCCCGGGCGAATCTTACATTCGACTCTCGAGAATTCAAGAAAGTCATAGGAATGGGACAAGGTCACTGACCAGCGCCCCAGGGCCAGCAAGGGAAGCGCGTAACCGGCCTCAGCCCAGGCTGCGGCGCGTTTCGTCGGCATGTTGCACGCCACTTCGCTGCGAGAGTAAGGTTCTCATAATTGCGAAGGAGATTCTTTGTGACTGAGATGGCCGCATTGAGCCCAGGGGCCATGGCGTGAAGACCGCAGTGGTCACCGGTGGCGGCTCCGGGATTGGTCTGGCGGTGGCCCGCCGGCTGCGCGCCGACGGTCTGGACGTCGCGACCGTCGATCTGAAGCCGTCGGACGCCGAGCTGTCGTTCACCGCCGACGTGACCGATCGATCCCAGGTGGATGCCGCGCTGTCGGCGATCCGCGCGCAATTGGGGCCGATCGCAGTTCTGGTCAACGCCGCGGGCCTGGATGGATTCAAGCGCTTCAGCAACATCACGTTCGAGGACTGGCAGCGTGTCGTCGACGTCAACCTTCACGGCGTCTTCCATATGACCCAAGCGGTGCTGCCCGACATGGTCGAGGCGGGGTGGGGTCGGATCGTCAACATCTCGTCGTCGAGCACACATTCCGGCGCTCCCTATATGTCGCACTATGTCGCGGCCAAGTCGGCGGTCAACGGGCTCACCAAGTCGCTGGCTCTCGAGTACGGTCCCAGCGGAATCACGGTCAACGCGGTGCCGCCCGGCTTCATCGACACCCCGATGCTGCGCAGCGCCGAGCAACGCGGCTACCTCGGCGACATCGACGAAACCATCGCGCGGACCCCGGTACGCCGGATCGGCAAGCCCGAAGACATCGCTGCCGCCTGCGCGTTCCTGATATCCGAGGAAGCCGGCTACATCACCGGTCAGATATTGGGCGTCAACGGCGGTCGAAACACCTGAGCGATGTCGTCAGCCGGACTACCGTAACGCCAGCCACACCGCAGCCCCCAGGAGGAGACATCATCGTGAAGGTCTGGGTTGATTCGCAACGCTGCCAGGGTCACACCCTGTGCGCGATGATTGCGCCGGATTCATTCGTGCTCAGCGACATTGACGGCAGTTCGTCGGCGGTCAATGAGGTGGTGCCGGCCGACCAACAGGACCAGGTGCGCGAGGCGGCGCACTCGTGCCCCGAGCAGGCGATCATGATCACGAACGAAACCTAAAGGGAGATAGCACCTTGAGCGTCGACGATGTGGTGAGCGACGGCGACCGGAACAAGCCGACGTACCACTTTGACCGAAACGCCCCGGAGTACCGGTCACAGTTCAAACAGATCACCGAGGAGATGCACGCCAAGTGCCCGATGGCGTGGACCGAGACGTACGGAGGGCACTGGGTCGCGGCCGGCAGCCACGAAGTCTTCGAACTCGCCCGTTGCCCGGTGGTCTCCAACGACCACGACATCCATAACGAACGCCGCGGCTACAAGGGCATCTCCATCCCGACGGCGAGCCGCGTCGCCGCGGTGCGCGGGGGCATCCTCGAGATGGACGAGCCCGACCACCGTACCTACCGCAACGTGTTGAACCCCTACCTGTCGCCGGCCGCGGTCAAGCGCTGGGAACCCTTCATCCACGACATCACTCGCGCGTGCCTCGACGAGAAAATCGAAACGGGCAGCATCGATTTCGTCGACGACCTGGCGAACGTCGTGCCTGCCGTGCTGACATTGGCGATGCTGGGCATTCCGCTGAAAAAGTGGGCGCTGTACAGCGAGCCGGTGCACGCGGCGGTCTACACGCCGGAGCACTCCCCCGACATCGAAAAGGTCACCGCGATGCACCGGGAGATGGGCCTCGACATGGTCAACAACATGATCGAGATCCGCGAGAATCCGCGGCCGGGCATCGTCAACGGGCTGCTGCAGTTGCGGATCGACGGAGAGCCCGCCCCGGATCTCGAGATACTCGGCAACCTCGGCCTGGTCATCGGTGGGGGCTTCGACACCACGACGGCGCTGACCGCCCACACCCTGGAATGGCTTTCGGAAAACCCCGCCGAGCGCGAGCGGCTGTCCAAGAACCGGGACGCCCTGCTCGACTCCGCAACCGAGGAATTTCTGCGTTACTTCACCCCGGCCGCCGGTGACGGCAGGACCTTCGCCGACGACGTCGAACTTGACGGCAATCATTTCAAAGAGGGTGAACGGCTGTGGATTTCGTGGGCCATGGCCAATCGCGACCCCGCACTGTTCGCCGACCCCGACGAGATCGTCCTGGACCGTAAAGGCAACCGTCACTTCAGTTTTGGCCTCGGTTTGCACCGATGCAAAGGGTCCAACGTGGCGCGTACGGTATTCAAGTCCATGCTGACGGCGGTTCTCGACCGGATGCCCGACTATCGATGCGACCCCGAAGGCACCGTCCACTACGAGACCATCGGCGTCATCCAGGGTATGCGGAAGCTGCCGGCGACCTTTACTCCTGGCACCAAGATCGGCGCTGGCCTGGACGAAACGCTGGACAAGCTGCAGCGCATCTGCGACGAGCAGCAACTGGCGCTGCCGGTCACCGAGCGTACGGACGTCGCCGTCATCGACTAGCAGACCTAGGCGCACCCGCCGTTGACTGCCGCGGTTTTTCCGAGTAGGCCTGTTCAGCATGACCGCGCCTTATATTTGAGGCCAGCGCGTGTGCACAGATGGGAGACCCTCCGGTGAAGACTTTCGCAGCGAGCCTTGCGCTCGCCACGGCTGCTCTGGTTGCCGCGCCGACCGCCCACGCGGACATGTCCATTGGCAACTACCGGGTGGACACGACCCGGGAAACCGGGCACCTCTGGGTCTGGGCCCTTGCGACGTGCACTCCTAAAGCGCCGGGATGCCTGACCATTGAGGCGGTTCCGCAACCCAACGGGCAAGCGGCACCGTGGAAGTCAGACGCTCACCTGTCCAACGGCCGCTACACGATGACTGTTGATGTGCCCGACGGTGTTCGATGCGTGGTGCAGTTCTTCCCGTCGCATGACGTCTATTCGTGGGATGCGGTGACGCTCGCGGGTGAGGTCGTCTCCACATTCAACACGGGTTGCAACGGCGCGCCCGGGGGCAGCAACACCTATCCGTTTACGCTCGTGCGATGGTAGCCGCGTGAGACGTTTATCAACGGGGAGCAAGCATTTTGGCTGAGGCGAAGAAACCGCCGCAAGACGCCACATCGAAAGCCATGGCGTTGATCGCGGAAGCCGAGGCCGAAGCCGCCGAAGCCGAAGCACTGGCCGCCGCGGCGCGTGCCCGCGCCCGGGCCGCCCGGCTCCGCCGCGAGTTGCAGGACGCGCAGGCGCAGACCGCCGAAACCGCCGAAGAAGCCCCGGAAGCCGATGGGGCCGCGGCCGATACCGCCGAGGCGAAGATCGATGACACCGACACCGACACCGACGCAACCGGCGCCGACACCGAGGAATCCGACACCGACGCAACCGGCGCCGAGGAATCCGACACCGAGGACGCGCGCACCGACGAGGACGCCGCCGACTCCGACGACACGGCGACCGTCACCGGCGTAACCGATACCGCCGAGGCCAAGAGCGAGGCAGAAGCCTCCGACGAAACGCCGGAAGACGCCGAACCCGAACTCGAGTCGGCCGACTCCCGACGACGCGTGCGGTGGCCATCACTGTCCGTGGCGTGGAAAGCGGCGGTCATCCTTCTCATCTGCGTATTCGTCGGGGCGAGCGGATACATGTTGTGGCAGCATCATGAAAACACCGAGCGCAACCAGCGCATCGCGAACTTCGTTGCCGGGGCCAGACAAGGTGTCGTCAACATGACTTCCTTGGACTTCAATCGGGCCAAGGAAGACGTCCAGCGGGTGATCGACAGCTCGACCGGCCAGTTCAGGGACGATTTCCAGCAGCGCTCAAAAGATTTCACGACCGTCGTCGAGCAGTCCAAAGTCGTCACCCAGGGAACCGTGAATGCGGCGGCCGTGCAATCCGTTGACGGGAATTCCGCACTGGTACTTGTGGCCGCGACGTCGCGGATCACCAACGCGGCGGGCGCCAAAGACGAACCACGAAGGTGGCGGCTGCGGGTGACCGTCACAGAAGACGGCGGGCAATACAAGATGTCCAAACTGGAGTTCATTCCATGAGCAAGGACGACGACAGCGTCGACGCTGCCGACGACTCTTCGGATCAAACGGAACAGGGTGGACGTAGCGAGCCACGCACGTCGCGCAGGGTGAAAGTCGTTCCCGTTGTTCTGGTTTTGCTCCTGCTGCTATCCGGTGGCGCGGCGACATGGCTGTACTTCAAGCAGTACCGACCCGACAAACAAACCGACGCCAGCGTCGCGAGCGCGGTCGTGAGTTCGGCGTCCGACGGAACGGTCGCGTTGCTGTCCTACTCACCCGACACACTCGACAAAGACTTCGCCGCCGCCAAGTCTCACCTGTCCGGGGACTTCTTGTCGTACTACAACCAGTTCACCGAACAGATCGTGGCTCCGGCAGCCAAACAGAAGTCACTGAAAACCAACGCCCGGGTGTTGGGAGCCGCGGTTCAGGAATTACATCCGGACTCTGCCGTCGTGCTGGTGTTGGTCGATCAGAGCACCACGAGCAAGGACAATCCCGACCCGGCGATGTCTTCCAGCAGTGTGCTGGTGAGTTTGATCCGCGTCAACGGCAACTGGCTGATCACCAAATTCGACCCGGTCTAGAAGATCGTTGAATGCCGTTGCGATTGAAGGCAACTCGGCCTTCCGTCGCCGAATGTGAAGTTGCTTTCCCGCTCGACGTGCTGGCGAAGCGAACCGCGCGGATTAGCGCGGTAGGCCGAGCACGCGCTGGGCGATGATGTTGCGCTGGATCTCGGAGGTGCCGCCGGCGATGGTGCCGGAAAAGCTTCGCGCATAGCGCTCGAACCAGCTGGCGAAATAGTGGTCGAGGTTCATGTGCGCGTACGGCCCGGTCAAACTCGGGTGCACGAGCCCGTCGGATCCCGCGGACGTCAGCGCTAGCTCCATCCCACGCAACTCGGCCTCGGACCCGAGCAGCTTGAGTACCGAGATCGCGGCCACGTCGTCTTCGCCGCGCGCAGCGCGGGCCAGTGCCACCGAGCCCAACAGGCGCAGTGCCTGCTTGTCCATGATCGTGGACGCGTACTGGTCGCGCTCGACCTCGGTGCCCGGGCGGAAGTCGTCGATCATGTTGTCGAGTCGATCCGCGAAACCCAGCCACATCATCGTGCGCTCGTGCCCGAGCGACCCGTTAGCCACCTTCCATCCCTGGTCGATCTCGCCGACCAGATTCTCCGCGGGCACCCGCACGTCGGTGAAGAACACCTCGTTGAAGTCCAGATCGTCGATGCCGCAGATCGACGGAAACGGCCGCCGCACCAGACCCGGGGTGTCGGTCGGGATGATCAGCACGCTGATTCCCTTGTGCTTCGGCACATCTGGATTGGTACGGACGAACGTCAGTAGGACGTCGGCATCGTGGGCACCCGAGGTCCACACCTTCTGTCCGTTGACCACGAAGTGATCGCCGTCCAGCACCGCGCGAGTACGCAGCGACGCCAGATCGGAGCCCGCGCTGGGCTCACTCATGCCGAGGGAAGCCGTGATCTCGGCCCGCAGGATCGGCACCGCCCAGCGTCGCTTCTGCTCGTCACTGCCGAACGACAACAGTGAGGCGCCAACGATATTCACGCCTTGGGGGTTGAAGCTGTGGTAGATCCGCCGCCGGCTGAGCTCCTCCAGGTAGACGAACTGCTGTATGACGCTCGCATTGCGCCCGCCGAATTCCGGTGGCTGACTGGGCAGCAGCCAGCCGTTGTCGAACAGCAGCCGCTGCCAGTCGCGTGCCCACTGCGGCATATGCGAGACCGACCGTGGCCGCTCGAGCGTTTCGCTTGCGGGAGGCAGGTTTTCGTCGAGGAAGGCCGAGAACTGCGCCCGGAAGTCCTCGACGTCGGAATCAAAAGTCAGCTGCACGGTATTCCTCCGCGATCCGCGCCCGGTGCTCGGCGGCGCCGCCGAGCATCAGTTCGCCCGCTTTGGCCCGTTTCAGTGCGAACTGCAGGTCGTTCTCCCAGGTGAAGCCCATTGCGCCGTGCAGCTGCAACCCGTGCCGGAATACCAACGACTGGCACTCCCCCGCCGAGGCTTTGGCCATCGCGGCGGCCAGCCGACGGCGCGGATCGTCGGTCGCGATCGTCAGCGCGGCGAAGTAGGCAAGTGCGCGAGCACGTTCCACCGCGACGTGCATGTCGGCGGCCTTGTGCTGCACGGCCTGGAAGGAGCCGATCGGTGCGCCGAATTGCTGGCGGCTTTTGACGTGCTCGAGCACCAGGTCGAGGATGCGTTGACATGCGCCGACCATCGTGATGGCCATGCCGGTCAGCGCCAGATGATGAGCGCGTTCCGCGTCGACGGTCAGCCGCTCGCTGTCGGGCACGCGGACCTCGGCGAACGACAGGTCGGCGACGTGCAGCACCGGGTCGAACACCGAGGCGCGCCGCGCCGAGACCTGACCGGCCGCGACGAGGAAGACCCCCGCGTCGGTCACGACCGCCAGCCGGTCCGCGCGATCGCCGTCCAGGACGTGGCGTGCGGTGCCATCCAGCACCCAGCCCTCGGCGTCGCGGTGCGCCACGACCCCGCTGTACACCGCGGTGCCCGACTGGTGTGGGTCGAACCGGTCGGCTACGAGCGGCGCGAACTGGCTCATCGTCGCCAGAAACGGCGTGGGATCGGTTGCGCGGCCTAGTTCTTCGAGCACGATGGCCAGCTCGACGGCGCTGTCCGATTCGTTCAGCTCGGTCCAGCCCTGGTCGACATACGACTTCCACAGCGGGCTCGGGTCTACGCCATCCTCGGCCACGCTGCGCACCAGCGAGGGCGGGCACTGCTTTGCGACGGCGTCCCGCACCGTGTCCTGCCACAGTCTCTGATCAGCATCGAACTCCAACAGCATTGGGGCCGCCTCCTGTCGTCACCGCCATCGCGAGAATAACATTCTCCCTTCTGGAAGTAATAATCTCGATTTCGGCGTATGAGGTACACAATGCAGGCGCCGCGAGCGCCCGGCCAGCCGGGCTCAAGAGTTCGAGCGCCCGGCTCGCCGGGGGCTCGGCCAGTGGGCGCCGGCTTGGCCGCCGGTCAGCCCGCGGGATCGGCGAAAAGGCTGCTGGCGGACTCGTCCCAGTGGTCGAGATTGACGAACTCGCCGAGCGGGCGGCGACGAAGTGGGCCGTGCTTTCCTGCGGGCCAGCCGACCACGATGTGGCCCGCGACCAGCCAGCCGTCGGGCACACCGACGGCGTCGCGCAGCAACTGCTCGCCGCCGTAGGAAGCCCAGCTGGTCATGCAGGCACCAAGACCCTGGGCGCGAGCGGCCAGCAGGAAGTTCTGCATGGCGGGAAAGATCGATCCGCCCAGCAGCAGCTCGGACGCCGTCGGGTAATGCTGCTGCGCGAACAAGACCGAGGTGAATTCACCGGCCCGGTCATGCAATTCGTACGTCGCGCGGTAGGTGCGGGCGCGCCGGCTGTTGTCGTCGGCGGCGGGCCGGGTCATTCCATAGACCGGCTCGATCACTTCCAGGGCGTGGGCGGCGGCCTTGGCCACGACGGCCCGCTGCTTGGGTGAGCGCAACACGACGAAGCGCCAGCCTTGCGCGTTGGCGCCCGACGGCGCCCACCTCGCGGCTTCCAGGCACTGCGCCAAGGTGAAGTCGTCGACCGGCTCGTCGGTAAAGCGCCGGATCGTTCGGGCCGTGGACATCACTTCCCAGACGTCGCTGCTCGCTCCCGTCATGGTCTCTCCCTTTCGGCACATGCCTTCTGATGCAACGTAGCGTGCAATTGGTAGCGCGATCTTTCACCGATACACCCGGCACCGATCGGCCAGCGTGGTGGCCAGCCAGCGCGGGCGAGAGAACATCACGTCGTGGCAGGCGTCGACGCAGAGCATCGTGTCGACACCGCCGAGGGATTCGATCGCGCCCAGCTGCTGGCGCTGCGACAACGCTCGATCGGCCAGCGTCATGATCCACGTCCGCGGCACCGCGCCGGGCAGGTCGCTGCGGTCGGCCGGTTCGAAGATGACGTTCGGCGATTCCAGGCACAGTCGCGACAGGGTCAGCGCGCGTTGCTCACGCGTCATCCCGTTACAGAACGCGAAAAACGCTAGCGCCCTTGGCATTGGGACCGACCGGCGAATCCGGCCCGCGGATCGGGCCAACGGGACCAGGGGCCCGCGCAGCGTTTCCACCACCGACGCGCCCTGCGGTGGCACGAACGCGGCCAACAGGATCATCTCCTTTACGCGCACGGCCCCGAGCTTCGCCACGATGCCCGGAACGGTCAGCCCGCCCATCGAATGCCCCACGATCACAACCTCGTTGAGGCCGGCGGCGTCGATATCGGCGACCGCGGAGTTCACCCAGTCGGTGATCGTGACGGCCGTCAGATCTGCCGGCCTGCCACCGCGGCCGGGTAGATCGACCGCGAGCACCGGTAATTCCGGTGTCTGTTAGGCTAATTCGGCAATGGTGAGATCCCAGCAATCAGCGGCATGGGCGCCCCCATGCACCAGTACCAACCCAGGCCAGGCCATCGCGTGTTCAGTCGCGACGCAGGATGCCGCGCAGAAACAGATCTACGGCGTGCTGCAAGTGGCGCTCCTCTTCCTCGGGACTGCGGTAGATACCGCTGTCCGCCAGCCGTCCGGGCAGATGTTCGACCGCCGCGATGAAGTGGCCGGCGGTCAGCTCGAGATCGTCGATCTCGATGGTTCCGGCGTCTTGATAGTGACGGAGCAGATTCATCACCTGCCGGTGGCGCGCCGACCAGGTCATGGAGTGCGCGCTGACCGCGAACTCCGGGAACCGCGCCGACTCGTTCACGGCGATCCGCTTCAGCCGCACGATGTCGGGATCGATCGCCCGCGTCAGACCGGCCCGACCCGCCGCGACCAGGGCGGCCCGCAGGTTGCCGTCGTCGAATTCCGGGGTGTCTTCACGCTCCATCCTCCGGGTGAGCGCCCAGGGAATGACGTCGAGGAAAACCGCGCGCTTGTCCGAGTAGCGCGCATAGAGAGTGCGCCGAGTGATGCCGGCCGCCTTGGCGATCGCGTCCATGCTGGTGCCGTCATATCCGTGCGTGACAAAGGTCGCGACGGCCGCATTGCGCAGCTTGTGTTGCAGCTTCTTGGCTTCGGCCTGCGTCGGGCGTCCACGCCGGGTTGTGGTGACCACGGAAATATACATTAACGTGTAGATAATCGTTGCGACGAGGAATCGAGCCAAGGGTGAAGGAGAGATCATTGGATCGCGAAACCTACCAGCGCGGACTGGAAATCCGCTCGGCGGTGCTCGGTGAAGCGTACGTCAACATGGCACTCGCCGACGCCGACGAATTCTCCAAGCCGCTACAAGATCTCGTCACCGAATACTGCTGGGGCGAGGTGTGGGGCCGAGATGGCTTGCCCCGCAAGACCCGCAGCATGCTCAACCTGGCAATGATCCCAATCCTCAACCGGCCGAACGAATTACGAACCCATATCAAGGGTGCGCTGACCAACGGCGTGACACGCGAAGAGATTTGCGAGATCTTCTTGCAGGTGGCCATCTATGCGGGCGTTCCGGCCGCGGTCGACAGTTTCCGCATCGCGCGCGAAGTGTTCGCCGAGCTGGACGAGGACTAGGCGTGACCGAAATCGGCTTTATCGGGTTGGGCAACATGGGTTTTCCGATGGCACACCGACTCATCGACGACGGCAACGACGTCATCGCCTTCGACACGAGCAGCGCGACACTCGACCGCATCGTCTCACTCGGTGCCCGCGCCGCGTCGTCGGCGAAAGACGTCGCCGACCGTGCGGAAACGGTGCTCGCCAGCCTGCCGTCGCCGGCGGTGTCGCTGGAGGTCGCCAGTGGAGCCGAGGGTGTGATCGCGGGCTCCAGGGTCAAGCGCTATGTCGAGCTGTCGACGGTGGGCAGCCGTACCGCGGTGCAGATCCATGACCTGCTGGCCGGGCGGGGCATCGCCGCTCTGGACAGCCCGGTCAGTGGCGGTGTCGGCGGCGCCGAAAAAGGGACGCTCGCCCTGATGGTTTCCGGCCCGCGCAGCGAATTCGACGTCATCCGGCCCAGCCTCGAGGCGATCGGCCGCCCGTTCTACATCGGGGAGAAGCCGGGGTCGGCGCAGACGATGAAGCTCGCCAACAACATCCTGGCGGCCAACGTGTTGGTCGCGACATCAGAGGTCGTAGTGATGGGCGTCAAGGCCGGTCTCGACCCGGCCGTCATGGTGGAAGTGCTCAATGCGGGCTCGGGCGCGACGAGCGCCAGTCGGGACAAGTTTCCGCGTGCGGTATTGCCGCGCACCTTCGACTACGGCTTTGCTACCGGCCTGATGGTCAAAGACGTACGGCTCTATCTCGACGAGGCGAAGGCACTGGGCGTGCCCGTCGACGTCGCCGAGACCATCGGCCGGCTCTGGGAAGCGGCCGCACTCGACCAGGGCGCCGACTCGGATTTCACGGCGGTCATCAAACCGTTCGAGAAGGCCGCCGGCGTCACCGTCGGTGCCCTCGACGACGGCCGGACGGCATGACACTGTTTGCCAACTCTGTAACGGCAGCGCAGTGAGCCGGGCGGCGGTGAGGCAATCGTGCCGGCTCGGAATCCGACTTCCAACGGGTGGCGAGAATGGTATTATCCGCATTGAAGAACGACGATTGCTCTGATGGTGGCAATACCCGCGACTACCAGGGCATATTGTTAACCGAGACGCTTACCGAAAATGCATTGATCGACAGCCTATGAGAATGTTAGATTATCTATCTTATGATCAGGTTTGCCTCACTTTGGCTACCCGAACCGAAGGGTGGCTGTCGTGATCGAACACGCTGACGGAACCAGCACACCGCTCATCGACGCGAGCGTGCACATCTTCTTCCCGTCCAACAAAGCGCTGCGAAAGACCCTGCGTGAGCCGTTCAAGAGCCGGGGGTTCCCCGACTATGAGATGGACTGGTACGGCGCACCGGGCGGCGAGTACGTACCCGGCGCCGAGGGCCCGGACGGTCAGTACCCCGGTTCGGATCCAGAATTCGTTGGCAACGAGCTATTTTCGAAGCGCGGCGTCGACATCGCGGTCCTGCACCCGATGGCGCGCGGCATCATGCCGGACCGCCACCTGGGCAGCGCGCTGCACGCCGCGCACAACGAGATGATGGTGACCAACTGGCTGGAGAACAGCCAGTACGGCGAGCGGTTTCGCGGCACCATCCGGGTCAACCCCGACGACATCCCCGGCGCGCTGCGCGAGATCGAGAAATGGCGCGGGCACTCGCGCGTGGTCCAGATCGGCGTGCCCCTGCAATCCCGCGAGGTCTACGGCAAGCCGCAATTCTGGCCGCTGTGGGAGGCTGCGGTCGACGCCGGCCTGCCCGTTGCCGCACACATCGAGGTCGGTTCCGGCATCGCCTTTCCGCCGACGCCATCCGGGAACACCCGCACCTACGAGCAGTACGTCAGCTTCATGGCGCTGAACTACGTGTATCACCTGATGAACATGATCGCCGAGGGCGTGTTCGAGCGCTTCGACGGCCTTAAGTTCGTGTGGGGCGACGGCGCCGCCGACTTCATTACGCCGTTCATCTGGCGGATGGACACGTTCGGCCGGCCCCACCTCGAGCAGACCCCGTGGGCACCGCGGATTCCCAGTGATTACCTGCCCGGCCACATCTATTTCGTGCAAGGCAGCGTCGACGGTCCCGGTGACACCGAGTTCGCCGGTGAATGGTTCGGCTTCACCGGCAAGGACGACATGGTGATGTTCGGCTCGAGTTACCCGCACTGGCAATGCGGCGACGTCAAGAAGCTGCCCAGCGCGCTGTCCGCCGAACAGCGCGACAAGCTGTGCTGGCGAAACGCCGCGCAGCTCTACGGCATAGACATCCCCGCCGGGGTGGGCGCACAGTAGAAGCGGAAGCGGGCAGACCGCAGAAAACCAGGAGACCCAGATGACGTTGACACATTCGCGGGAGCGGGTTCCCGCTACCGAGCGCATAGCCGTCCGATGCGTCGATTCGGATGTTCACCCGGCGCCCAAGCGCGGCGAGCTGGTGCCGTACATCCCCGAGCCCTGGCGCAGCAAGTACTTCCTCACCCGCACCGTGGGTGAGCAGATTTACTACGACGCCCCCGACTACGCGCACTCCTACGCGATGCGCGTGGACGCCTTCCCCCCCAACGGTGAATTCCCTTGCAGCGACCCGGACATGGCGTTCCGCCAGCTGATCATGGAGGCCGGCTCCGACATCGCGATCCTGGAACCCGCCGCCTATCCGGCGCGGCTGCCCGAAGCACAGCACGCGATGTCGGCCGCGTTGAACGACTGGCAGGCCAATCACTGGCTGGACAGCCACAACAACTGGCACGAGCGGTGGCGCGGTTCGATTTGCTGCGCCATCGAGGAGCCCGACGAGTCCGCGCGCGAGATCGAGAAGTGGGCCGGGCACCCGTTCATGGCGCAGGTCCTGATCAAGGCCGAGCCGCGGCCGTCGTGGGGCCACCCGAAGTACGACCCGATCTGGGCAGCCGCTACCAAGCACGACATCACCGTGAGCTGCCACCTGTCGCGCAGCCAGTTCGACGAGCTACCGATCCCGCCGGTCGGATTCCCCAGCTACAACCACGACTTCATGGTGACCTACTCGCTGCTGGCCGCGAACCAGGTGATGAGCCTGATCTTCGACGGCGTCTTCGACCGGTTCCCGACGCTGCGCATCGTCTTCGTCGAGCACGCGTTCACCTGGATCCTGCCGCTGATGTGGCGGATGGACGCGATCTACGAGGCGCGCAAGTCGTGGGTGGACATCAAGCGCAAGCCGTCGGAGTACGTCAAGGACCACATCAAGTTCACCACCCAGCCGCTGGACTACCCGGAAGACAAGACCGAGCTGACCCGCGCGCTGGAATGGATGGAGTGCGAGAAGATCCTGCTGTTCTCGTCGGACTACCCGCACTGGACGTTCGATGACCCGCGCTGGTTGGTCAAGCACCTACCCAAGCACGCCCGCGACGCGATCATGTACAAGAACGGCATCGCGACCTATCACCTGCCGGAGACCGTTCCGGTGCTCGAGGGTCAGGTCCGGGTGCTCTGAATTGTCAGAAGAAACTAAACGGCCCGAGCCACGTCTCGCCCAGGGCCGCGAGCATGTCGTCGCCACCGTAGACGAGATTCCGCCGGGCAAGCACAAGCTGGTACCGATCGGGCGTCACGGCGTCGGTGTCTACAACGTCAACGGCACCTTCTACGCGATCGCGAATTACTGCCCGCACGAGGGCGGTCCGCTGTGCTCGGGACGGGCCCGGGGACGCACGATCGTCGACGAATCCGTGCCGGGCGACGCCGTGATGGTGCGGGACCTGGAATTCATCTACTGCCCTTGGCACCAATGGGGTTTCGAGCTGGCGACCGGCACCACCGCGGTCAAGCCGGAGTGGAGTATTCGCACCTACCCGGTGCGAGTCGTCGGCAACGACGTTCTGGTTCAAGCCTAACTACAGGGAGAATCGCGTGCCATCGATTGAGATCAACGGGGGAAATGTCGTCTACGAAATCCTCGGTGACTCAGGCGATCTCATTGCCCTGACCCCCGGCGGGCGGTTCAGTAAGGAAATCGAAGGTCTGCGTCCACTCGCTGATGCACTTGCCGCGGGCGGCTACCGCGTGCTGCTGTGGGACCGGCCCAACTGCGGGGCCTCCGATGTGCAGTTCTACGGGCAAAGCGAATCGCACATGCGCGCCGAGACCCTGCACAAGCTGGTGACCGGACTGGGCTTCGAGCGCTGCATCCTCGCCGGAGGATCCGGTGGTGCAAGGGATTCCATGCTGACCACGATGCTCTACCCGGAGATGGTCACCAAGCTGGTGGTCTGGAACATCGTCGGCGGCATCTACGGCAGCTTCGTGCTCGGGTCCTTCTACATCATCCCCAGCATCCTCGCGGTGCGCGGCACCGGCATGGACGGCGTGATCAAGGTAACCGAATGGCGCGAGCGCATCGAGGAGAACCCGGCCAATAAGCAGCGGTTCCTCGACTTCGATAAGGACGAGTTCCTCAAGCTGATGCTGCGCTGGCTCAACGCGTTCGTTTCCAAGCCGGGGCAGACGATTCCCGGTGTCGAGGACGAAATGTTCGACCGAATAAAGGTTCCTACGTTGATCATCCGTGGCGGCGAGAACGACATGGATCACCCCAAGCGGACGTCGCTGGAAGTCAGCTGCCTGATCAAGGGATCCAAGCTCATCGACCCGCCCTGGCCCGAGGACGCCTGGGAGCGTGCCTCCGAGGACCGCGCGGCGGGCCGGGTGAAGCACTTCAACATGTTCGACACCTGGGTGCAGGCGGCGCCACCGATTCTCGAATTCCTGGGCTCGTAATGGCGTCACACGGTGCGAATGTGGACCTCGCAGTTGAGCGACGCTTCCAGCGCCGTGTGGACCCGGCTTTCCGGAATACGGTCGAGGTCCGCCTCGCGCAACGTCACGTAAACGATGTCGAACCCCTCGTCGCCGGGCGTGCGCACGATGTCACCGGTGAGCCCGAACCCCGACAGCACGCCGTGCGCGTCGTCATCGGTTCCGCGGCTGACAAAGGTGATCACACCCGGGACGGGCGTATTGCTGAACACTTTGGCGCACAACCCGATTGCGGATTCTTTGGCCATGTCGCCGTTTTCGGCCGCGATGAGCAATTCGACTTCACGGCGGCTCTCGGGCATGGACGCGAGGTCGTTCTCGACCACGCCGGCGCCGGCGTGACCCGCGAGTTCCAGGAGCGCTGCCATGCCGTCACGTAATTGCGCCGGCGTCAGCACGCCTTCCGGGTCGACGTTGACACGCACCACCGCAGTTCGCATGGGCGCAAGCCTAACTAAGACGATGGCAGGCCAGCTTTGAACACCACCCAGTCCACGACGATCACCACCGCCACCCTTCCCGGGTGCACACCGCGGCTGCTGAGCGCGCAAGCCGGTCGAGAAGACCTGGCTGCATATCGACAGCTGGGCGGCTACCGTCGGCTGGCCGACGCCGAGGCATTGCTCGGCGAAGTCGAGGCCAGCGGACTCGTCGGCCGCGGCGGCGCGGCCTTCCCGCTTGCGGTCAAGTTACGCACGGTGCGCGACAACGGCCGTCTGATTGCCGCTGCGCCCGTCGTCATCGCGAATGGCGAAGAGGGAGAACCGGCTTCGGTCAAGGACCGCTGGCTGCTGCGCAACCGCCCGCATCTGGTGCTGGATGGACTGCGGTTGGCCGCGGCAGTGGTGGCCGCGGACCGCGCCCACGTGTATGTGTCCGACCCGGAGTCGGCGCACAGCGTCGAAACCGCACTCGGCGAGCTCGATTCCGACACCCTTGGTGTCGTGGTCCACGTGTTTACCGTGGCGCCCGGATACGTGGCCGGTGAGGAGACCGCCGCGGTTCGGGTGATCAACGGGGGGCCGGCCAAGCCGACCGACAAGCCGCCACGCCCATTCGAAGCGGGCGTCGATGAGCTGCCGACGTTGGTCAGCAATGTCGAGACGCTGGCCAATCTGCCTTACTTACAGAGCAACGGTTCGGCGGCGTTCCGCTCGCAGGGCACCTCGTTGTCGACCGGCACCTTCTTGGCGACGATCACCGGTGGCGGCAAGCCGCCGGTGCTCTACGAACTGCCCCACGGTCTGGCATTCACCGAACTGCTTGCACTGCATGGGATTTCCCCTGAAAGCGTGCGAGGGGCGCTGATGGGTGGGTACTTCGCCGGTCTGCTCAACCGCAGGGTGCTGGAGACCACGCTGGATCACGAGACGATGCGGCGCCTCGGCAGCGGCCTGGGCTGCGGTGCCGTCTCGGTGATCACCGATGATTGCCCCGTCGCGGTCGCGGCGTCCGTGCTGGCCTATTTCGACCGCGAGAATGCCGGCCAATGCGGGTCCTGTTTCAACGGGACGGCGGCGATGGCTGCCGCAACCGGGGCGCTGCGCGACGGCGCCGCAACCAAGGAAGACGTCGACCGGTTGCGTCGCTGGTCGGTGCTGCTGCGCGGGCGCGGTGCCTGCGCCACACTCGATGCCGCCACCAATGTGGCCGCCAGCCTGCTCGATCAGTTCCAGGCCGAAGTGACGGCGCATCTCGACAACACCTGTCCGGATTGCGCCGGCGGCGCATTCCGCGCCGAACGTCCCTACGAGGCGCAACCTTTGAGGCAAGCATGAAAATCCGCCTGGACCGCACCATTTGCGACGGCTTCGGAGTTTGCGCCAAATACGCGCCCGGATATTTCTCGCTGGACGACTGGGGTTATGCATCCCTTATCGGGGATGGCACGGTACCGGAGTCGGATCGCGACGCGGTCATGCGCGCGCTGATGGACTGCCCGGTGCACGCCATCGCCGAGATCGGTGAACGCATCTCACCCGCCGCCTCGCTGCCACTCACCGAGGCGGACGATCCGGCCGAGCATCTCAAAACCGAAGAGAATGAAGCCGAATGGGGCTTCACCCGTTGAGCTTTCCCGGCTCTGACTGATAGCCGTTCATGCAACTCACCTTCGACGCCGAGGTCGAAGCCTTCCGCGCGGATTTCGTCGCGTTCCTCGACGAGCATCTGCCGACGCCGGCACAGGCCGCGCAGCGGCCGTCGTCGACATCACATGTGCCTGAGTGGTCGCGCCGCTGGCAGCGGCTGCAGTTCGACCACGGTTGGCTGTTGCCCGGAAATCCGCCCGAATTCGGCGGGCGCGACGCGAATATTCTGCAACAGTTCGTCCACCGCGAGGAGCTGGCGCGGCGCCGGATCTATCACTGCTTCAATCCCCAGGGCGTCGGCATCATCGCGGCGTCGCTGCTGTCCTTCGGGACCGACGAGCAGAAGCAACATTGGGCGGTGCCGATTCTGCGCGCCGACCTGACCGCGTCCCTGGGTATGAGCGAACCTGGGGCCGGCTCCGACCTGGCTGGCCTGTCGACCAAGGCCGAGTTGGTCGGCGATCACTTCGTGGTCAACGGGCAGAAGGTCTGGACCTCTGGCGCTCATGACGCCGACGTCATCCTGACCTTCGTTCGCACCGACCCAAACGCCCCGAGGCACAAGGGAATAAGCGCGCTGCTGATTCCCACCGATACACCCGGGCTGGTGTGTCGTCCGTTCCCGTCGGTCTACGACCGCGACGATCTGGACTTCAACGAAGTCTTCTTCAACGACGTTCGGGTACCCGCGGAGAACCTCGTCGGACCGCTCCATCAAGGCTGGCGGGTCGCGAATGGCTCACTCGGTCATGAGCGCACCTTGATGTGGATGGCCTTCGCGAACCGGTTAGAGCAGCTTCTCGAGGACTACCGCCCGGCGGACGCGGTGAGCGCAGACCACTACGCCACCATCGCGATGGACTACTGCGCACTGCGGCTACTTGGCTCGCGAGCACTGGGGCGGGCGGCCCGCGGCGACGTCGACGTGGCGGCCATGTCCGTGCTGAAGGTCTTCGGTTCCGAGGCCGAGCAAAACGCACTCAGGCATGCGCTGGACGGAGCGGGCATCGACGGATTGCGCGACGCGGCGCTCTCGGCGCCGTATAACCCGTACGCGCCCAACGTGTTTACCGCCAGCTGGTTCACCCGCTACATCAGCAGTTATGCGGGCACCATCGCGGGCGGTACGTCGGAGATTCAGCGCAACATCATCGCCCAGCGGGTGCTGGGACTGCCGTCGCGCTGATCACAACGCCGGACACAGCGACGACAGAAACTCCTGGGTCCGGCGTCGCGACTCGGTCCGTTGCGTTGCGTCCTTGCCCAGCAGGACAATTCGCGCCGCCAGATCGGTAGCGCCCGCTTCGCGATAGCGGCGCAGCCGGGCCAGGATCGCGGATTCGTCGCCCGCGGCCATGGTGTCACCGACGTCCTGGGCATCGCCGTGTTCGAGCAGTCGCACATAGTTCGGCGAGAAGTCGGCGTGCCCGAGCACCTCGCTGGCGTAACCGCGAGCCTCGTCTGCCGCGTCGTGGGCGCACAGGGCGACCGGAACTCCGGCGACGATACGCGGGGCGGGCCGCCCGACGCGGTTGGCCGCCTGGGCGATGCGCGGGACGACGTGGTCGCGGATCGCCCGCTCGTCGGCCATCCAGAGCACGGTGCCGCCGGCTCGCTCGCCGGCAAGCCGCAGCATCGTCGGACCCAACGCGGACAACAGAATTGGAACCCCATAGCTGTCGGTGACGTCCAGCGGCGAGTGGACGTGATAGCTGTTGTTGTCGACGGCGACCGTGCCCGGCCCGGCGAACGACGCTTCGAGTACCTCGAGGTAGTCGCGGGTCAGGCGGACCGGGCGGTCGTAGTCCAATCCGAGTTGGCCGTTGACGATCCAATGATGTGACGGTCCGATCCCCAGCGTGAATCGTCCGCCGCACGCGATCTGGGTGGTCAGGGCTTGCTGCGCCATGATCATCGGATGGCGGGTCTGGATGGGTACGACCGCCGTCCCGATTTCGATGCGCTTGGTCGCCTGCCCGATCAGTGTCACGGCGGTCATCGCATCGAGATAGCCGGGCACCTGGGGCATCCAAAAAGAGGCGAACCCGTCGTTTTCGGCCGCGACAGCATCGGCGATCAGCCCGGCCAACCGGTCGGCACGCGCGCGCTCCTTGTCGGAGCCGACCATCAAGCCGATGCGCATGCGGCCCTCTCGCTACGGGACATACCGATCCCACTCGTACGGCACTACCGCGAAAAACGGCGCGGCAAAAACTGGTTCGATGTCCGATTCGGCCCAACGCACCTGGAGTACTGGTCGCAGCCGCTGCGCGGTGGCGACCGGGTCGTCGTCGAGAAAGCAGTAGGTAATCGACTGATTCCCTTGAGCGTTCGCCAGACCCGCGTCGACCTGGCGCGACAGCGCCGACCACACGCCGGCGACGCCGTCGACTTCGACCAGCGGGTTCGGTGCCGCCGATCCCCGCTCGACCACCACGTACGCACCCCGCGCGGGCAGCCAGGGCAACACATCCGACCCGATCTTGACCCGCGGCGCCGCCGCACGGCTGCGAACTTCGTACACACCGCGCTCCACCGGCGGTAGTAGGGACAGTTTGCGCCCGGCATTGCCCAGCGCCGTTGACAATTCGTTGAAGCCCTGAAGTCCCGCCGCATCGGTGAAGAAGTACGTCATCACGTGATCGACCGCGTCCAACGGGCCGCCGCTGACCGCACGCGCGGCGCGGCAGGCCGGTGTGGACACCAGCCGCATCGAGGCGCGCACCGCGGCGAGTCGGTGTTGCTCAGGACGGTGGTCAAGGGTGTGCCAGCGCAGATAGTCGGAATCGGTTCCGTCGGGATGACGAGTCGCCATCGAGACGAACAATGTGGTGATCTCGCCACGCCCGGCGGCGAGGATATCCGCGACGTCGTCGGATGGCGTGCCGGGAAGCTGCATCGCGTTCGTCCTTAGGGTGTTGTCGAATCATGCGGGGGCAGGGCGATTCCCGGGTGACGGGCCTCGATCATGCGCCGGAAGCCGTCGCGCCAGGGCACCTTGGTGCGGCCGAGCACGTCGTGCATGTGAGTGACATCCGGCCATAGCGGCGGATGTGCCTGGTCGGTGTATTCGAAGATCGGCTCGACGCCGACCAGCTCGCCCATGAACGTGCAGTAATCCTCGACGCTGACCGTCTCGCTGCCGGCCCAGTTCACCACGACCGGCGGCACGGTGGCGACTTCCATGGCGCGGATGCCGAGCTCGATATAGTCGTCTTCGTAGATCGGGTTGTAGTTGTTCGGCTTATCGGGATACAGCCGAATTGGCTTGCCCGCCAACATCGCATCGAGACGGTCGGCCGGCGCACCGCCCTGGGGGCCGTACGTCGAACAGATCCGGATGATGCTGAGCGGGATCCGATAATGCTTGGCAATCCACGTACACACCGCCTCGGCGGCAACCTTGGACATGCTGTAGTTCGCCCGCAGCGGCACCCCCGGCGGATCGGATTCGGTCAACGGCCGCTGCCCCTGGTAGGCGTAAATCGAGCCGGTGGAACAGAACACGAATCCCTTGGCGGTGCGGCAGTGGTGCAGCAGTTCGCCGGACATCTGTGCGTTGGTTTCGATGCAGCGGTTCCAGTCCTCCGCGCCAGGGTCCACGGCCGCGTGAAATACGTAGCTGAAATCGTCAGGTAGACCGGAGAAGTCGCCGGCGCTGATGTCCAGCGCGATGGGCAAGATGGCGGCGTCGACGAGTTTTTCCCGGTCCGCGGGATCCCTCAAGCGAGCGGCGCCCCACACCTCGTTCCCCGCTTGGGCCAGGGCGCGCGCGATGGGGAACGCGATCTTGCCCGTCGCCCCGGTGATCAGGATCTTCTCCGCGTCGAGCAATAAGTCCTCCCAATGTGAAGTACTTGATACGCCGGGTGGCAGCATAACTCCGGCCAACCGGACATGGGACAGGTGGCCGGGCTCGCTGTTGTATCGCCCGCACGTCGTTCGACGTGGTCGTGGCGATATCAACGGAATAAGCTGAAACCAGCCGAGGCCAGAACAGCTCCAAAAGGAGGCCCGCCATGGGGTGGTTTATTCGTCGCCTGACCGCCGCCATTGCGGTCGTTTTCGGGGCAATGGCGGTCGAGGTGATCGCGACGCCGGCTGTGGTGATCGCGGCGCCTGGTATCGGCGGGGCGCAGTGCCAGTCCGCCAATATGTCGTGGAACGACGCGACCGGCGAGTGCAAACCGCCGCCGCCGGCGCCCGCGTGGTACGTAGCCCCGCCGGCATACGCGCCGTCGTTTGCCGGGCAAGACGTGCCGCCCCCACCGCCACGGCCGTGGTGGTCACCGAACGATCCGATGTGGAGCGTCGGCTTTCACCAGTGGGGTGCCTATTTCGACGGCGCCTGGGTGCCGTACTGACGGCCGGCGGTCGTCGTCCTACCGCCGGACCACGCCGTCTGGATCACGCCGGCTTGGCAGTGATAACGTAATTCTCCGATTCGTATAACGGCCCTACCGAATTGGTCGTTCGGCGCACCGGAGGTGACGTGTCAGCAGCACCGGGCCGCCCATTGCCCCTGGTCACGCAGGAGAACGAGTTTTTCTGGACCTCGGGTGCCGACGGAAAGCTACGACTGCAGGAATGTAAGGCCTGCGAATCCCTGATCCATCCGCCGGCGCCGGTGTGCCGTTATTGCCGGTCGTTGGATATCGGGGTGCGCGCGGTTTCCGGCCGGGCGACGCTGGCCGGCTTCACCATCAACGAGCGGTTCAGCCTGCCCGGGCTGGTCGCGCCCTACGTGATCGCGCAGGTTGCGATCGCCGAGGACCCGCGGGTGCGATTGACCACAAACATCGTGGACTGCGAGCCCGATCAGCTCGAGCTCGGTCAACAGGTCGAGGTCGTCTTCGAGCATGTCGAGGACGTGTGGTTTCCGCTGTTTCGGCCCATCCCCGACGCCGAGCCCGCGCCGCTGCCGATCGACGAGATCGCACCGGAACGCTTCGGCGAATACGTGCGTCCGATGCTCACCACCGACAAGTTCGAAGACAAGGTCGCGTTGACCGGGATCGGCATGTCACCGATCGGCCGGCGACTGATGCAACCGCCGCTGGCGCTGACGGTGCAGGCGTGTGAGGCCGCGATCGCCGACGCCGGCCTGACCTATGCCGACATCGACGGACTGTCCACCTACCCCGGCGCGCTCAACGTCGGCGGATTCGGGGAGGGCGGGGTCACCGCTCTCGAGGGCGCGCTGGGCATTCGGCCGACCTGGCACAACGGCGCGATGGAGACGTTCGGCCCGGGCGGATCGGTGATCGCCGCGATGCTCGCGGTCGCCTGCGGGCTGGCGCGTCACGTGCTCTGCTTCCGGACGCTGTGGGAAGCCACCAACGGCGAGCTGATGAAGCAGGGCAAGATCGCCCCGACCCAGGGATCAGCGGGCCGGATGTCGGGCTGGCAGATGCCATTCGGCGCCACCTCGGCAGCGCACACCTTGGCGATGAACGCCCAGCGGCACTTCCACCGATACGGCACCACCAAAGAAACGCTGGGCTGGATCGCGTTGAACCAGCGGGCCAACGCCGAGCTCAACCCCACGGCCATCTACCGGACCCCGATGACGATGGACGACTACCTCAACGCGCGGCCCATCACCACACCGTTCGGCCTCTACGACTGCGACGTGCCGTGCGACGGCGCGATCGCCGTGATCGTCTCCGCCGTCGATGCGGCCCGTGATATGGCCAAGCCCCCGGTCCTGGTCGAGGCGGTCGGAACGCAGATCGTCGAGCGACTCGACTGGGACCAAAGCACTTTGACCCACGAGCCGCAGGCGCTGGGTCAGGCGGCACACGTGTGGACGCGCACCTCGCTGCGACCTGCCGACGTCGACGTCGCCGAGCTGTACGACGGGTTTTCGTTCAACTGCCTGACCTGGATCGAGGCGCTGGGCTTCTGCGGAATCGGCGAGGCCAAGGACTTTCTGGACGGCGGCAAGAACATCGCGCGCGACGGGCAGTTGCCGCTCAACACCCACGGCGGCCAACTGTCGCATGGCCGCACCCACGGCATGGGCCTGATGCACGAGGCGATCACCCAGCTGCGCGGCGAGGCGGGCGACCGTCAGGTCGCCGATGCCCGGGTCGGTGTGGTCAGCAGCGGCGGCCTCACTCCCAGCGGGGTGCTCCTGCTGCGGGCCGACACATGAGCGATGCCGCGCCGACTCCGCGACCCCGGCTGGTGATCGTCGACGGGGTGCCGATGTCGGCGGTGGTCGCCGAAGCCCCTGATCCCAAGGCCGTGATCGTGGCCATCCACGGCGGCGGCACCACCGCGGTCTATTTCGACTGCCCCGGCCATCCGTCGTACTCGTTCCTTCGCACCGGCGCGGCGGCGGGATTCACCGTGGTGGCGCTCGACCGGCCCGGCTACGGCAGTTCGGCGCCCTACCCCGAGGCGATGGCCGAGGGCGACCAGCGCGTCAACCTGGCATATGGTGCGGTCGAACGCATCATCGGCGAACGACCAAGCGGCGCAGGTCTGTTCGTGATGGGCCATTCGGGCGGCTGCGAGCTGACGATACGGATGGCTGCCGACGAGCGCGGCGCCGATCTGCTCGGCATCGAGTTGGCCGGAACCGGCCGGCACTATCACCCCGCGGCCAAAGAAATACTCAAGACAGCGACGCGAGAACGCCGCCCGTCGGGCATGCGCGACCTGCTGTGGAGCCCGGAGACCATGTATCCGCCCGAGGTCCTCGGCGGCGCGACGGTGTCCCCATCCGCTCCCTCCTACGAGGACCAGATGGTGTCGGACTGGGCCCGTCAAACCTTCCCCACGCTGGCCCCCGCCGTCCGGGTGCCGGTGCAATTCAGTATCGCCGAGCACGAAAAGGTCTGGCAGACCGACGATTCGGCGGTGCAGGAGATCATCTCGATGTTCTCCGGCGTGCCGCGCTTCACCGTGCACCGGCAACCTAACGCGGGCCACAACATCAGCCTCGGCCACTCCGCCCCGCAATACCACGCGAAGGTTCTCGGGTTCGCCGACGAGTGTGTGGCCGCACGTTCAGCGGACGGGGAGGCCGCCGGATGAGAGTCGGATTCATCGGCTTGGGCAGCCAGGGTGGCCCCATGGCCCGGCGGATCGTCGAAGGCGGCTTCGCGACCACGCTCTGGGCGCGCCGGCCCGCAACGGTTGAGCCGTTCGCCGACACCTCGGCGGAAATCGCGTCGTCACCGGCCGAACTCGCCGCGGCCAGCGATCTGGTCTGCCTCTGCGTGGTCGGCGAGGCCGACATCGAGGAAATCGCCACCGGTGAACAGGGGTTGCTCGCGGGCCTCAAGTCGGGCAGTGTGATCGCGGTACACAGCACCGTGCACCCCAACACCTGCAAGTCGCTCGCGAAAAAGGTTGGCAGTAAGGGTGTTTCGTTGCTCGACGCCCCGGTCAGCGGCGGCGGTCCGGCCGCCGCCGAGGGACGTTTGATGGTGATGGTCGGCGGTGAAACCGACGCCGTCGAGCGCTGCCGTCCCGTCTTCGAAACCTATGGCGATCCCGTCGTCCACCTCGGCGAACTGGGCACCGGCCAAACCACCAAGCTGCTCAACAATCTGCTGTTCACCGCGAACCTGGGAACCGCGGCCACCGCGCTTTCGCTGGCGCAGTCGCTCGGCGTCGCAGCGGAGCGGCTCGTCGAAGTCGTCTCACGCAGCAGCGGAAACAGCTTCGCACTCAATGTCATTGGCGGAAGCGACGGCCTGGACCGGTTGGCCGGCGTGGCAGGCACGTTGCTGCAGAAGGACGTGCGGCTGATCGTCGACCTCGCCGAGGCGGCCGCCGCTCGCGGGGGCGCCGTCCTCGATGCGGCCGACGCCGCGCTGACACTGATGGATCACCCGAGGTGAAAGTCGGGTTCGTCGGCGCCGGGCGGATGGGCCGTGCGATGGTGGCGCGTCTCACCGCGGCCGGCCACGACGTCGGGGTGTTGGTCCGCGATGCCACGGATGACGCGAAGCGCCACGATCTCGAGCGGCTGGGCGCAACCGTGGTGAACGAGATGACCGACGCCGCCGCGCAGGCCGATGTGGTGGTGCTCTGCGTCTTCACCGACGAGCAGGTGCGCCAGGTCTGCCTGGACAGCCCGCTGCTGTCGGGCATGCCGGCGGGCTCGACCCTGGTGGTGCACACCACGACCAGCCCGAAAACAATCGAGGCCGTCGCGGCGCAGGCGGGCCATGTCGAGGTCGTCGATGCGCCGGTCAGCGGCGGCCCGCATGACATCGCGGCGGGCACCCTCACGCTCTTCGTCGGCGGCACGGGTGACACCGTGGCCCGACTGCAAACGGTATTGGGCTGCTACGGCGACCCGGTGCTGCACGTCGGCCCGCGCGGCGCCGGTCAGACGGTGAAGCTGGTCAACAACGCACTGTTCGCCGGCCACATCGGGCTGCTCGCCGAGTCCATCCGGCTGGGCGAGCGCCTGGGCGTTCCGGAATCGACGCTGCTGGGCGCATTGGCGCAGGGCAGCGCCACCAGCCGGGTGCTCGACATTGTGGCCGCGACCGGCTCGATCGCGGGGTTCATCGAGGTGGCCGGGGAATTCGTCGGAAAAGATGTGGCCGTCGTGCGCGACATCGCCGCGGACCTGGGTGGCGACCTCGGCGCCCTCGACGACGTCATCGAAGTCCTCGATGTCGGCGGAAAGGTTTGACATGTCGACACTTCGGTTCTTCCCGGTTCGCGACGAAAGCGCTACCGTTAGCGTTACAGTCAGGCATTCAATCGTAACGGTTCCAGCCCGCCCCCACCCTCGCCGCTGAGGAGCATGTCAGTGACAAAACCGAAAGTTCTCTTCGATCCGTACTCCGACGACTATTACAACAATCCGTTCGAGATCTATGCGCGGATGCGCGAGGACGCGCCGTTGTACTACGACGAGAAAGAGGACTTCTACGCGCTGACCCGCCATGTTGACGTGGCGGCGGCTTTCAAAGACTTCGAGACGTACTCCTCGGCGCGCGGCTGCGATCTGGCGATGGTGCGCCGGGGAGTCTCGCCGGAGCAACGGTCGATCATCTTCATGGACCCGCCCGACCACCGGCACATGCGCAGCCTGCTCAACAAGGCGTTCACGCCTCGGGCCGTCCAATCGCAGCGCGAAACGATCATCGAGGTGGTCGACAAGTACCTGGGCGCCTGCGATCCGGAGAACTTCGATGTGGTGCAAGACTTCTCCGGGCCGTTCCCGGTCGAGGTCATCACCCGGATGGCCGGCGTGCCGGAGGAATACCGCCAGCAGGTGCGGCACTGGATCGACACCAGCCTGCATCACGAACCCGGACAGATCGAGGTCAGCGAGGCCGGAATGCAGGCCAATATCGAGACCGCGATGTATTACTACGGTCTGATTCAACAGCGGCGTGCGGACCCACAGGACGACATGATCAGCAGGTTGATCGCGGCCGAGATCCCCACCGAAGACGGTCCGCCCCGCAAACTCGACGACATCGAGATCTGCGGGTTCGCAACCCTTCTGGGCGGCGCCGGCGCCGAGACCGTCACCAAACTGATGGGCAACGCGGCAGTCATCTTCGCCCGGCACCCCGACCAGTGGCAAAAGCTGCAGGACGACCGCGAGAAGATCCCGGGGGCGGTCGAAGAGTTATTGCGCTACGAGGGGCCGGTGCAATACAACGTCCGCTACACCCTCAAAGAGGCACATGTCAGCGGCGGCGTGATTCCCCCCTTCAAGCCGGTATTCCTGTGCGGAGCATCGGCCAACCGCGACAGCGATGCTTTCACCGACGCCGACACGTTCGACATCGAGCGCGACCAGACCGAGGCGCAACATCTCGGCCTGGGATATGGCATTCACAGCTGCCTCGGTGCCGCTCTGGCCCGCTTGGAAAGCAGGATCGCGCTGGAGCGATTGCTGGACTTCATGCCGCGCTACGAGGTGGACTGGTCGGGGTGCAAGCGGGTAAACATGCAAAACGTTGCGGGCTGGAAGAGCGTGCCCGTCAAAGTCCTTCGATAAGGGGGCCGCGATGGCGAGGAAAATCGAGGTCGATTGGGGACTCTGCGAGAGCAACGGTGTCTGCATGGGCATCAACCCCGACATTTTTGAGCTCGGCGATGACGACATGCTGACCGTTCACACCGAAGAAGTCACCCCGGAGAACGAGGCGGACGTGCGCGAGGCCGTCCGTCAATGCCCTCGGCAGGCAATCGCGATCGTCGGAGAGTAGCGGTCAGAATCCGGAGAGGATGACCGCGTTGCAGTCGGCGGCCGCCTGGCGCAGTTTGGCAGCCTTCTGGTAGCCCTCGGATTCGTACCAGGCGCGGGCGGCGTCGACGGATTCGAACTCCAGCACGACGGTCTGGTCGCCGTGCCAGTCGCCCTCGATGACTGTCGGCGCGGTGTCCACCGCGAGAATGGTGGCGCCGCTCATCGCCGAGCCGGCGGCCTTACCGTAGGCCTTCATACCCTCTGGGTCCTTGATGGCCTCGGTGAGGATGACGTATCCCTTGGGCACTGGGTCTCCTTATTCGCCGGTGTATTTCGTTACTTCTCGCTGATCGCCTGCTCGGGGCAGCACTCGATGGCTTCCTGAGTGGCGGCTTCCAATTCCGTTGGAACATCGGAATCTATCGCTTCTGCGTAACCGTCATCGGTCAGGCTGAACACGTCCGGACAAAGCGTGAGGCACATACCGTGGCCGCGACACCGTTGGTCGTCTACCCAAACTTTCATGCCAGCGTGAACTCCAAATGCAATTCGGTCAGGCCACGCAGAATGTACGTCGGAACATATTGGTAGCGGCGGTCATTCGCCGGCCCGTGCTTCTCCTCGTTGATCCTGATGTCGGTCGTGCGATCCAGCAGCCGCTCGATCGCCACGCGGGTTTCGGCCCTCGCCAACGGCGCACCGGGGCAGCTGTGGATGCCGCGCCCGAACGAGATGTGCTGGCGGGCGTTCTTGCGGGCCGGGTCGAATGTGGTGGGGTCTTCGAACCGGCGCGGGTCGCGGTTGGCCGCCGCCTGCACGATCATCACGGTGGTGCCGGTCGGCAGGTCGACCCCGCCGACAGTGACGGGCCGCCGGTTCATCCGGAAGTCGCCCTTGACCGGGCTCTCGTGGCGAAGCGACTCTTCGATGAAGTTGGGCAGCAGGCTGCGGTCCTTGCGCAACTGCGCCTGGATGTCGGGGCGCTCGCCAAGTGTCTGCAACGCCGCACCCAGCAGCCGAACCGTGGTCTCCTGGCCCGCGGAGAAGACGTTGGCGGCAACGCGCGCGACGTCTCCGACGTCCGGTATCGAGCCGTCGGGGAAGGTGGCGGTCGCCAGGCCGGTCAGCACGTCGTCGCGAGGGCTCTGCCGACGGTCGGAGACATAGTCCGAGAAAAGGCCGTAGAGGAATTCCAGCGGGCTGTGGGACAGCGACTCCTTGCCGGTGCCCCCGATGCCGCCACCCGCATGCTCGGCGATGCCCTTGACGAACTTGTCGCGGTCTTCCATCGGCACGCCCAACAGGTCGGCGATCACCAGCAGCGTGAACGGGCCGGCGAAGCCCTTGATCCATTCGCCGTGCCCGGGCGCCAGAAAGTCGTCGAGGGCCTGGTCGGCGAGCGCCCACATCGCGTCCTCGTTCTCCTTGAGGCGCTTGGGGGTGATCAGCCGCATCAGCAGCGAGCGGTGGTTGGTGTGGGTCGGCGGGTCGAGCGTGGGCAGCTGGTCGCTGAACGGCAGCTCGTCGCGATGCTCTTCGATCAGGTCGGTGATGTCGCTGTCTTCCAGACCCTCGAGGCTCACCGGGAAGCCTGGAAACGGGCCGGTCACCGAGATGCACGAGGACCAGGTCTCCGCGTCGTTTAGCACGGCGCAGGCCTCGTCCCAGCCGGTGACCATCGTGACCCCGTGGTGCTCTTCGCGGGCCACCGGGCACTGCTCGCGCAGCGACTCGTAGTAGGGGTACGGGTCCGCGATGAGCTCTTTGCCTCGGAAGAAGTCCATCTTGGAGAAGTCGTTCGTCATCTTGCTCCGTTCGAATCTCAGCAGTGAGAATGAGCCTCTCAGAGATGAGTATTAGATTTCCACACGGCGTGATCGTCGTCAACGACGGGTGCCGCTAAGCGGCGGGGACTGTGCAATGACTGCCGAAATCCGCCCAGAAGTCTGGCCGGCCGGCGCCTCAAGTCTTAGCTGGCCGGGACCAGATCGGCAGCCACCGACGGACAGGCCAGCAGTCCGCTGCGGAAGTTCTCGGTGTGACCGCTCGAGTACTCGGGCATCGCCGCGGCGGCCAGCGCCTTGGCCTTGAACGTCTGGGCGGCCATGCTCAGCCGGTGTTGCACCAGGCCGACGCTGCCATCGAGCTCCGCGGGCCAGGTGTCACCCCAGAGCGTGACTTCGGTGACGCCGTGGTCGAGGGCCTGCAAGACACCGTGGCGCACCCGCGAGTCGCAACCCATCAGATCGGCCGCGGCCGCCAGCGCCTGCGGTCGGGGACGATCGTCGACCGACGCCAGCGTGCGGTCGAGGTCGAGGGTGCGGGCACCGATGATCTGCAGCGGCCGAAGATCGGAATGGTCGGCCAGGTCGGTGAGCAAGACGGTGACGTCCCACCCGGCCATCGACCGGTCGAACAGCCATCCCCCGGCGAACCGCACCACGTCGACCACGCTGGAGGCGACGACGTCGAGCCGGTACCTCATGTCGTGCTCAGTGACTTTTTCAGTGACTTTTTCGAGGGCGCGAAGTCCCGCGCCAGCGTCTCGGCGTACTGCTTGAACACCTCGGTCAGAGGTATTGAAGGATCGAGCAACCATGTGGTTTCCATTCCGTGGACGAAGGCAAGTATCTCCACTGCCTTGATGGTGGGGTCTATGTCTGCGCGGTACCGGCCGTCGGCCTGACCGGTGCGGATCAGATGGGCGACGATGTCGACGGCTTGCCGGTGCCGGTCGAGCATCCGGTCGTGTAACGGGGCGTCGGGAAGGATGTTCTCGACCAGCAGCACGGTGAACGTGCCGACCAATTCGGGCGCGCGGTGGAATCGATCGGCGACCGCGGAGATCTGGGCCATCAGGTCGCCGGCGCGGTCGGCGTGCGAATCGTCGTCCTGATCGCGGGCGTCCAGGACCGCGTGCAGCAGCTGTTCCTTGGACTCGAAGTGATGCAGCAGCCCCGCGGGGGTGACACCGGCTTCACCGGCGATCTGGGCCAGCGTGGTGTTGCGCCAGCCGTTGCGAATGAGCAGACGCTGCGCGACCGTGAGGATTCGCTGCTTGCGGTCCTCACCTTTAGCGAGAAGCGTGTCGTAACGCCGTGCGTCGGGCACCGGGCTCCTTTGACCGATTGGTGGACTGAACCAACCTCCTGAACACACAGTAGGTTAGTTCTGGGCGCTGCACTTGTCCAGGTAAAACGTGACGGACCGAGTCGGGAAGAGGCCGGCTACCACGCCCTGGCGGGCCGAGGGCACGTGCTACAGCGCGGCGAACAACAGGTTGAGCGATTCAGCCATGGTGGGGTGGGTGAAGATAGTGTCACGCACCTCGGTGTAAGGCACCTTGCCCCGCATGGCCATCTGGACGACCGACATTATCTCCCCGGCCGAGTGACAGAACAAAGAGCAGCCCAGAATCTGTCCTGTCTCGCGCTCGACGACGGCCTTGAGTACGCCTTTGGTCTCCCCGGCGGTGTTGGCGCGTGGGATCTTCGCGGCGGTCAGTGACGCCACGGCGATCTGATACCCCTGCGCCAGGGCCTGTTCCTCGGTGAGCCCTACGCGGCCTAGTTCGGGGTCAATGAACAGTGTGTATGGCATCAGACGTCCGGCCGTGGTACGCCCGGCGCCGTAAAGGACGTTGGCCAGCAGAATCCGGTAGTCGTCCCAGGACGCGTGAGTGAACAGTGGCCCACCGTTGCAGTCACCGATCGCGTAGACGTTTTCGGCGGTGGTCTCAAGCCGGTCGTTGACGACGATTGCCCCTTGAGGGCTTACCTGAACGCCGCCGGCGTCCAATCCCAGCCCGGCGGTGTTCAGTGTGCGTCCGACCGCCACCAGGAGATGGCTGCACTGCAGCGTGTCCCTCCGCGCGTTGCGGGAGTAGGTCAGTTCGATGCCCGTAGCCGCCGCGGTGACGAAATCGGTTTCGGCGTCATCGAGGAACTCGATGCCGTCCTCCTGCAACACCTTCCGGACCTCGTCGGCGATATCGGGATCCTCCCGAGGAAGAAACCGAGCACCCCGCTGCACCACCGCGACCTCGCTGCCCAACCGACGGAACATCTGGGCGAATTCCAAGGCGATGTAGCCGGCACCGATGATGGCCAGCCGGGTGGGCAACTCCTCCAACTCCATAATCGATGTGCTTGTCAGGTAGGGCACCGTTGCCAGCCCAGGGATCGGCGGGATCGTCGTGCTGCTGCCGGTGTTGATGTAGACACGGCCGCCCCGGACGAGGCTTGTCGAACCGTCCTCGGCGGAGACCTCGATCGTCCTCGGGCCGACAAACTTCCCGGTCCCGAAGAGGAACGTCATATTGGGGGTGCCGGTGAACAGCTTCCAGTGGGCGTCGACCATCCCTTTGACCACACTGCGTTTGCGATCGACAACCCCGGCGATACTCGGACCGGCGGGCGGCACGTCCACACCGAAATCGGCTGCCCGGCTGGCGAGTTCGATCAGCTTGGCACTGGCCACCATGGTCTTGGTGGGTATGCAGGCGACGTTGATGCACGTTCCGCCGATCTGGGCCTGTTCAATCAGGGCGACGTGGTGGCCGGCATTGCCCAGGGCCACGGCCAGTGATTTACCGCCCTTCCCCCCGCCGAGCACGACATGATCGAAATCGGCGATTTGGTCAGTCACGGGGCGAGTTTAATCGCCGCTGCGGCGACTCGCGTTGCGAAGGATCCAACTTTCGGCCGGAGCCTCACTCCGGAAAACAAGCAGCTAGGTTCGTTTACCCACTCGACAGAGTCCAGGCACCGGGCCTTCATGAAGGCGTCTGGTCGGTGTTTACGCGACCAACTCGACCAGGGTGGCGTTGGCCGTGCCGCCGCCCTCGCACATGGTCTGCAGCCCGTAGCGAATGCCGTTGTCGCGCATATGGTGCGCCAATCGAGTCATCAGCACCGCCCCCGACGCGCCCAGCGGGTGGCCCAGCGCGATGGCGCCGCCCAGCGGATTGACCAGGCCAGGGTCGGCGCCGGTCTCGGCGATCCAGGCCAGTGGGACCGGCGCGAAGGCCTCGTTGACCTCGAACGCACCGACTTCGGATAGCGAGACGCCGGCCTTGGTCAGCACCTTTTCGGTCGCCGGGATCGGCCCGGTGAGCATGAGAACCGGGTCCGCGCCCGTGACGGCGCCGGCTCGATAACGCACTATCGGCGTCAACCCCAGATTCAGTGCCATCTCCGACGTCATCACCAGTAGCGCCGCGGCGCCATCGGAGATCTGCGAGGAATTGCCGGCGTGGATGACCCCGTCTTCGGCGAACGCGGGCTTGAGCGAGGCCAGTTTCTCGATGCTGGTCCCCCGCCGAATCCCCTCGTCGGCATTGACGATCGACCCGTCGTCGATGAAGACCGGGACGATCTGCTCGGTGAACGCGTTGCCGTCCTGGGCAGACGCGGCGCGCTCGTGCGACTGCGCGGAGTATTCGTCGAGCTGCGTGCGCGAAAAACCCCACTTCTTGGCGATCATCTCCGCGGACAGACCCTGGTTGAAGGAGAAGTCGTCATAGCGGGCAAGGACTTTCGGGCCGTAGGGCATGCCGGTCGCCCGGGCCGAACCCAGCGGAACGCGGCTCATGACCTCGACACCGCCGGCCACGACGACGTCCTGCTGGCCCGACATCACCGCCTGCACCGCGAAGTCCAGCGCCTGCTGACTGGAACCGCAGGCCCGGTTGACGGTGGTTCCGGGGATGCTCTCGGGCCAGCCGGCGGCCAGTACCGCGTAGCGCCCGATGTTGCTGGACTGGTCGCCGACCTGAGACACGCATCCCCAGATCACGTCGTCGACGATGTCGGGCCCCACGTTGGCCCGTTCCAGGACCTCGTTGAGCACGATGGCGGACAGGTCCGCGGCATGCATGCCCGCCAGCCCCCCATTGCGTTTCCCGACCGGCGTACGCACCGCCTCGACGATGACCGTCTCCCGCATGTCTCTACTCCGATTCCTTGTCAGATTTCGGGTCAGATTTCGATAGCGCCCACCGGCCAGTAAACGACGGTTCCCGTCGCTCGCTGAAGGCGGCATAGGCGGCGGCCGCATCCGCGGTCGCGAAGTTGCCGATCTGCGCGCGCGCCTCGTTGGCCAGCGCATCGCGCAGGGTGCGGTCGGCACCCTCGTTCAGCAGGGCTTTTGTCTGGGCCAATGCAATCGGCGGACCCGCCGCCAGCCGTCCGGCCAAATCCTTGACGAAAGTGTCGATCTCCTCGGCCGACACCACCCAGGTGACCAGGTTCAGCGCGAAGGCTTCCGCGGCGTCGATGGTGTCGGCCAGCAGTGCTAGCCGCTTAGCCTGTTGCAGGCCAACGAGTTTCGGCAACAGCCAGGAGCCGCCGAGGTCGATTGACAAACCCCGTTTCGAAAAGATCTGCGAGAACGTCGAATCGGGCGTTGCGACCACCAGATCACAGCCCAGCGCCAGGTTCCATCCAGCGCCGACCGCGACGCCCGTCACCTTGGCCACCGTCGGTTTCGGCAGCTCGTGCAGCGCCAGCGCGACGTCGGTGAGCCGTTGCAGCTTGTACTTCGGGTGGGTGTCGTCGGGAATCCCGATGTCGGCGCCGGAGCAAAACGCCCCGCCGGCGCCGGTGATCACCAGCGCACGCACGCTGTGGTCGCGGCCCGCGTCGAGCAGCGCGTCACGCAACGCGAGCCACAACTCGGGGCTGATGGCGTTCTTGCGGCGCGGACGGTTGAGGGTCAGCGTGCGCACCCCACCGTCGTCCTCGGACAGCAGGACGGGTTCTTCGGTGGACGTCAATAGCTCCTCGGCAATTTCAGGACGTTAGCACCCAGGAAGTTCAGGATCATCTCCTGGCTGACCGGAGCGATCTTCATCAGCCGGGACTCACGGAAGTAGCGGGTGATGTGGTATTCCTCGGCGTAGCCCATGCCGCCGTGGGTTTGCAACGCCCGATCGGCGGCGTCGAAGCCCGCATCGGCACAGAGGTATTTTGCGGTATTCGCTTCGCGCCCACAGGGTTTGCCGTTGTCGTACAGCCAGGTGGCCTTGCGCAGCATCAGTTCGGCGGCGTCGAGACGGGCCAGCGAATCCGCGAGCGGGAACTGCAGGCCCTGGTTCATGCCGATCGGCCGGCCGAAGACCTCTCGCTCGTTGCCGTACTTCACCGCTTTTTCCAGCGCCACCCGGCCGATGCCAAGTGCCTCGGCCGCGATCAGCATCCGTTCGGGATTCAGGCCATCGAGGATGTACTGAAATCCCTTGCCCTCGTCGCCCACTCGGTCCTCGACCGGCACTTCCAGGTTGTCGATGAACAATTCGTTGGAGCTGACGGCGTTGCGGCCCATCTTACGGATCGGGCGGACGTCGACGCGCCGGCGATCGAGATCGGTGAGGAACAGCGTCATCCCGTCGGTCTTCTTGGTGACCTCGTCATAGCTCTGGGTGCGGGTCAGCAACAGGATCTTGGAGGATTCCATCGCCTTGGAGATCCACACCTTGCGGCCGTTGACGACGTACTTGTCTCCGTCGCGCTTAGCGAACGTGCTGATGCGCGAAGTATCAAGTCCAGCACCGGGTTCGGTCACACCGAAGCAGACGTGCACCTCGCCCGTCGCCACCGACGGCAGGGTTCGCGCCTTGAGCTCGTCCGAACCGTGCACGACGACGGGCTGCATGCCGAAGATGGACAGGTGGATGGCGCTGGCCGCGTTCATCGCGCCGCCGGCCTTGGCCACCTCCTCGAGCAGGATGGTCGCCTCGGTGATTCCGAGTCCATGGCCGCCGAACTCGGTCGGGATCGTCATACCCAGCCAGCCGCCGTCGGCTATCGCCTTATAGAACTCGGCCGGAAACTCGTGCGCGAGATCCTTTTCCATCCAGTACTGGTCGTCGAACCTGCGCGCGAGCTCAGCGACCGATTTGCGGATCAGCTCCTGGTCATCGGTCAGCTCGAAATTCATGCCGTCGCCGGGCACTGCTGGATCTCCTGTTCATTGCTGTGCGGCGAGATTGCCGTGACGGTCGTAAAAACCTGGAAATCGCGACCCTGAGCGCAATCTCGACGCAGCGCGACACCCTGGCCTGAGACGGCGCTGTCTCAGTCCTTGTTGCCGGAAAGGGCTTTCGCGTTCGCCGCGAAGTCTGCGAAGGAGGAGCCGGCCCGACTGTCCTTGTCGTGACCCGCCGCCTTGATCGAGACGTCGTGTCCCTCGGCGGCCTTGCGCAGTGCACCGACGGTCGCCTGTTCGCGCGAAATGTGCGTGAAGGGGTCGAACGAGTACCACCGCATGGCGTTCTCGTAGGTCATCTTGTTGATCTCGTCGTCGGGAACGTTATTGGTGGACAGCACATCCCACAGCTCTTCCGGCGCACCCGGCCACATCGAGTCGCTGTGCGGGTAGTCGGCCTCCCAGCAGATGTTGTCGATGCCGATCATGTTGCGCAACGCCACTCCGACCTTGTCACTGATGAAGCAGGTCAGGAAGTGGTCGCGGAAGACCTCGCTGGGCAGCTTGCCCTTGAAGTCCTGGTGCGTCCAGGTGGAGTGCATCTCGTAAGTCCGGTCCGCGCGCTCCAGGAAGTAAGGAATCCAGCCGGTCCCACCCTCGGAGAGCGCGATCTTCAGGTCCGGGTACTGCTTGATCGGCCGCGACCACAGCAGGTCGGCGGCGGCCTGCACGATGTTCATCGGCTGCAGCGTGATCATCACGTCCATCGGCGCATCCGGCGCCGTGATGGCCAACCGTCCCGACGAACCGATGTGCACGTTCATCACCGTGTCGGTGTCCACCAAGGCTTTCCACAGCGGGGTCCAGTAGTCGTCGTGGAAGCTCGGATAGCCCATCGCGGCGGGGTTTTCGGTGAAGGTCAATGCGTGCACGCCCTTCTTCGACACCCGGCGGACTTCGGCGGCGCAGGCCTCGGCGTCCCAGATCACCGGGATCGCCATCGGGATGAATCGCGCGGGGTAGGCACCGCACCACTCGTCGATGTGCCAGTCGTTGTAGGCCTGCACCAGCGCGACCGAGAAGTCGTGGTCGTCGGTGGCGAACAGCCGCCCGGCGAAACCGGGGAACGACGGGAAGCAGATGGAGGCCAGGATGCCGCCGGCGTTCATGTCCTTGACGCGTTCGTCGACGTTGTAGCAACCGGGCCGGATCTCGTCGAGCCCGGTCGGCTCGATGCCGTACTCCTCCTTGGGCCGGCCGGCGACCGCGTTCAGCGCGACGTTCGGGATGACCGTGTCGCGGAACTTCCACATGTCCGAGCCGTCATCGTTGTGCACCAGCCGCGGCGCGTCGTCCTGGTATTTCTTCGACAGGTGGTTCTTGAACATGTCGGGTGGCTCGACGGTGTGGTCGTCGACGCTGATCAGCATCATGTCTTCTTTGTTCATGAGCTTCCCTCTCCATCGGATGCACGTGCAGTCTGCTCCAGGCATTGGCTGTCGTCTCGCCCCGCTACCTCTGAAAACTAGCTTCTCGCCAAGTGAGAATCAACATCCACAGGACCGGACGAGCAAACCCGGGCACTGTTCCGGTATACCTCATTCGGCCCCGATCGCCCTCTCACGTGCGGCTACGCGACCACAGAAACGCCAGCACCGGGCCTGCGAGTACAGAGGAAACCAAAAATTTGTTCGTCGACGACAGGATGGTGTCCCCCGGCAGTCTCGACCTACCGCCGTACGGCGGCGAGCTTCTCGGCCAGCTGCGGCGCACTACCCGTTGGCATTGACCAACCGAGCGAATCGTGCAAATCTGTTAGTTGTAAATGAGAATATCATTCTCTTTCGCCGAGAGGACACCGTTGATGCGCTTGTCGCCGCTGCCCGCGGATCAGTGGGACGAGGCTACCCAGCAGGCACTCTCGGCGATGCGGGGGGCGGACACCAATAACGCACTGTCCACGCTGGCTCACCACCCACCCCTGGCCAAGGCGTTCCTCCGATTCAACGTCCATCTGCTGATGACATCGACGCTGCCGGCCCGCATCCGCGAACTGGCCATTCTGCGCGTCGCGCATCGCCGCGAGTGCGCCTACGAGTGGTCGCACCACGTGAGGATGGCCAAGGCGGAGGGCATCACCGACGAGCAGATCGACGACGTTCGGCGGGGCACTGCCGCAGTGCCGTTCGACCGCACTGTGCTGACCGCGGTCGACGAACTCGAGGAACAGTCTCAGCTGTCGGACCAGACCTGGGCGGCGCTCGGTGAGCGCCTCAACGATCAGCAGCGCATGGATTTCGTCTTCACGGTCGGCTGCTACGCCCTGCTGGCCATGGCTTTCAACACTTTTGGCGTAGAGCTCGAAAACGCCGATCAACACTGACAAGAGAGGTTAAGAACGTGGCCCACTTCCCCAAGCCAGCCGCCGGCAGCTGGACAGAAAACTACCCCGAGCTGGGAACCGCGCCGGTCGACTACACCGACTCGATCGACCCGGCATTCTTCGAGGCCGAGCGCGACGCGATCTTCAGGAAGACCTGGCTCAACGTCGGCCGGGTCGAGCGACTACCCAAGACGGGCAGTTACTTCACCAGGGAACTACCGTCGGCCGGCAAGGGCACCTCGGTGATCATCACCAAGACCAAGGACGGAACGGTCAAGGCCTACCACAACGTCTGCCGACACCGCGGAAACAAGCTGGTGTGGAACGACTTTCCCAACGAGGAGACCTCCGGCACCTGCCGGCAGTTCACCTGCAAGTACCACGCCTGGCGTTACAGCCTGGACGGCGATCTGACCTTCGTCCAACAGGAAGACGAGTTCTTCAACCTCGACAAGAGTCAGTACGGTCTGGCAGCGGTTCGGTGCGAGGTGTGGGAAGGCTTCGTCTTCATCAACTTCGACGACAACGCGGCGCCGCTTACCGACTACCTCGGGCCGCTGGCCAAGAGCATCGAGGGCTATCCCTTCGGCGAGATGACTGAGACGTACTCGTACCGGGCCGAGGTCGGCAGCAACTGGAAGCTGTTCATCGACGCCTTCGTCGAGTTCTACCACGCGCCGATCCTGCACCAGGGGCAGTACACCAAGGAGGAAGCCGCCAAGATCCAGAAGTTCGGCTACGAGGCGCTGCATTACGAGGTCGCCGGCCCGCACAGCCTGCAGTCGACCTGGGGTGGTCAGGCGCCGCCGGCGGACATGAGCATGGTCAAGCCGTTGGACCAGGTGTTGCGCAGCGGCTTGTTCGGTCCGTGGGACAAGCCGGAGCTGATGGAGAACTTCGAGCTGCCGCCGGGCGTCAACGTCAAGAGGGTGCCGCAGTGGGGCATCGACTCGTGGCTGTTCTACCCGAACTTCATGCTGCTGATCTGGGAACCCGGCTGGTATCTGACCTACCATTACTGGCCGACCGCGGTGGACAAGCACATCTTCGAGTCGTCGCTGTATTTCGTTCCGCCGCGCAATGCGCGCGAGCGCCTGGCCCAGGAGTTGGCGGCCGTGACGTTCAAGGAGTATGCGTTGCAGGACGCCAACACCCTGGAGGCAACCCAGACCATGATCGGCACCCGTGCCGTCAAGGAGTTCCTGCTGTGCGACCAGGAAGTCCTGATCCGCCACCTGCACAAGACCACCGGTGACTACGTGAAGGAGTACCAGCGCAATGGCGTTACCGTCTGAATTCGCCGCCCTGGAGCCGTTTTTGGAGTGGGACCTGGCCACCGAGCCCGAGCGCTACGCCAAGCGGCTGGCCTCGACGATGCCCGAGATGCAGGCGTTTTACGACGTCGCGTTCCCGAAGCTGAACGACGCCATCGCGTACTGCGACAAGTACCCGCTCAACGACCTGCCCGACGACGCGAAAAGCCTGATGCACATCATGCAGTCGTTGGTCATGGTGTCCTTCCCGATCGAGGCATGGAAGCAGCCGCGGGTACCCGACAGCGGCGCGGCATGGGTCGAAGTCATTCGGGAACCGGTGATCTGAGCGGTGCAGACGCTGCAGGCCGCCGCACTGCTCGACGTCGACGCCGGCGAAATCGTCTCGCCCGGCATCGTGAAGATCGAGGACGACCGGATCGTCGGCGTCGGGGGTGAACCCGAAGGCGACATCATCGATCTCGGCGATCAGATCCTGCTGCCCGGCCTGATGGACATGGAGGTCAACCTCCTGATGGGCGGGCGCGGTGAGACGCCCGGGCTGTCCCAGGTGCAAGACGATCCGCCGACGCGGGTGCTGCGCGCGGTCGGCAACGCCCGGCGCACACTGCGCGCGGGTTTCACCACGGTGCGCAACCTGGGCCTGTTCGTGAAGACCGGCGGCTACCTGCTCGACGTCGCACTGGGCAAGGCCATCGACGCGGGGTGGATCGACGGGCCCCGCATCATCCCGGCCGGCCACGCGATCACGCCGACCGGCGGGCACCTGGACCCGACGATGTTCGCCGCCTTCATGCCGGGTGCCCTTGAGCTCACGGTCGAAGAGGGCATCGCCAACGGCGTCGACGAGATCCGCAAGGCGGTGCGCTACCAGATCAAGCACGGCGCCGAGCTGATCAAGGTGTGCGTCTCCGGCGGCGTCATGTCGCTGACCGGTGAAGCTGGCGCACAACACTATTCGGATGAAGAGCTCCGCGCGATCGTTGATGAGGCGCACCGGCGCGGGCTGCGGGTCGCCGCCCATACGCACGGCGCGGAGGCGGTCAAGCACGCGGTCGCGTGCGGTATCGACTGCATCGAACACGGCTTCCTGATGGATGACGAGGCGATCCAGATGCTGGTCGACAACGAGCGGTTCCTGGTGACCACCCGCAGGCTCGCCCAGGCGATGGATGTGTCCCGCGCTCCGAAGGAATTGCAGGACAAAGCCGCCGAGATGTTCCCCAAGGCGGAAACTTCGATCAAGGCCGCCTACCAGGCCGGGGTCAAGATCGCGGTCGGCACCGATGCGCCCGCGATCCCGCACGGCCGCAACGCCGACGAGCTTGTCACGCTGGTCGAATGGGGCATGCCCCCGCTGGCGGTGCTGCGGGCCGCAACCATCACCGCCGCAGAGCTGATCAACAAGACCGACCGGGGCCGGCTGGCGTCGGGGCAGCTCGCGGATATCATCGCGGTACCGGGAAACCCGTTGGAAGACATCACCGTTACCCAACGCGTCAGCTTTGTCATGAAAGGCGGCAAGGTCTATGTCAACACCCAGCCAGTCTAAGAGCGACCCCAGCAAAACTGACGATCTGGTCGAGATTCAGCAGCTGCTCGCCCGCTACGCCGTCACTATCACCCAAGAGGACATCGACGGCCTGATCGGCGTCTTCACGCCGGACGGAACCTACAGCGCGTTCGGCTCCACCTACCAGCTGGACAGGTTTCCGGAGCTGGTGGCTGCCGCACCAAAGGGCTTGTTCCTCACCGGAACCGCGTTGGTCGAGAACCTCGACGGCGACTCGGCGAGCGGCACCCAGCCGTTGTGCTTCATCGACGGCTCCACGCATGACATGCGGATCGGCTACTACCGCGACACCTACTCCAGGACCGCGGACGGCTGGCGACTCAAGACCCGTGCCATGACGTTCATTCGCCGCAGCGGTGTGCACGACTCCGGGCGTCCGCACGCCATCGGCCGTCCGCAGCCCTGAGAGCCGAGCCGTGAATGTCGAGGAGTTCCGGTCGGGTCTGCGTAAGTGGCTCGACGAGAACGACTTAACGCCGGGCCCCGACCACTCGCTGCAGGGGCACATGCTGCAGTTCCGCCGCGTCTGCCGGGCGTTGTACGACGCCGATTGGATGCGCTACGGCTGGGCAGAAGAAGTCGGCGGGCTGGGCGGGCCGGCGTTGCTGCGCGCGATCGTCGGCGAAGAGGTGGTGGGCCGGCGGTTGGCCGAGCCCGGCCCGTATTCGATGCTCGAGGTGCTGACACCCACGATGATCGACTACGCCCCACCGGAACTGGCCGCGGAGATGGTGCCGCGGCTGCTGCGCGGCGAAGAACAATGGTGCCAAGGCTTTTCCGAGCCCGGCTCCGGCAGCGACCTGGCCTCGCTGACGACTCGGGCCGTCCAAGACGGCGACAATTGGATCGTCAACGGGCAGAAGGTCTGGACCAGCTTCGCGCAGTTCTCCACCCGCTGCGTTCTGCTGACCCGCACCGGAGCCGGCCACGACGGCATCACCGCATTCTTCGTCGACCTCGACACCCCTGGCATCACCATCCGGCCGCTGCGCACCATGCACGGCGTCGACGAGTTCTGCGAGGTGTACTACGACGACGTGGTGATCCCGTCGAGCCGGATGCTCGGCAAGCCGGGCGACGGCTGGAAACTCGCGATGGACCTGCTCCCCTTCGAGCGGTCCACCTGCTTCTGGCAGCGCATCGCCTACCTCTACTCCCGCTTCGATGCGCTCGTCGCCGAGGTGTCCGGCGGCAGCCAGCACGGCGGCCACGACGAATACGACCTGGGCGCAGCGTATCTCGCGCTGCATACGCTGCGCTGCCGCTCTCGTGCCACCCAGTACCGGCTGCGCGACGGCGCCCGCCTGGGCCCCGACACCTCCATCGACAAGGTGCTGCTGGCCTCCGCCGAGCAGCGGCTGTACGACACCGTGCGCGACCTGCTGCCCGGCGACCTCGAGCTCGATGACACGCCGTGGCGCTCGGAGTACCTGTACTCGCGCGCGTCGACGATTTACGGGGGGACCGCCGAGATTCAGCGCAACATCATCGCCCGCCGGCTTCTCGACCTCGGGAAGGAGTGATCATGGACCTGACCTCAGACTCCGAGGAACTGCGGCTGCTGACCGAGTCGCTGCGCACCGCGATGGGCGGGGCTTGCGGCGCCAAGCTCGATGCGGCGTTGACCGACCTCGGCTGGCACGACATGCTGGACGAAATCCCATATATCGCAATACCTTTGGTGTTCCGTCTACTCGGCGAGACGGGTGCGCACGCGCCTGTGCTCAACGATGTGGTGCTGCGCGCGGCCGGACGGGCCCCCGGCGGTGTCACTCCGCTTCCGTTCGCCGGCGGCTCCTGGGTGGTGTGGAACCGCGAAGACATCCCTAGTTCGGCAATCGACACCGAGTTGCCGATACATCCTGTCGCAGAAGGTGATTCAGCTGCGCAATCCGGGCTGGCCGCCGGGCGGCAAGCATTGGGCTGGTGGCTGGTGGGCGCCAGCCGCGCGATGCTCGCACTCGCGCGCCAGCACGCCCTGGACCGAGTGCAGTTCGGCCGCCACATCAGCTCGTTTCAGGCGATCCGGCACCGGCTGGCCGAGACACTGGTCGCGGTCGAGGGCGCCGAGGCGACCCTGCACGCGGCCACCACCGCATCGGATGACCCCGACGACCTGGCCAGCTTGCTGGCCAAAGCGGCGGCCGGCCGGGCGGCGCTGACCGCCGCGCGGCACTGTCAGCAAGTGCTCGGCGGTATCGGTTTCACCGCCGAGCACCAGCTTCACCACCACATCAAGCGGTCGCTGATTCTGGACAACCTGCTCGGCAGCGCCCGGGAACTGACCTCGCAGGCCGGAGTAGCCTTGCGGGCCAAGGGATCTGCGCCGCGGCTGGTGCAGCTGTAGCGCCCGCGAGGCGCGTGCTCACGCGTAGTGCCTAGTATTGGCGTACATGCGCTATCCCGTGGAACATCGAAATCAGGCCGGCGTCGCTGCCGTGGTCCTGGGCGGGTTGGCGCTCGTCACCTGCTGGTTACTGATCGGGGTGCCTTTGGGTATCGCGGCGCTGATCACGGGCGATATCGCGCGGCGGCGAGCGAGTCGCGGTGAAGCCACCAATCCCCGGGCCGCGGTAGCGGGCATGGTGTTAGGGACGGTGGCGATCGTCGCGGGGCTCATCGCCATCGGCTACTACTCCTGGCTGGACACCCAGGATCCCGACCGTTTGCAGCGGTGCCTGGACAACCCCGCCACCAATAACTGCTAACCGCGAGGCAATCCCAGGACCCGTTCGGCGATGATGTTGCGCTGAACTTCGGACGTACCGCCGGCGATGGTCGCGGCGAAGGTGCGCGTGTAGCGGTCAAACCAGCTGCCGTAGTGGCTGTCCAGGTTGAGCGGAGCGAATGGCGCGGTGACCCCACGCAACACCAGTCCTTCACCCCCCTTGGCGTTCAGGGCGTCCTCGCACGCGCGCTGCATCGCCTCCGAACCGAGCAGCTTGAGCACCGACTGCGCGGGCACATCTTCTTGGCCGCGCGCGGCTTTGGCCAACGTTGCCGACCCAAGCAACCGCATCGCGTAAAAATCCATCACCAGCGTGGCGTAGCGATCCCGCTGCACGGGCCCGGTCGGGCTGGACTCGACCGTCATCGCGTGCAGCATGTCGGCGTAATCCAGCCACAGCATGGCGCGTTCGTGGCCGAGTGATCCGGTCGCGACGCGCCAGCCCGCGTTGAGCTCGCCCACCAAGTTCTCGGCCGGCACTCTTACATCGGTGAAGAAGACCTCGTTGAAGTCGACGTCTTCGATGTCGCCCACCGACGCGAACGGACGACACAGCACACCGGGGGTGTCGGTCGGAATCAGTAAAGCGCTGATTCCCTTGTGTTTTGGCGCATCGGGATCGGTGCGCACGAACGTCAGCAGCACGTCGGCGTGATGGGCACCCGACGTCCACACCTTCTGCCCGTTGACGACGAAGTGGTCACCGTCAAGCACCGCGCGCGTCTTCAGCGAGGCGAGATCTGAGCCCGCACCGGGCTCGCTCATCCCGAGCGACGCCGTCATCTCCGCACGCAGAATCGGCACCGCCCAGCGCTGCTTTTGTTCCGGCGTGCCGAACGACAGCAATGACGCCGCGATTATGCCCACGCCCTGCGGATTGAAACTCTGATAGATCCGCCGCCGCGACAACTCCTCGAGGTACACGTATTGCTGCAGCAGCGTGGCGTTGCGACCGCCGAACTCCGGCGGGTTGCCGGGTATCAGCCAGCCGTTGTCGAACAGCAATCGCTGCCAGCGGCGGGCCCACTGCGGAATGTCCGAACTCGATTGCGGCCGTTCGCCCGTCTGCGCCGCGTCGAGGGGATTCGCGTCCAGGAAGGCGGCGAATTGCGCACGGAAATCCTCGACGTCGGTGTCAAAGGTCAGTTGCACAGCACTCCCTTGAGATTCGCGAGCGGGGGGATTATCGGAAGATCCGGGTTTCCGCTGACGGCGCGGTTCACTCTTGCGATTCCACTTCTATACACACGTCTAGGAGAATAGTATTCTCGTGGCAAGAAAGTTACAGTCTCCAACACATGGTCCGAGAGGGGGTCGAGCGCAGCGATGTCACGGCGTTCTCCGGTAGAGTCCAACCATGTTCTCCCCTCGCGGCAATCGTCCGAGCCTTCCGTGACCAACCCAAGCGAAGAGCCGGCCTGGAAACAGCGCGCCGTCGAGCGATCAATCAAGACGGCGAAACTGCGCGCGGCGCAGCGCGTTCAGCGCTTTCTCGACGCGGCGCAGGCCATCATCATCGAAAAGGGCAGCACCGACTTTACCGTCCAGGAGGTCGTGGACCGCTCCCGCCAGTCACTGCGGAGCTTCTACCTGCAGTTTGACGGCAAACACGAGCTGTTGCTCGCGTTGTTCGAGGATGCGCTGAGCCGGTCGGCCGACCAGATCCGGGCCGCCACCGAAAGTCACTCCGACCCGCTCGAGCGGCTCAAGGTAGCCGTGGAGCTGTTGTACGAGGCCTCGCGACCGGACCCCACGGCCAAGCGCCCGCTGTTCACCGACTTTGCGCCGCGGTTGCTGGTAACACACCCCGCCGAGGTCAAGATTGCCCATGCGCCGCTGTTGGCATTGCTGGCCGAGCTCATGGAAGCGGCTTGTGACGCGGGCAAGTTGCGCGACGGGCTCAATCCGCGCCGCATTGCCGCGATGACGATGCAGACGGTGATGTTCATCGCGCAATCCAGCGGCGGCTCCGACGATGCGACGATTCACCCGATCACCGCTGACGAGGTGTGGGACTTCTGCTCTGCCGGATTCGTCGGCCAACACTAGGCCGCGAAACGCGTCCGGCCACAGCCTGACCTGAGCAAATAGCGCACGTGATTTGCCTTGCGAGAATCAGGTTCTCTAATATATAGAATTACAAGTAGCCGAAACGGATTCGTCGTTGACACCCGTTGCCGGGTGATGACAGAGTTCAGTGGCGGCACCCTTCCCCGCTCTGCCCTGGGCGCCGGGTGCACGTGGTTCCTGCGAGAGGCGATTGATTACCCGTGACAGTCAGCGCGGTCAGCGATGTCTACTTCGACCCGTCCGACGTGGGGCTGATCGCCGATCCCTACCCGATGTTTCGACGACTGCGCGAAGAGGCACCGCGTTATTACAACGAGGAACACGACTTCTATGCGCTGAGCCGGTTCGCGGATGTTGACGACGCCCTCGTCGACTACCAGACCTTCAGTTCGGCCAGGGGCGCGATCCTGGAGATCATCAAAGCAAACATCGAGATCCCGCCGGGGACAGTCATTTTCGATGATCCACCGATCCACGACATCCACCGTAAGTTGTTGTCCCGCGTCCCGGAGTGGGACATCGACCTTTCCGAGTGCAAGCTTTCCCCGACATCGACGGTGCGGGGATGGGAGACAATGCCGGCTCAGCTCCGCTGAGGCGTGCCGAAGAAATCAAGTCAGGAATTGAGGTAGTGATGACTGGACGTGTTGAAGGCAAAGTTGCTTTCGTCACCGGGGCGGCGCGTGGCCAGGGCCGTGCACATGCGGTGCGGTTGGCCCAGGAGGGCGCCGACATCATCGCGGTGGACATCTGCAAGAAGATCGACACCGTGGATCTGATCGCCGCCTCCACGCCGGAGGATCTGGCCGAGACCGCAGACCTGGTGAAGGCACAGAACCGTCGGATCTACACCGCCGAGGTCGATGTTCGGGATTACGACGCGCTCAAGTCCGCTGTGGACACCGGCGTCGAGCAGCTCGGCAAACTCGACATCATCGTCGCCAACGCGGGCATCGGCAACGGCGGCCAGACGCTGGATAAGACCAGTGAAACCGACTGGACCGCCATGATCGACATCAACCTCGGCGGCGTGTGGAAGACCGTGAAAGCCGGTGTGCCGCATATCATCGCGGGCGGCAACGGCGGTTCGATCATCCTGACGAGCTCGGTCGGCGGCCTCAAGGCCTATCCGCACACCGGTCACTACGTCGCCGCCAAGCACGGTGTGGTGGGCTTGATGCGCACCTTCGCCGTCGAGCTCGGCGCGCAGAACATCCGCGTCAATTCCGTGCACCCGACCAACGTCAACACCCCGTTGTTCATGAACGAGGGCACGATGCGGCTGTTCCGGCCGGACCTGGAAAACCCCGGCCCCGAGGACATGAAGGTCGTCGGCCAGCTGATGCACACCCTGCCGATCGGCTGGGTCGAGCCCGAGGACATCGCCAACGCGGTGCTGTTCCTGGCGTCCGACGAGGCCCGGTACATCACCGGCGTCACGCTGCCCGTCGATGGGGGCAGCTGTCTCAAGTAGCCACTAGAACGGGCTGCTGTTGGACTGCCATTCGGCCTCTGCCGGCCGCGGACCGTATCGGCGGGCGTAGTCCTCGTGCATCCGGGCCTGTTTCTGGCGGTTGATCACGTCGACCAGGTTGGGGTCCAAACCGTGGACTGCTAATCGGTGACGGCGCCAAACCTTGTTCAGCGCAAAGTTAACCACCAACGCCCACGCGTAGAGGGGCACGGTCATCTCCGTGTGTACGTAGAGCGAGGCCGGCAGCAGCCAGAACGGCGCGAGCACGAACAGGGGCGGTATCGCCCACCTGATCATGTGCCGGCGGATGGCTCCCTGACCGGCCAGGTCGTGCGCGACCCAGCTGCGCATCGAGTCGGGCAGGCGCCGGCCGTAGGCGTAGCCGATGCGTTGCCACAGATTGGGTTTCGCGGCGGTCATGGTGACTCCTCAGGATTGCAATGCGCCCGCCGCCACGGCAGCCGCGTTGATTCGGGTCAGGACCTGGTGCAGGACCTCGAGTTCGGCCAGTTCGACACCCAGCCGGGCGACGACGGCGGCCGGAATCTCAAGCGCGCGCTCGCGCAAGGCGATTCCGCGTTCGGTGAGCCTGACGTCGGTGGTGCGCTCGTCGGTGACGTTCTTGGCGCGGGTGATCAAGCCAAGTCCCTCCAACCGTTTGAGCATCGGCGACAGCGTCGCCGACTCCATCTGCAAGGCGGCGGCGACCTGCTTGACCGACAGCGGGGACTCGTTCGCCGCCTTACGATGATCCCACAGCGCCAGCATCACCAGATATTGCGGATGGGTCAGGCCCAGCGGCTCCAAAAGCGGTCGGTACACCGCCAACACCGCGCGATTGGTGGTCGCCAACGCGAAGCACACCTGGTTTTCGAGGGCGAGCGGATCGATCTCGCGCGCGGTCAGCGTGGCCATATTTGGATAGTAGCCTAATAGTTAGTGCACTATCTATATGAGGCCCCTCACGCCCGCCCGTCGATGAGACCGCGATCAGGTCGCCGGAGCGGGGGGCATACCCTCGGATTCCATGGACGGATTCGAGGGACGCGGGGCAGTGATCACCGGCGGTGCAAGCGGGATCGGCTTGGCCACCGCCAGCGAGTTCGCCCGCCGCGGCGCCCGCATCGTGCTGGCCGACGTCGACAAGTCCGCACTCGAACATGCCGTGGCACATCTCAACAGCGAGGGCGCCGAGGCGCACGGCGTGGAGTGCGACGTGCGGCACATCGAGGAGATGGTTCACCTCGCGGATGAGGCGTTCCGCCTGCTCGGCCAGGTCGACATCGTCTTCAGTAACGCCGGCATCGTCGTCGCGGGCCCGCTCGTCACGATGACCCACGAGGACTGGCGCTGGGTGATCGACATTGATTTGTGGGGTTCGATCCACGCCGTCGAGGCGTTCGTTCCCAAGCTGATCGAGCAGGGCAAGGGCGGTCACATCGCCTTCACCGCATCCTTTGCCGGGCTGGTGCCCAACGCCGGCCTCGGGGCGTACGGAGTTGCGAAGTATGGCGTTGTCGGCCTGGCCGAGACGCTCGCTCGCGAGGTCAAGGACAACGGGATCGGCGTTTCGGTGCTCTGCCCGATGGTCATCGAAACGAAGCTGGTCTCCAACTCCGAACGCATCCGCGGCGCGGACTACGGACTTGCCGCGACGCCCGATCTGACCGAGGGCTTCGGGCCGCTGCCGCCGACGCAGGATCAAGGCGTGACGGTCGACGAAGTGGCGCGGTTGACCGCCGATGCGATTCTGGCCAACCGGTTGTACATCCTGCCGCACGCGGCGGCTCGGGGCTCGGTCAAGCGCAGGTTCGAACGCATCGACCACACCTTCGACGACCAGGCCGCCGAAGGCTGGAACCACTAGCCGGACCGCATCGCGGGTGTTACGCCGATAACCCCGCCGGCTTCCAGGTCCGCGATCTCCGCCGGGCTCAAGCCCAGCTCAGCGAGCAGCTCATGGTTGTGTTGTCCCAGTGTGGGTGCGGGATGGGCGTGAAACAACCGCGGCCCGTTGGAGAATCTCACCGGCACGGTGCTGAGCCTCGCTCGCCCGTTCACCGGATGGTCGGCTTCTTCGAAGAAGCCGCGAAACGTCAGCTGCTCCAACTCGGTCTGTCGATGGGGTTGCAAGACCTTGGCCACCGGCACACCGGCATCCCAGAGCGTTGCCACGATGTTGTCGCGGGTACGGTTCTCACACCAGGCGGCCAGGTGTTCGTCGATGGAATCCTGGTGCGCCCGCCGGCCGGCCTCGGTCGATAACGCGGGATCGGTTGCCCAGGAAGGTGATCCGAGTGCCCGGGATAGGCCTTCCCACTGTTCGTCGGTGGCCACCGCAATGGCCACCCAGCTGTCGAGCCGGCCGAACTCGTCGATATCGGCACTGCGGTAGAGATTCTGGGGCACCGCCGTCGGTCCGTGGTTGCCGTCGCGCTCCAACAGCGCCCCGTACGCCGAGTACTCGATGACCTGCTCGGCCGAAATGCTCAGCGCCGCGTCGACCATCGCCGCTTCCACGAACACACCCTCGCCGGTGCGGCGGCGGTGCTCGAGCGCCAGCAGTATCGCGTTGAGCGCGTGCACACCCGCGTTCGGATCGCCGATCGAATACGGGTCATACGGCGTGCGATCCGGGTAGCCGGTGAGCCAACTGACGCCGGACGCGGCTTCGATCACATAGGCGAATGCCGGGTTGTCACGCCACGGTCCGTCGAGCCCGAAGCCGGGCATCCGCGCCATCACCGCATCCGGCCGAATCGATTGAACGGCAGCGAAATCCAGACCGATCTGGTCCAGTACCCGAGGCGTGAAGTTTTCCACGATCACGTCGCACGTAGCGATCAAGTCCCGCAACAGCTCCCGGCCGCGCGAGCTCTGCAGGTCCAGCGTCAGGCCCTTCTTGTTGGTGTTCAGCGCCTCGAAGATCGGCGACTTCTCCCACCACTGATCCTCGGTGACCGGTATGCCGGCGATCAGCCGAGTGCCATCCGGGCGGCGGGTGGACTCGACGTGGATGACTTCGGCGCCGAGCATGGCCAGAAAGTGGGTGCCGCAGGGACCCGCCCAGAACGTCGTCATATCCAAGACCCGAAGGCCGTTGAACGGCAACGGCTTTGCCGCACCGGTCGGCTCGGGCCGCGGCGACAGGTTCGCGGTGCGGTAGTGCTCGGAGTGCTCCCCCAGCCGCGGCGCCGGTTGCGGGCTGCGCAGTTGTGCGGGCCGCATCCGATACGGGTGACTCGGCTGCCAGAAGCCGCCCGGATTGCGCACGAACGAACCGCGCTCCACGAATTGATCGAACGAGGTGACATTCGCGCCGTTGGCGACCGGCGCGTTGGGAATCCGGAATGCCGAGGCCAGTTCCCGTATTTCGTCGACCGGAGTCGCGGCCATCCACTCAAAGATCTCGTCGGCGTAGACGTTGGCCAGCTCGGTGATCGACAGCGGCGACTCCTCGTCGATCCACTCCGGATGACCCACCATCGCGCACAAGTCGAACCACTGCTGCGCGGTGCCACACCCGAGATCCACCAGGCCGTCCTTCGCCTGAGCCACCCCCGGAATGGTGGGCCGCCGCGTGTCTCGCCACGGTCGGCCAAGCAGTTCGAAGTAGGTCACCGGGTAGTACGTCAGGCACAGGACCTGGGTTTCCAGCATCGACAGATCGAGCAATTCGCCTGCCCCGCCATCGATCCGGCGACACCGCGAAGTCAGGGTTGCCACGCTTGCGTAGACTCCGGCCAGGTACTCGCCGGCCTGCCCGCCGACGAAGACGGGCGCCCGCTCCTGCTCGCCACGCCCGAGCCCGACGATCCCGCCCGACCACGCCTGCAGCGTGAACTCGGTGGCGGCGCGATCTCGCCACGGGCCTTCCAGCCCGAACGGAGTGATCGCGGTTACGGTGAGATGCGGGTGGCGGCCGTGGAGGGCATGCGGCGAAAACTCTGGGTGTTCGGCGACTTTCGAACCGGCCGACCAGACCACCGCGTCCGCCGATGCCAGCAGCCGGTTCACCAGTTCGGCGTCCTCGCCTGCGTCGGCGACCACACTGTGTTTGCCACCGGCCAGAAAACTGAACAATGCGCCGTCACCGTCGGGCGGGATGCGGGCGCCGGATGCCGACCACCTGCGCAGCGGATCACCTTCGGGCGCTTCGACTTTGATGACGTCGGCGCCGCCGTCGGCCAGCAACTTGGTGCAGTAGGCACCCGCGATGCCAGTGGACAGATCGACGACCGTATAGCCGGCCAGTGGCGGTTCGACGGGAGCCACTATTTCTTTCTTTTCGCTTTGCTGTCTTTGGCGGCACGGGCCTTCTTGCGCGCCTTCTTGCTCAGCGCCCAATCGTCGGGGAACTTGCTGTCGTTGTCTTTGACCGCCTCGCCCAAGCCCTGTTTCATGGCTCCGCCGAATACCGAGTCGAGCATCAGCTCGTCGCCGCCATCCGGACGGACGCTGGCGCCCATCGATTCGAAGACGCCGCTGAGCATGCTGCCCAGGTACTCGCCCTGGAACTGCTTCATGATTTCGAAGAAGACCTTCTGCATGAACACCGTGTCGGTGGGGCGATTGCGGGCGCACGCCAGCGCGTACTTCTCCACTTCTGCCTCGAGTTCCTCTCGGGGCACCACGCTGTTGAGGAAGTTGCAGTCGTACATCTCATCCGCGGTGAAAGCCCGTCCGGTGAACACCATTTCCTGGAATTTGCGTATGCCCATCGTCTGCGCCCACCACCACATGCGGGGACCCCACCCGTAGTAGCGAAACGATGGATGCCCGAACAACGCGTCGTCGCTGGAGATCACCAAATCGGCATCTGCCGCCTGGTAGAAGTGCCAGCCGTAGCAGTAGCCCTTAGCCTCGAGGATGCTGATCTTCTTGAAGTCCTGCAGGCCGCGGATGCCGGAGTTCGGGTTGGCATACCACTGGCCCAGGGTGGCGCCGTTGCGAAACGAACCCTGTGGTGGATACCTGACGTCGTCGGGGCTGATTCGATATTCGGCAAGCCGTGGGCCTTGGTCGGCCGCATCGCGGAGCCGCATGACCTCGGTCAGGTCCGCACCCGAGCCCAGATCGTCGCCGGCTCCGCGGACCACCAGAACCTTGACGTCGTCGTCAATGCTGGCCTGGTGCAACAACTCCGCATAGCGCAGCCGCGCGGCGATCGTCGGCGCGTTGAGATAGTCCGGCCGGTCGAACGTGACCGTCGCGATTCGCGTCTTCGCGTCTTTGCGGTACCGGATGATCTCTTCGGCCGCCGGCTCCGCTGGCTCAGGCATGGCTACGGCTGCCAGGATGGGCTCGCGGTAAGCACTTCGGGACCGTCGGCGGTAATCAGGACCGCTTCCCGCCCGAATACCGCGCCGACTCCTTCTTCCCACACGTAGCCGGTCACGGCCAGCACCATCCCCGGCTCCAATCGTTCCTCGGCCGCGGTCGAGGGCAGGTGCTTGGAGACGACGGGCGGGTCGAACCCCATGCCCAGGCCGCGCGCCACCGGCATCGGCGGCTCGGGCTCCCCGGCGGCCTGGTAGGCGGCCAGCAGTTCACCCGCCCCGGCACCGGGCCGACACGCGGCAATCAGCCTGCCCCACAGGCCTTCCCAGCGCCCGTACAACGCAGCAGCGCCACTGGGCGCATGCTTGCGGTCAGCCGGCCACGTCCGTCCGACCTCGCCGACATAGCCACCGGCCAGCACTCCGGCGGAGAATGCCACCAGATCGCCGTCCTGGATCCGGCCTTGAGCTCGATCCGGACCATCGGCCCGGCGCCACGGGTGCTTGCGCGAAGTCACCCATGCGACATCTTGATTCGACGGCGTACTCACTCCGCCGGCCGCCGAGGCCTCCAGCAGGACGCCGGCCAATGCTTGTTCGCTGACCCCCGGCCGCAACTCCGAGACCGCGGCCGCCAGCGCCGACTCGACGACGGCGACGGACTGGCGCAGCGCGGCAATCTCGGAGGCCGTCTTGATCCGGCGTGCGGCCCGCATCGCCAACTCGCCGTCCACCAGTTGCGCATTAGGGAACGCCGTCGGCAAGAGTTGCGCGAAAACCGGTGATAGCGCATCGGTTCCGACGCGCCGAGCGGTTGCCGCACCCGGGATGCGCTGCAACGCCGCCATCGTGTTCATCGGATTCCACGAGATGCCGTAGAGGTTCTCGTGCGGGATGTCGTCGGGGATGCCCTCGTCCCACGTGCTCAGCAGGTGCACCGCGCCGGTCTCGCGCACCAGCACGCAGCTCGGGCCGAACGGCCGGGTGCCGGCGACCCAGAGTTGCGGTGCGCCGGTTACGTAACGGACGTTGGCTTGCCGGCCGAGGACCAGGACATCGAGATCGTGTGCCGCCATTTGCTCTAGTGCCCGCTGGCGACGGCCCGAGCGCAAGGTGCGCTCGTCGGGCAGGACTTCAGTTGCCATAAGGGTCATAGGGGTAGTTGGTCAAGCGAATCCAGCCTTCCTCGGTAATCACCAGGACCTCCTCGCTGCGGTAGCCGCCGGTGCCGTCTTCCCACACCACGGGCTCCAGGACCAGCACCATCCCGGACTTGAGCACGAAATTCTCGTCGAATTCTTGGCCGAGATCCGTTCCGATCATTGGCATTTCGGCGGCGTTGACGCCGATGCCATGGCCCAGATAGAAATGCGGCAGCCACGGCTTGGTGCCGCCGTTGGCCTTGATCGCGGCCCGCCCCAGATCGGCGGCGGTGGCGCCGGCCTTGGCGACACCCAGCACCGCGCTCATGATCTCGAACCACTTGTCGAACTGCGCCCGCTGACGTGGTGACGGGTCGCGGCCAACGACCCAGGTGCGGCCGAAGTCGGAGCAGTAACCCTGGTAGGTGATGCTGACGTCGGTCCACAGCACATCACCTTCGACCAGCTCTCGCTCGGTGCTCAGCAGAGGCAGCGCCAGGTCGCCGTGCGTGGTCCACACGCCCTCGGCCTTGCTGGGCGGCATCACCTGCCAGATCGGCTCCAGCATGCTGGCGGTGGCCCCCAACTCGAAGGCACGGCGCAAAAAGCTTGCCGACAAATCGATCTGACGGATCCCGGGGGCCAGCCGCTTCTGGACTTCCACCATGGCTTCGTCGGTGATCCGGATCGCGGTGCGCATGCACGACAATTCGTCCGGGGTCTTGACCGACTTGGCCGCGCTGACGATCGCCGCTGCGTCTACCGGAGCGCCGCTGGGGAACAACAGATTCGCGGCACGCGACATCGCGCCCGTGCACTCGTCGACCGCGATCACCGCTCCGGGCGGAATCAGGCCGGCAATCGTCCGCGCGAAATCGGCGACGCCTTCCTCGAATTCGAGGTAAACCGGCCCGTGCAAGTGATCGGCGGGCAGGTCGGATTCGTGCGATGCTCCCTCGCGGAACGGCAGGAACAGGTGCGGCCATTCGTCGCCGGCGACAACCACGGCCACCGGTCGCTCGACATAGGACAGGCCGGCGTCGCCGAGTGGCCAGCTGGCGCCGGTAGCGTAGACCACCGCATTGTTGCCCAGCAGGATCATCGCGTCCACGCCACGTTCGGCCATCGCCGACCGCAGCCGGGCCCCGGTCTCGCGACGCAGGCGAAGAAGGTCGGGTGTTTCGGGAATCACCAGTCCGTTACCGGTGCTGGTGCCCAGTTGCGCGAATGTCGTCACTACAGGTCCAAGAACTTCGTAATGTTGTCGCTGACGATCTTCTTCGCGTTCGTCGGACCGACCGCGTCGACAACCGCTTTCAGCGACTTCTCGGAATAGCCGTAGGTACTCTCGTTGTGCGGGTAGTCACTGGACCACATCACCTTGTCCACACCGATCTGGTCGATCAACTGCAGGCCCAGGGGGTCGACCATGAACGATGCGCTCATGTGCGTGTCCCAGTAGTAGCGCACGTCATGCTCCAGCGGCCGGTTCAACATGTGCTGGTAGGACCCCATCAGGTGCTCGGCATCTTGCAAAGCCCAAGGCACCCAAGAAATTCCACCTTCGAACCAGCCGATCCGCAGCCCGGGGTGCTCATCGAGAATCCCGGTGAAGAGGTATTTGGCGAACTGCTCACGGAAGCCGTCGATGTTGATCATCATGCCGACCACCACACTGTTGAACTGGCACGGGGTTTTCGGCGGGGTCTCGCCGATGTGGTGTGTCACGGGCAGGCCGGCGGCTTCGATCTCGTCCCAGACCGGCTTCATCGCGTCGCAGCCGTAGTCGATGATGTTGCCGTCATCGTCCTTGCCCGGGTTCAGCGGCAGCAAGAAGGTCTTGAGCCCCAACGACTTCAATTCGGCCAGCGTTCGCTTGGCGCCTTCGGGCTCCCACCAGTTGATCAGGCCCGCACCGTAGAAGTGGCCGTTGGAACGCTCCTGCAACTCGGCGATGTACTCGTTGTAGATGCGGAAGGCCAGTTCGCGAAGTTTCTTGTCCGGGTAGTGGAAGAGCGCCAAGATCGCGTTGGGGAACGCAAGCTCCTTCTCGACGCCGTCCTCGCGCAGCTCCTGGATCCGCGCCTCGATGTTGGTGCTCGCGGCGCCGGGCAGGTCGTCGTACTGCATCAGCACGGCGCTGAAGTCGCCTGGCAGGAACGACTGCCCCTTGCGCCCGACTTGGTAAGCGCCGTCCTCGTACCAGATCCGGGGCGCCTTGTCCTTCAGGTCATCCGGGAAGCGGTCGAAGAAGATGTCGTCGGCCAGCGAAATGTGGTTGTCGGCCGAGAAGACGACGGTCCCCTCGGGAAGCCCCACGTCGCTGCCCACGGCGTGGCCACGCCGATCCTTGGGAGCGCCGTAGCCTCCGGGTGGGTAAAGCGAGGCGGCGGTTGTCGGCGTTGACATTATTGACCCTCCATTCGGATCTGCTTTGGAAAAGTGATCATCTCGGGCTGCTGCTCAATGGATTTCGTTTACCAGGTAACCGGGAGTTCGTAGACGCCGTAGGCGAGCCGGTCGTGCTTGAACGGGATCTCTTCGAACGGCACGGCCAGTTTCATGGTCGGGATGCGACGGAAGAGGGTCTGGAACACGATCTGCAGTTCCGCCCGCGCGAGCTGCTGACCCACGCACTGATGGCGGCCGTAACCGAAGGCGACGTTGCGGTCGGCCCCGGCGCGGTGCACGTAGAGCCGATCGGGCTCGGGGAAAACGTCGGGATCCCAGTTCGCAGGTGCTAAGTCGATGATGATGCCGTCGCCGGCGCGGATCGTCTCCCCAGCGATGTGGATGTCTTCCAACGCAACCCGGCGCTGTCCGTTTTGGATGATGCTCAGGTAACGCAGCAGCTCCTCCACCGCGCTGGCAAGCACCTTCGGGTCTTCGGCGTCGCGGACCACGGCGAGCTGACTGGGATTCTCAAGCAGCGCAAGCACTCCGAGCCCGATCATGTTGGCGGTCGTCTCGTGCCCGGCGATCAATAATCCGGTTCCGAGCTGCGCGGCTTCTTTGATGCTGAGCTCGCCGGCCTTGACGCGTTCGGCCAGATCGGAAATCGCGTCTGGCGCCGTTTCCGAGGCGGGGTTCTCCATTTTGGTTTCGACCAGCGCAGCCAGGTACTTGTGCAGGCTCATCGCACCCTTGGCGGTATCGGCACCGGTGGCATAGCGCGCCAGCCCCATCGAGGCGTGTTCCTGGAACATCTCGGCGTCCTCGTAGGGCACGCCGAGCATCTGGCTGATCACCAGGGACGGGACCGGAAGTGCAATGGCGGCAACGATATCCGCGGGCTGCGGACCGGCCAGCATGGTGTCGATGTGGTCGTCGGTGATCTGCTGGATCGTGGGCCGCAGGCCTTCCACGCGCCGGAAGGTGAACGGTTTCGACAGCATCCGCCGATAGCGGGTGTGCTCGTCGCCGTCGGCGGTGAACACCGAGCGGGGCCGCTTGTGCACGGTCGAGAGCATGCCTTCGTTCCAGTGCGGGAAACCGGGCACCCGGTCGTCAACACTGACCCGGGAATCGGAGAACAGCTCGCGCACCTGCTCATAACCCGTGATGAGCCACGGGGTGCTGCCGTCCCAGATGCGGACCCGCGACAACGGTCGCTCTTGGGCCAGAGCCATGACGTCCGGGGGTGGCGCGAACGGGCAGCCCTCGTTGCGGGCCATCGGGTAGTCGGGAATCTCGTGGGGCGCCCCGGCCCCAGAAATCCCAGTGCTCGTCAGTGCGTCTGACATGTCATTCCTCGATGTAGATTGCCTGGGCTGGGCACGCCGAGGCTGCCTGGCGGGCCCCTTCGGTCTGCTCGGCGGACGGGTGCTCGTTGAGCAGGATGACCACACCGTCTTCTTCGCGCTGGTCGAACACCTCGGGTGCATTCATCACGCAGTTGCCCGAGGATGCGCAGATATTCTGGTCGACAGTAACTTTCATAGCTTGCTCTTCATTCGTACGGAGTGACCGGCGCCAACCACAGGCCCACGATCGCGTCGATGAGGCCGAATGCGGCTGCGCGCCAGGAGGACTGAGCCATCGCATTGCCTGCGGCGAGCGCGCGTTCACGATCGGCGCAGGTGTGCATCAACAGGTTTCGGGCCATGATGTTGCGTTCGAAATGCACATCGGCCGGCAGGTTGGGCAAGCAGCGGTTGAAACCGTCGACCACCTCGACGAGCGACGCCGAGCTGAGCGCGCCCTTGACCACGATGTTGTAGTAGGCCGGATCGGTCATGGCTTGCGCCGCGAATCGCGCGTACCAGGTCGGGTTGCCGAGGTCCTCGAGGTGGTCGGTGAGTGGGCATACCAGGCACGCCACCCAGGCGCGCAACTCGCCCGAGTTGCCCGACGCCAGCAGGTCGGCCACCATCTGCTCGCGCAGTTCCTCGACGGGTCCGCGGTGCTTCTCCTCGATGGCACGCACCAGGTCGGCCTTGGTACCGAAGTGGTAGCCCACCGCGGCATTGTTGCCCTGCCCCGCGGCCTCGCTGACCTGTCGGTTCGACACCGCGAACATGCCGTGCTCGGCATAGAGCCGCTCGGCCGCCACCAGGATCGCCTCCTGGGTGGAGCTGGCCCGATCGGTGCGAACGGCCCTACCTGCCGCGGTCATTGGCCCAGTCAACCGCGCCGAATGGTTTAAGTCAAGCGCTTGATTTAAATTGGTTCGCGCCTTCACCGAGTCCCTCAGCGTGAGGCCGCGGTCACGCTGGGCGCCGAACGTGACCGCACTGTCGCGCTCGGGCCGAGACCTCATCCCTCGCGCCTCTTGGACGGGATCACCTTGCCGGCCGAGGTGCCCCCGTCCACCGGAAGCACTGTTCCGGTGACATAGAGCGAACGGTCACCCGCGAAATACAACGCGGCCTGGGCAACGTCGTCGGTCGTTCCCTCGCGCTTGAGCGGCCGGTCGTCTCGCATCCCCTGGCGGATCTTCGCCTCGAACTGGGCCAGTTGCTCCGGGTCCATCCCGGCCGCCGACTTCCCCAGGATCGGTGTGGGAATGCTGCCCGGCGCGATCGCGTTGACGCGAATCTCGTAGCGCGCCAGTTCAATTGCCGCAGACTTGGTGAATTGAATGACTGCCGCTTTCGACGCTCGATAGATCATCACCCCGCCACCGGCCTGGATTCCGCCGATCGACGTGAGGTTGATGATCGACCCGCCGCCACTCTCGGACATGTGCCGGGCGGCATCTCGGGTACCGGCCATCACGCCGAGGACGTTCACCCCCATGATCCGGTGGAAGTCCGACAGGTCGTCGTCGAGCAATCGCCGCAAGGGGCTGGACACCGCCGCGTTGTTCACCATGACGTGCAGCCCGCCAAATTTCTCGACGGTGGTCGCGACCAGCGCCTGCACCTGCTCGGGATCCGAGACGTCGGTCCGGCTGAACAGCGCGTCGGCGCCCAGGGTGGCGGCCAGTTGCTCGCCCACCTCGGCCTCGACGTCCGCGATGACGACCCGGGCACCCTCGGCCAGAAACCGTTCCGCGATGCCGCGACCGATGCCCGACGCCCCGCCGGTAACGATGGCGACCTTGCCATCCAATTCGTTGACCACACGGAGAGTTAATCGGCGCGCGGCGCTTTAAGTCAAGCACTTGATTTAAGGGTGCGATCCTAGACGCCGATCCTTGACGGCAAACAGCAAACTTTGACTTCGTCGCGCCGGCGCTGGCTAATGTTTGGCGCATGAGCGAGCGGATGACATTCGGACTGCGGCGTCGATGAATCCCGATACCTTCTGCACCTCCGATCAATGGAGCATGATCGCGTCGTCCGCATCGACGTCGCAGCTCGCCGGTGTGCTCGGCGGATTCCTCATCACCGCAATCGCTTTGCTGTTCGACCGCAGCAGCCGCGAAGGCGTGCACACCTTGGCGCTGTTCGCGTCGGCGGTGCTGATCCTGATGCTCGACAGCTTTCTGTTCAGCCTGATCAGCGGTACTCACCCGCCGGACAACGGTGACCGGCAGGCCATCTGCGCGATCGCGTGGACGCAGGGCAATCTGGCGACCGGCATGCTCGCGGCGGGCACCACCGGACTGTTCGCCGGGTTGGGCTGGATGCTGGCCAGTCACGCGGTGAACAAGGTGCCCGCCGACGATCCGGCGGACATCCGCGCCTACTGTTTCCTCGCCGACCTCGGCGGGTGGCTGACCTTCGGCGCCGCGATGGCGACGACGTTGATCATGAGCGAGACCAGCATCGACTACCTGCATTTCGTGCTGGGCCACCCGCCCGCGCTCTGGCTGACCGGGACGATCGTGACGTTCTGCGCGCTGGTCATCCTGCTGGATTTCGCAGTGGTCTATCTCCGCACCAAGGCACTCAACCGCTCGCTGGCCAACACCGCCGAGCCAACCCAGTTAGCGTTGCGGTCGATCAAGGTCGCCACGGTGGGAACGCTTTTCCTCGCGGTCGCCGGTTCATGGCTCGCCGTCAGCCTGGCACGCCTTCCGACCGGCTGGCTGACGACCCCCAACCACGCGTTCGTCATATTCGTCTTCGTGCTCGCGCTGATCGTGCCGACGATCATCTCCACCGCGGCCTGCTATTCGGTCGCGAGCACCGACGACAGACCCGGCCGGCGCATGGCCAGCGGCCGGTAGGGGTTCCGGGTGGGCAGCGCACGAGCCATGCTGAGTGCGGCAGTTCATCGGAAAACTGGAAGGACGTACTCATGAAGGTTCTGGTCGTCGGTGGCAGCGGGCTGATCGGATCGCAGGTTGTCGCGATGCTCACCGGACTAGGCCACGAAGCTGTCCCGGCCTCGCCGCGCTCGGGTGTCAATGCCATCACCGGCGAAGGTGTCGCCGAGGCCGTCGCCGGGGTCCACACGGTCGTTGATGTCTCCAATTCCCCCTCCTGGGCCGACGACGACGTGCTGGAGTTCTTCACCACCTCCACCCGCAACCTCCTCGAGGCCGAGCGGGCCGCCGGAGTGCAGCACCACGTCGCGCTCTCGATCGTGGGTGCCGACCGGCTGCCCGACAGTGGCTACATGCGGGCCAAGGTCGCGCAGGAGAAGGTGATCGAGGACTCGGGATTCCCCAACACGATCGTGCGGGCCACTCAGTTCTTCGAATTTGTTGGGGGCATTGCGGATTCGCTGGCCGACGGCGACACGATTCGCGCGCCGCATGGAGCGTTCCAGCCCATCGCCTCCGCGGACGTCGCCACGGCCGTCACCCGCGCGGCGATCGACGATCCGGCCGGGCTGATCAACATCGCCGGCCCCGACAAGCGAGGCATGGACGACTTCATCCGGACCTGGTTTGCCGCAACCGGCGACGCGCGCGAGGTGGTGACCGACCTACAGGCGCGCTACTACGGTGCCCTGCTCGACGACCGCGGCATCGTCCCCATCGACGGAGAGCAAGTCACCATCTACCCCACCGCGTTCAGCGACTGGGCGGCTTCCCGGCAGCAAGCCGGCTGATAGCGGCCGAATTTCTTCGGCAATGGTTGCGTTCTGGCTAACTCCCTAGCACGGTATAACTCGCCGGGCCCGTGCCGACCGACGACAAGGAGCGATACATGCCGCTGCTACCCACGAGTGGGGTTACCTCCGACGGGGCGCGGCTGACCCGGCGCGGCTTCATGGCGGCCAGTATCGCGGGTGGATTGACGCTGGCGGCCTGCGGTCATTCCGAGTCCCAGGGCCTCAGCAGTGCCGACAAGATGGCGGCCGCGATCGCTGCCGCCGAGGCGGCGCGGCCGCACAGCGGGCGCACGGTGAACGTCGGCTTGACACCGCAGCTGACCCAGATCGATTTGGGCGGACCGGTAATGCGGACGCTGGCCTTCGGCGACACGATCCCCGGCCCGCTGATCCGGGCCAGGGTCGGCGACGAGCTCGTGGTCAAGGTCTCGAACAAACTCGACCACATGACATCGGTGCATTGGCACGGTATCGCGTTGCGCAACAACATGGATGGAGCGGAGCCGGCCACCCCGAACATCGAAGCCGGCCAGGAATTCACCTACCAGTTCTCCGTACCGAACTCGGGCACCTACTGGGCACATCCGCACACCGGCCTCGACGAAGACACCGGACTGTACCTGCCGGTCATCATCGATGACCCCACCGAGGGCAACTACGACGTCGAATGGGTTGTCATCCTTGACGACTGGACCGACGGCGTGGGAAAGAGCCCGCAACAGCTCTACGAGGAACTCACGAACCCGAACAAGCCCAGCATGTCCAACGTACCGGCCGCACCCTCGACCAGCCCGACGACCTCGACCACGTCGACGACCCCTAGCACCTCGACCAGCGAGACCACTTCGACCAGCCCGACGTCGTCGACCACCCCGACGAGCCCATCCACGTCGGCGGCGGCAATGCCGAATGCCAGGGTCGGAAACAGCGACCTGCTTGGCGGCGACGCCGGAGACATCGCCTATCCCTACTATCTGATCAACGGGCGAATTCCCGCGGCTCCCACCACCTTCAATGCCAAGCCGGGCCAGCGGATCCGGATCCGCTTCATCAACACCGGCTCCGACACGACCTTCCGCGTCGCGCTGGCCGGCCACCCCATGACGGTCACCCACACCGATGGCTACGCCGTCGTGCCCAGACAGGTCGACGCCCTGCTGATCGGGATGGCCGAACGGTACGACGTGATCGTGACCGCCGCCGACGGAGTCTTCCCACTGGTCGCAATGGCCGAGGGCAAGGGAGCGCTGGCGCGGGCGCTGCTGTCCACCGGCAAGGGCAGCCCGCCCGATCCACAGTTCCAACCGGCCGAACTCAACCGACGCGTGGGAACCATCGAGATGTTCACCGCGGCAACGCCGGTCATGTTGGGCTGGCCCGAACCCGGACTCAACCTTCCCGTCGTTCTGGGCGGCAACATGGTCCAGTACGACTGGACGATCAACGGCGAGCCCTACAGCAAGACCAATCCGCTGCACGTTCAGCAGGGCCAGCGGCCCACCATCACGTTCGACAACCCGACGATGATGTATCACCCAATCCACCTGCACGGGCACACATTCCAGCTGATCAACCCCGACGGGTCGCTGGGTGCCCGCAAGGACACCGTGATGGTGCTGCCCAAGCAGAAGATCCTGGCCGTTCTGGTGGCCGACAATCCCGGCGTGTGGCAGATGCACTGCCACAACACCTATCACCAGGTCGCCGGGATGATGACCCGGCTGGAATACGTCTTCTAGGAAGCCAGGAATTCCAGCAGCGAGTCGTTGACCGTTGCCGGTTGCTCGATCTGCGGGCAATGGCCGGCGCCGTCGACCACCGTCGAGCGGGCGCCGTCGATCTGCTCGGCGATCTCGGCGGCCCAGCCCCGCGGCAAGAGCTTGTCCTCTCCCCCTTCGACCACCAGCGTCGGCACGCCGATGCGCTCGTAGGCTCGCGTGGTCGACGGGGTCGGGGGCCGCGACGAACCGGGACGGCGGAATCGGGCCGCGGCCACAGCTTCCCACGCCCCCGGCGCGGTGCTCGATTCGTAGCGGCGGCCCACGTATTCCTCGTCGGCCGGATAGCCGGGATCGTGGAACAGGGCTTCGACGATGCGGCGCATCGCCTCCAGGCTCGCGTCGTACTCCTGCAGCGCCTCAAAGTGCTTGTTCTGCTGGATTTCTCCGCCGCCGCAGATGATCGTCAGGCTACGGACCGGCAGCCGCGGCGCCTCGGACGTGGTGTCGTTGAGCAGGTTGATCGCGCCCATCGAGTTGCCGACGAAATGCGCCGAGTCGATGCCGAGGAGCTCGCAGAAGCGGGCCACATGCCGTATCCGCATCCCCCGGCCGTCCACGAAGTCGATCACCTTCGCCGAGTTTCCATACCCCAGCATGTCCGGGGCCAGCACCCGGTAGTGCGCGGCCAGCGCGGAAACGTTGCGTTCCCAGCCGAGTTCGGCGCTGGCGCCGAACTCGCCACCGTGCAGCAGCACCACCGGATCGCCTTCGCCGGCCTCCAGGTACCCGGTGCTAAGGCCGTCGACCAGCATGGTCTTACGCGCAAAGTCCATCACTTGATCGCAATCGGGTTGACGGGAGAGCCGACCGCACCGACCACCCGCAGCGGCGGAGCGACGAGCTGGAACTCGTAGACGCCGTCGGCGGCGCAGTCTTCGGCCAGCGCGGTGAGATCCCAGTATTCGCCGAAGATCATGCCCATGTCGCGCAGGCAGAGCAGATGCAGGGGGAAGGTGACGCCGTCGATTCCAGACACCAGGTCTTCGACCTGAAGGTTATCGGCGGCCACGGCCGCGATCTCGTGATCGTGCAGCCACTGGGCACATCGCCAGTCCAGTCCGGAATAGCCTTCGGTCTTGTTCCCGGTCATCAGAAACCTTGTCCACCAGCCGGTCCGGATCAGCACGATGTCGCCCCGCCCGATGGTCACGCCCTGGGCGCGGACCACGTCGTCGAGTTCTTCCGGCGAGATCGGGTTTCCGGCTTCGAGGAACACCTCCGCACCCCGATGGCGGACCAAGTCCAGTAGCACACCGCGCGACGTGATGCCCTTGACGTCAACCTTGTCGATGCCGCAGTGGTAGGCGCCCATACTGGTCACCGAGTCTGCCGGGAAGCCGTTGTAGAGGTAATCGTCGTAGTAGACGTGGGACAGCGCATCCCATTGGCTTGCCGCCTGCAGCGGCATGATGATCATGTCGTCGTTGAAGCGGAACGGGTTATCGGCCGTCATGTAGCTACTGAGCTGCAGTGCCAACGGGTTACGCGGCCAGCTCGCCCCGTACTTGGCCAGCGTATTCACATCGCCGCCGTCGACGGTCATGATGTGCACCGGGTTGTGCCGAAACTCGAAGGCGCCCTGCGGACCGGAGGCGCCGAAGTCGACGCCGAGCGCAAACACCTTGCCATGCTTGACCAGACCGGCGGCCTGCGCGACCTTGTCCGCGGTGATGAAGTTCAGCGTGCCGAGTTCGTCGGCGTCTCCCCAACGTCCCCAGTTGGAGACATCCCTTGCCACCCGCCGGAAATCAGTCAAGTCGGCTCGGCTCATCTGGAGGGGCTCCTTCCTCGAGTTCACGAGCGATCGCCGCACCCACGTTTCCACCGTCGACCCAGATGATCTGTCCCGTGATGTAGCTGGCCGCCTCACTATTCAAGAAGAGCAGCACCGCTGCCTGCTCGGCGGGGTCGGAAACGCGCCCCAGCGGCTTGGGAATGTCGTCGAGGAAACCCTGCCCGTATGCCGTCCGCAGCTGATCGAGTATCGGAGTCTCGGTGACCCCGGGGCCGGAGCAATTGATACGGATGCCTTTGGCGCCCAACGGCGTAGCGCTACGCATCGTGTAGAAGATGATGGCTTCCTTGGACAGTTGGTAACCGTTGCCCACCTCATCGGGATTCGCGGCGCACCACTCGATGCCCTCTTGCATCGTCGCGGTATTCAGTAATGGCGCCACCGCCGCCGCGTGTTCCCGATAGGCGGCGGCCGCGAGCGAGGACACGCAGACGATCGACGACCCCGCGGCCATTCTCGGGACCAGGGCCTCGGTGACCTGGCGGGTGCCCAGGAAGTTGATCGTGGCAACCAGTGACGGGTCGCCGATCCCGGAGGAGACACCGGCGACGTTGAACAGCGTGTCGACCCGCCCGCCGATGGACGCGACCGCGCCATCGATCGATTCCGGGTCGGCGAGGTCGACCTCATGAAACTCGTTGAGCTCGACCGACGGTCGCCGCTTGTCCAACCCGACGATCTCGGCCCCGAGTTCGGTGAGCTGGCGCACCACCTGTTCGCCGATGCCCGACGCACATCCGGTCACCACCGCACGGCGGCCTTGATAGCCGAGGTAACGCCACAACCCGTCGATCTCGCCCACGGCTCGATTATCTTCCGGCGCTACTTGTTTTTCTGCTCTTCCTTCGCGCGCTGTGCCGCCTGCACCCGGCCCTCGTTGATCTCGGCCATGGCCTCAGGGATCTCGCTGGCGGTGAACTTGTCGCGCCCGGTGGGCAGGCCGCCGAACGCGTAGGTTTCGTCGAACAACGGGGCGGTCGACTTCGGCCGCCTCGCCTCGACCTTCTCGATAACCGGTGCCAACCGCTTGGCCTTGGCCGCCACCGCCTTCTCGTCACGTTCGATGAACTCGGGCAGTACCTCTTTGCCCATCAGCTCAATGGATTCCATGGTGCCTTCGTGGCTGCGCGGGTTGAGCAGCAGGATGATCTCGTCGACGCCGCTCTCCTCGTAGCCACGCAGGAATTCGCGCACGGTGTCCGGGGATCCGATCGCGCCGCGGCCGGGTCCGTAGGCCAGCGTCGGGTCCTTTTCGACCTCTTCGAGGTAGCGCTTCCACACTCCGGTGCGGCCCGGGCTGTGCATTCCGGTCAGGTAGTAGTGCATGATTCCGAACGAGAAGAATCCACCGCCCTGCCCCAGTCGTTGCAGCGCCTCTTCCTCGGTCTTGGCGACCATCATCGACAAGTCGCCGCCGATGGCCAGGATGTTCGGGTTGATCTGCGGCGTGATGGGCACGCCGTTCTCCTCGAATTCCTTGTAGTAGCCCTTGACCCGGTCGGTCAGCGGCCCCGGCCCCGTGTAGGCGAAACTCAGTGCCCCAATGCACTTTTGGGCAGCCATCTGCACACTAGCCGGCCGGGTGCAGGCGACCCAGACAGGCGGGTGCGGCTTTTGCAGCGGTTTGGGGATCACGTTGCGAGGCGGCATCTGGATTTGCTCACCCTTGAAACCCGTGAACGGCTCTTCGATCATGCATCGGATCGCGACCTCGAGGGACTCCTCCCACTGCGCGCGCTTGTCGGCGGGGTCGACATCGAATCCGCCGAGTTCACCGACCGAGGAACCTTCCCCCGTGCCGAACTCGACACGCCCGTTGGAGAGCAGGTCGATGGTGGCGACGCGTTCGGCCACCCGCGCGGGGTGATTGACCGCGGGCAGCAGGTGCATGATGCCGAACCCGAGCCGGATGTTCTTGGTTCGCTGGCTGGCCGCGGCCAGGAAGATCTCCGGCGCGGTGGAGTGACAGTACTCCTCGAGGAAGTGGTGCTCGGTCAGCCAGACGGTGGAGAACCCCGCCTTGTCGGCGGCCTCCACCTCGTCCAGGCAGTCCTGTAACAGGACATGTTCGTCATCGGGCGCCCACGGACGGGGCAGAGCGAACTCGTAGAACAGTGAAATTTTCATTGTTACCTCCTCAAGAGACTAGGCCTGGCTGGCAAGGTGTTTCGCGGCGACAAAGCCGAACGTCATGGCGGGACCGATGGTCGCCCCGGCTCCCGCATAGCTGCGGCCCATCACCGCCGCGGAGGTGTTACCCACCGCGTAGAGCCCGGGCACGATGGCGCCGTCGGGTCGCAGCACTCGGGCGTATTCGTCGGTCAGCAGGCCGCCCGAAGTTCCGAGATCGCCGAGCACGATGCGGAACGCATAGTAGGGCGGATCACCCAACGGATACAGATTGGGGTTAGGCAGGGTCGGATCGCCGTAGTAGTTGTCGTAGACGCTGTCTCCTCGGTTGAAATCGTCATCGTGGCCGTTGCGCGCAAGATCGTTGAAACGAGCTGCAGTGGAACGTAATTGGGCTGCCGGGACACCGATTTTGGTCGCCATTTCTTCCCAGGTGGTCGCCGACTTGACCACACCCGAATCCAGCCAGGCCTTCGGAATCTTGCGACCGGTGGGCACCGGAGCGCCGGGAATTTTCGGTAGCGGCAGGTGACCACCGACGACGTAGCGATTCCACGATCGGTGATCGGTGATCAGCCAGCACGGGATGTGGGTGACACCGGACTTCTGCCCATCGATCATCGCGTGACCGAAGTCCATGTACGGGGCCGCCTCGTTGATGAAGCGCTTACCTTCGCCGTTGACAATGAACTGCGACGGCATCATCCGCTCGTTGAGCATGAATTGCATTCGGCCGTCCGGCCATTGGATGGCCGGGAACCACCACGCCTCGTCGAGCAGGTCGGTTGCGGCGCCCACCTTTTCGCCCGCGCGAATACCGTCGCCCATCGCGACGGGGTTACCGAAGCTCCAGTCCTGGGACCCGATGCTCTCCAAGACCGGCAGCTGCTCCTTGCGCCAGGCAAGGTCGTGATCGAAACCCCCGGACGCCAGGATGACGCCGCGACGCGCACCGATCCGCTGCTTGACACCGTCACGCTCGATCACCGCGCCGGTCACCGATCCGTGGACGTTGGTGAGCAACTCGGTCATCGGTGCGTCCAGCCACAGCGGAATACCGCTGTCCCGCATCGCCAACCGCAACCGCGCGACCAGCGACTGGCCGATCGCGGCCATCCGCTCGTTGAAGGCTCTCGCCTTGAACATCCGCCAGAGGAGCTTCAACAGCACGCCCTTGCCGGCCCACGTCTGCCTGATCCGGTAGAAGGTCCGAAGGTCTTTGGGACCCAGCCAGATTCCCCGGGGAGCAAGTGCCAGCGGCTTGAGCATCAGTTGCTCGTCGGCGCCCAGTTTCCGCAGGTCGATCGCCGGCACGTTGATGGTGCTGCCCAGCTCCGAGGCGCCCGGCAGTTCCGGGTAGTAGTCGGCATAGTCGGGCTTCCAGACGAATTCGAACCACCCGGAAAGCCCTTCGAGGAACTCCAGCATTTTCGGCGCCGACTCGACGTACTGCCGGATACGCGCCTCGCTGACCAATCCCTCGGTGATCCTGAGCAGGTATTCGACCACGCCTTCGGGATCCGGACAGTAGCCCTCCCGGCGTTGCGCGGGTGCACCGGGAACCCAGATCCCGCCACCCGACAATGCGGTGGAACCGCCGAAATACGATGCCTTTTCGATCACCAATGCGTCGAGGCCGGATGCGCGCGCGGTCAGCGCGGCGGCCATACCGCCACCACCGGAGCCGACGATCAGCACATCGACAACGTGGTCGAAGCCGTTCATATCCGGACTCGTCATGCCGGTGTCGCCGTTCTGATCGCGAAACCGGCGATCAGTTCTTCGGCCGGTTTGTAGTAGCGCAACGCCGTCGCATACGGGCCCGCGGTCTCCAGCGCGCCGAAAGCCGCTATCCAGGTGCGGACTTCGTGTGCGGACGTGCCGCCCTCGTAGAGCACGAAGGCGTTCGACCAGAGGCTGAACTCTTCGAGCCGGCCCGCGTCGATGATCTCCAGGAAGCGTTGGTCCCATGCCGGATTCAGCGGTTGCAGATCACTCTCGCCGCCGGCGAAGGCCTTGGCCGCCTCGATGACGGCGACCTGCCTGGCTTGCCGCTGCTCGGGCGTCATCGGCCGGCCCTGCACGATGCGCTCCAGCACCGGTTCCGGTGCCGTCGCCAGCGTCGGTACCGGCGGACTATGAGAAAGCCCGCCGGACCCGATCACCAAGACCCGCTTGTCCAACGTGGCGAGATAGTTGCCGACGGCCGCGCCCAGCGCGCGGCACCGATGCAACGGTCCCAGCGGCACCGCGACCGCATTGACGAAGATGGGTATCACGGGACGCGACAGGGCGTCGCCCAAGAGTTTCTCGAGCGGCTGGACGGTCCCGTGATCCACGTCCATGCTGGCCGATACCGCCACGTCGATGCCTGCCTCAAGCACGGCCTCCGCGCACTGCGAGGCCAGATCGGTCGGGACGTCGAGCGGACCGGCGTGTGTGCCGTAGTCACCGACTCCGTTGGCGTTCAAGCCGATACAGAATGGCGGCATCGCCTTGTAGAAGAATCCGTTGTAGTGATCCGGCGAAAAGATGACGACGAGTTCGGGATCGTAGTCGCGCACGAATTCGGAAGCCTGCGCGATGGCGCCTTCGACGTCGTCAAGCAGGTCCCGCGACGGCCCCGGAAGATTCAGGAGCGGGCTGTGGGACATACAGCACAGAGCCATTGCCACTGTCGACATCACCCCCTCCCGGGATGAGTGTGAGGGCATCGAGCAGCGACGCGCTGAGATCGGGAGAGAGCTGGGCGATGCAAGCACCCGCGATGCAGCGATCGGGACGCAAGAACACCACCGATTCGGAGTGCACGTCGAACCAGGACTTGAGCCCCCCGGTCCGGTCGCCCACGACGACGACATCCGGGTCGTCGTGCCCGGGCCAGTGCAGCTGAGTTTGCGGCCGCAGCGCAACGAAGCGGGCGCCCAACGCTTTCCACTTCGCGAACGCCTCGTCCCCGAGAATCTTGCGCGGGTTGTTGTTCCAGCACAACACCGCGAACCACGGACCCAGTACGTCGTCCAGCAAGACGTCCTGCTGAGTCCGGGTATCGACCCGCGGCTGAATGAACAGCGTGCCGACCGGCGATTGCGCGCCGTGCGGGGCTTTGGGATTCACCGAGTGTACGACGGCCCCGTGCTCGTACCGTGGCATCGGCTTGAACCGCATCTCGAGCACATACCGCTTGAGCGTCGGCACAATTGACGCCGAACGCACCAGCAGGTCGCGCGCGGTGGCGACGCGACGGTTGGTAGGCGAGATGACCCGGCCCACCATCGTGGAAAGGTCGATCATGGCCCGCGCGTGCTTGCGGCGCTCCATGTCATAGGTGTCGAGCAATTTGTCGTCGGCGCGGCCGTTGACCACCGCGGCCAGCTTCCAGCCCAGGTTGGCTGCATCCCGGATGCCGCTGTTGTAGCCCTGTCCCTGCCACACCGGCATCAGGTGCGCGGCGTCGCCGGCCAGCAGCAGCCGGCCGCTGCGGAACGCCCCGGCGATGCGCGAGTGGTGGGTGTACACGCGGCGACGGATCACGTCGACCCGGTCGGGCCGCGGCACCATCCGAGCCAGCATCTGCTCCAGAAACGCCGGATCCTCGGCCTGCTCGTCGGTCTCGTCGGCGTGAATCATAAACTCGAAGCGGCGAATTCCGTGCGCGATCGAAATCGAGGCGTACGGGCGTTCGGGATCGGCACCCACCTCACTGTTCGGGTGACCCAACGGATCGTTGGCGATGTCGACCACCAGCCAGCGTGTCGACGACGTCGTCCCGTCGAACGACACCCCCATCATCCGGCGGGTCATGCTGCGGCCGCCGTCGCAGCCCACGACGAAGCGGGCCCGCACCGTGGCATCCTCGCCCTCGCCGCCGAGCTCAACCGTCACGCCGTCGCCGGCTTCCCGGCAGCCCGTCATCGGCCGGCTCCAGCGCACCTCGACGCAGTCGAATCTGTCCAGCCCGGCTAGCAATTCGGCGTCGACGAGCGGCTGGACGAACCCGTTGCGCTTCGGCCAACCGAAACGCGCGTCCGGCGGCGCCATTTCGGCGAGCACCCTGCGATTGCCGTCGAAAAAACGCAGGATCTGGTTCGGCACCGTGTGCGGCAGCACCCGATCGACCAGGCCGATCGACTGAAAGGTGCGCAACGACTCGTCGTCCAGGCCGACGCCGCGGGGGTAGTCGATCAGCGTGTCGCGCTCGTCGACCAACAGGGTTCGGACACCTTGCAGGCCAAGGATATTGGCCAAGGTCAACCCGACCGGGCCCGCACCGACGACGACTACGTCGACATTGTGGCCAGGTGTCTGCTGCCCGTCGGTTGCCATCAGCGTCCCAGCAGGAAATCGAGATGCAACTGGTTGAAGGTCTTGGCGTCCTCGTACTGCGGCCAATGACCACAGCCGGGCATCACCTCGAACCGCGCGCCCGGGATCATCGACGCCATGCGGCGCCCCTCGGTCACGTCGGCGGTGGGGTCGTCACTGGTCCATAGCACCAGCGTCGGCGCGATGATCGATCCGTATTCGGCCGGGCCGAGAATGTTGCGCGCGCGAATCTCTGGGTCCTGCAACGCCATGATGTCGCTCATCGCGGAGACGAATCCCGGTTGGCGATACACGCGTTGGCGGCTGGCAACCAGATCGTCGTAATCCTTGGACTTGTCGGCCATCAGCCATTTGATGCGCGCTTGCACCGTCTCCCAGGTCGGGTTCTCGGCGGCCGCCATCGACAGCGTGATGATCCGTTGCATCACAACCGGATCGGCCTGGGAACCGCCGGCGGTGTTAAGGACCAGTCGCTCAACCACATCCGGATGATCGACCGCGGCACGGGCGGCCACCCAGCCGCCGAGCGATTCGCCGCTGATGTGGGCGCGGTCCGCCCCGATGGTGCGCAGCACGGCCATCAGGTGCTCGACGTAATGGCTGACCTCCAGCGGGTGACCCGGCTTGTCCGTGTACCCGTGGCCGAGCATGTCGATCGACCAGGTCCAGAAATGCTCGGCGTGGGCGGCAAGGTTGCGCACGTAAGCCTCGGCGTGGCCGCCGGATCCGTGCAGCAGCATCAGTACCGGCTTGCCGGGATCACCGGCACGCAAGTAACGGGTCTGCACGCCCCCGGCGTCGAGATAGCCCTGCTCAAATGCGACGCCCTGGAGATCGCTCCAGATGCTCTCGAACTCGGCCACGGTTCCTCTCCGCTACTACTGGTGGAAATCTGGTTCTCGTTTTAGACTTACCTCGTGTGCGAATATCGCACACTGGCGTGCGTTATATATTAGAGCTTCGCTCTCGCATGGAGGTATGTCAAGGCTGTGACGGGTTCGGGTGCCGGCTCACAAACGCTGGCGAGGGGAATCACCGCGCTACAAATGGTGGCGGATTCGCCGACCGGACTGACCGTCCAGCAGCTCGCTGACCAGGTCGGGGTGCACCGGACCATCGCCTATCGCCTGCTGTCGACACTGTCCCAATTTCGCTTGGTGGCCAAGGGCGAAGACGGTCGATACCGGCCGGCCGCCGGCCTCGCGGTGCTCGGTGCCGCGTTCGACCGCAATGTGCGCCAGCTGAGTCTGCCGACGCTGCGGGCCCTGGCCGACGAGCTGGGCACCACCGTGTCCTTACTCGTCGCCGAGGGCGATCAACAGGTGGCGGTCGCGGTGATCGTGCCGAGCCACGTCGCCTACCAACTGTCCTTCCACGAGGGCAGCCGGTATCCGCTGGACCGCGGCGCGGCCGGAATCGCCTTGCTGGCAAGCCTGCCCCCGCGCCCGGGCGAACGCGAATTGGTGTCGCGGGCACGCGAGCGCGGCTGGGTGACGACCTATGGCGAGATCGAACCGAATACGTACGGCCTGGCCGTGGCCGTCCACCGTCCGGCGCCGTCCCCACCGACGTGCATCAACCTCATCTCCCATCGGGAGGACGTCGTGATGCGTGGCAGGGAAGCGGTCGTCAAAGCCGCCAAGCAGTTGTCCGAGCTGCTGAGCTGAAGGGATTGCAGTTGATGTCTTGGGATTCCGAAGCCGATGTCGTCGTGCTCGGCACGGGCGGGGCCGGGCTCACCGCCGCGCTGTCGGCAGTGACCGCCGGCGCCTCCGTCGAGGTGTTCGAGAAGGCCCCGACCGTTGGCGGGACCACCGCGGTGTCTGGCGGCATCATCTGGATCCCCGCACATAACCGTTCTCCCGACGGCGAATTGACGGAAGCCGACGCGTTGCGGTACCTGCGTGCGCAGTCCCTCGGACAGATGGATGATGCCCTGGTCGAAACGTTCGTGCGTACCGGTCCGACGATGCTGGAATTCGTGGAGGAGCACAGCGCCCTGCGATTCGACATCGCCGCCGGTTTCCCCGATTACCGGCCGGAGCTGCCCGGCGGGCAGCCGGCCGGCGGCCGGTCTCTGAGTGCGGGGCCCTTCGACCTGAACCAGATCGGCGAGTGGGGTAACCGGATCACCTCGTTTCCCGCCGACTGGTCCAACGTCGGTATCGACGCCGAAACGCGAGCACGCCTGCACGTGCAGATCGAGGAAGGCAGCGATCTGTGCGTCGCCGGCACCGCGCTGATCGCGGGGTTACTCAAGGGATTACTCGATGCCGGCGTGACGCCGCACACCAACGCTCGCGCCGAGGAACTCATCGCCGAGGGCGGAGAAATAACCGGCGTGCGAATTGCCCTGGCCGGGAAGCGGATCAACGTGCGCGCGCGCCGCGGAGTCGTCCTCGGTGTCGGCGGCTTCGAGTGGGACCCCGGCTTGGTGCAGGCATTCCTGCGCGGCCCGATGCACGGCCCGGTCTCGCCGCCGAACAACACCGGCGACGGGCTGCGGATGGCGATGGCGCATGGCGCCGATCTGGCCAACATGGGCGAGGCATGGTGGGTCCCGATCGTGCAGATCCCCGGCGACACCATCGAAGGCAAGCAGCGCAGCCGCAGCGTGCGACTGGAGCGGACGCGGCCGAGAAGCATCATCGTCAACCAGGCCGGGCACCGATTCGTCAACGAGGCATGCGATTACAACTCGATGGCCGGTGCGTTCCAGTACCTGGATCCCCGCGGCGGGTACACCAATGATCGCGGCTGGATCGTGTTCGACTCAGTTCACCTGCAGCGCTACGGATTTCTGGGTGTCGCTCCCGGTGAGCCGGTGCCGGACTGGTTCTGCGAGTCCGCGGACCTGACCGAACTGGGCGCCAAGACCGGTATCGACGCCGAGGGTCTGATCCGCACGATCGATGAGTGGAACCGCCATGTCGCCGAGGGGGCGGATCCGGACTTCGGCCGCGGTTCCAGTGCGTACGACGGCTATTGGGGTGACGACAGTGCCACCACGGCTGCCGGGAAGACACTCGGACCGATCGACACCGCGCCCTATTACGCCGTCCCGGTCTCGATCGGCGCGATGGGCACCAAGGGCGGGCCGCGTACCGACCACGACGGCCGCGTGCTGCACGTCAACGGGGAACCGATCCCGGGCCTGTTCGCCGCGGGCAACGCGATGGCCGGTGCGACCGGCCGTGCCTACGGCGGCGCCGGTGGAACCATCGGTCCGGCAATGGTTTTCGGCTACCGCGCGGGTTACGCCGCCGCCACCGGAAAGTCCGTCGACCTGAAGTAGGAGTTCAGCCCTTCAGCGGCACTTCCACGCAGATGTGGGTGCCCACCGGGGCGTCGAGGATCGCAAAGATGCCACCGGCCGCGTCCACCCGGGTCCGGTGCGACTCCAATCCGATGTGGCCCTCGCCGAGGCGGCGCGCCATGGTCTCTGCGTCGAAGCCCACCCCATCGTCGGTCACGTCCAACACACATTTGCCGTCGGTGACCCCGAGCGTGACCGATGCGCGCCGAGCCTTCGAGTGGTGCACGACATTGGACAGCAGTTCGCGCACGGCCCCGAAGACGATCCGGTCGATCTCGTCGCGGACCGGGTAATCGATATCGGTACTGACCTCGATGCCCGACCGTCGCTGGGTGTAGGCGGCCAACTCCTGCACCGCGGCACCCAGCCCGGCCTGCTCCAGAACCGCCGGATGCAACTCAAAAGTGGCCTGCCGCAAGCTCTGCGAGGCGACCTGAAGACCGGAGAGCGCGCGCTCGACACGTTCATCGCCGGGATAGGCGGCCCTGAGTTCGACAACCTCCTGCCGCACGGCCAGCACATCTTGCAGCGCTCCGTCGTGAATGGATTCCGAAATGCGGCGCTGTAGCACGTCGGACGCGGTCATCGTCTGAGCCAGTAGTTCCTCCCGCAACGCGCTCAGCCCTGCGATCGCACGGGTATGCCGCTCCTCCATGCGCACAGCCAGGTAGGCCGTGCCGCAAAGGCAGCCGTAAAGCGCGAACCGGAACAAGCACTCGGCAAGTCCGAATTCGTCTTGCATGAACGGATCTTCCAGCACCGCAACGAGAAATCCCGCCATCGAGCAGGCCAGTACCACCGCCGCCCGGCGCGACGAGACATCGAGGCCTATGAAGATGGGTAGCAGCATCATGATCAGCAATGGATCGATGCGGTCTGTGGACAAAACCTGAAAGACCGTCAGTGTTACGACGTCAACGATGGTGAACGCGAATGGCTCGAGTCGGCCGATCCCGACCAAGCGCCCCCTCCCGAGCCATTGAAAGGGAGAAAACGCCCGTGCCAAGGCACCCAGTGCGATCACTGCGTACGCAACGATCAATACGGTTTGTTGTGGCCACTCATGCCGCGGAGTGCCGATGATCATGGCGGCGACCATCAGCCCCACCACGCCGATCCGAATCACCGACGCAATCCGATACGAGCGCAGCTGGTGAATCCTGCGTACCCGGTGCAACTCTGCGTCGCTGGTATCCGCCACGCGAACACAGTACTCATCGGTGCGCGCCCCTCCGGGGCTAAGCGGCAAAACCCGCATCAGGTTGTCCGCGGCGGCAATCTGCGCTGGTGCGGCAAACCGCTACACTGACCGCCATGGCCGGCGCAGCAACGCCCGAGAAGGTCAGCGTCGTTGTCGGCGATGATCACCCGCTCTTCCGGGAAGGGGTGGTGCGCGCACTCGCGCTCAGCGGTGAGGTGAACGTCGTCGGCGAGGCGGATGACGGCACGCGAGCGCTGGAACTGATCAAGGAGCATCGGCCCGACGTCGCGTTGCTCGACTTCCGGATGCCCGGCATGGACGGCGCCCAAGTGGCCGCGGCGGTGCGAAGCAACGACTTGCCCACCCGCGTGCTGCTGTTGTCCGCCCATGACGAGGCGGCCATCGTGTATCAAGCGCTGCAGCAGGGCGCGGCGGGCTTTCTGCTGAAGGACTCGACGCGCTCCGAGATCGTCAAAGCCGTGCTCGATTGCGCGAACGGAAACGACGTGGTGGCCCCCTCTCTTGCCGGAGGACTTGCCGCGCAGATTCGGCAGCGAGCCGAGCCGTCGGCTCCTGTGCTGTCCGCTCGCGAGCGCGAGGTGCTCAATCGGATTGCGCGCGGTCAAAGCATCCCCGCGATCGCCGGCGAACTGTTCGTGGCGCCGTCCACCGTCAAGACCCATGTGCAGCGGCTATACGAGAAGCTCGGGGTCAGCGACCGGGCGGCCGCCGTCGCCGAGGCGATGCGGCAAGGTCTGCTCAACTAGCGGCCGGCCAAACTTCGGGCTCCCGAATCGGCTGGGGCTGCTCTTCGGCCAACATCGCCTTCGCGTGGGCCTCGGCCTCGGCGACCAGGTGGCGAGCCCGGCGCTCCAGCTCGTAGAGGTGGCCGGCGCTGATGCCGGCGCCGATCAGGCGCTGCCTTTCGAAGACCAGTGGGTCGACCGAGGAGACACCGTTCGTACGCTGGGTCATCGCCTGAACCAGAACGGGACCGCCGCCCTCACCCGCGCGTCGCACGGCCTCGGCGACCGAGTCACGCACCGCGTCAACGTCGTTGCCGTCGACAGAGAGCACCGGGATGCCGTGGCACTCGGCGGCGTAGTTGTCCTGACTTGCGTTCTCGACGACGAACACCACCGGAAGCTGCCAGGACACCGCGATGTGGGCGGCCTCGGCGAAGTCCACGGACTTCACGTCACGAGTTTCCATGGCGCACACCGTGACCCGGCCGTCGTCGAGCAATTGCTTGCCGTAAGCATGTCCCACGGCCAGCAGCGGCGACTGCTGCAAAGCGCTTTGAGTTGCCGACAACCCACGAACCGACGCGACGAACGCGGCGTCCTCGTCACCGTCCGGACCGAAGCCCGGTCCGGTCAACGCGGCGATGGCCGGACCCAGCGGCAGCGCGCACGCGACCTGCTGAGCGTGCTGCAGATGAATGATGCCGGTGGTCATGACGTCGCCCGGGCGAAGTGCCGCGGCGGTTCCGATGGCAACCGCCTCCTGGCCGAAGGCGGCCTGGACCGGCTGGTTGAGGCGACCGTCGATGCGCAACTCCTCCACCGCCATGTCGAGCAGGCGCAGGACCCACATTTGGCGGTACAGCTCCACCTGGTCACGCAACCGGGCCGGTGACAGTTCGGGTGTGCGAGTCATCTTGCGGGTCTCCTTAACTCGTCGTGGATACAAGAGTTAAGTTAGGCCGCTCTAGCTCGGTAAACCTCCGCTGATCGGGCCGGAATCCGGATGAACCCCCGTTCCCCCGATTGGGGGACATGCGAACATCAGTCCTGGTCCTGACCTGCGCGTAACAGCAGTCGCGCGGCGGCCGAATACGGGTCGTCCTGGCCGTCGACCACCGACTGAGCCAGCCCGTCGAGGTCCGCCCGGGTCCGCAACTGGCTTTGGGCCAGGGACAGGATTTGGGCGCGGGCTCGCGCCACCCGACGCTCACGGCTGTCGGTGCGGTGATGATCGTCGATGACGGCGACGAGGTCGGCGACACCCTCCCCTCGTGCGGCGATCAGGCTGACGATCGGCGCCTTGGTCTCAGCGCGCAGGTCCCGCACGGTCTGTTCGGCACCTTCGCGGTCGGCCTTGTTGACCGCGACGATGTCGGCGACTTCAAGCACACCTGCCTTGGCGGCCTGGACGGCGTCTCCCGCCCCGGGGTTGAGGATGACGATGGTGGGGTCGGCGACGGCGGCGATCTCGATCTCCGACTGCCCCACTCCCACGGTTTCCAGCAGCACCAAGTGGTAGCCGATCGCACCCAGCAGGCGGATGGCCGCCGGTACCGCGGCCGCCAAACCCCCGAGGTGTCCGCGGCTTGCCACCGAGCGGATCAGCACGTCAGAGTCATTGATATGCGCGGCCATTCGAATGCGGTCACCCAGTAGCGCCCCGCCACTGAACGGTGACGACGGGTCGACGGCCAGTACGGCCACCCGGCAGCCTCGCTCGCGGTAGGCGCCGACGAGGGCCGCAACCGTCGTCGACTTACCCACACCCGGCGGGCCGGTAATCCCGACGACACGCACCGTGAGAGCGCTTGCCGGGCCGATGCTGGCCAGCACCTCGTCGCGCTGGTCGCCCTCGACGAGACTGAGCAGCCGACCCGCCGCGCGCTGAGATCCGTTGCGCGCTGCGGCAATTAAGTCAGCGATCGTCATGAAGACATTATGGAGCCGCAACCTCGATGACCGTCGCGGAGCCCATGCCGCCGCCGGCACACATGGCGGCGACACCGATTCCGCCGCCGCGCCGACGCAGTTCGTGCACCAGCGTGACCAGCATCCGGGCCCCGGTGGCCGCGACCGGATGTCCGAGGCCACAACCGCTGCCGCTGACGTTCACCTTGTCCGGATCGAGCTCGAGCATCTTGATGGTCGCTACGCACATCGCAGCAAAGGCCTCATTGATTTCGAACAGATCTACATCAGAGATCGAAAGACCGCCGCGGGCAAGGGCTTTCGGGATGGCATCGACCGGCGCCAAACCAGTGATCGCGGGGTCGACGCCGACCGAAGCCCAGGACCGCACGGTAGCCAATGCCGGCAAACCCAGCTGGGCACCCAGGCGGTCACTTGCGATGACCAACGCCGCCGCGCCGTCGTTGGCACCGCACGCGTTGCCGGCGGTGATCGAAAAGCCGTCGATCTCGGGATGCAGCGGCTTGAGCCCGGCCAGCTTCTCCATCGTGGTGTCGCGGCGCGGGTGCTCGTCGACCGAGAACAGCCCGTGCGGCGTCTCGATCGCAACGATCTCCTCCTTGAAGCGGCCTTCGTCGATCGCAGCGATCGCGTTGCGATGCGACCGCAGCGCCCAGGCGTCCATCTCCTCGCGGCTGACACCCGCCTTGACCGCGGCGTTCCAGCCCACGGTGATCGACATGTCCATGTTCGGGGCATCGGGCCGGTCCGGGTGCGTCGGCGGAAACCAGTCGACCCACTCGCCGTCCACCTGGATCCGGGACCGCGGTGACGTCGACGCCGCGTTCACACCGCCGGCGATGATCAGCTCGTCCATGCCGGCGCGCACGCTTGCCGCGGCGCTCTGCACCGCGGCCTGCCCGGCCGCGCAATGCCGATTGTTGGCCAGACCGGGCACGTGAGACAGCCCCGCGGTGATGGCCGCGTGCCGGGCGACCACGCCGCCGCCGTAAAGCCCCTCACCCAGGATCACGTCGTCGACCTGCGCCGGATCCAGGTCCGTGGCCGCCTCCGAGACGACGTGGTGTGCGAGCTCGAACGCGGTGGTGTCGCGCAGCGTTCCCTTGCGGGCGGTGCCGATAGGGGTCCGCAGAGCGGACACAATGACTGCTTCAGGCACGGGTTTCTCCAGTTCAGCCAGCACAGTGCGGGGCTTCGAAAGCCGCGCGCAGATTCATGAGAATCATATTCTCTCAGGCTGAGAGTGGCAGTTGCAAGGCGGTCGCCGGACTTGCACGCGCGCGACTGCCAGACGGCGTGCGGACTCATGCGCCGCGGTCGGCATAGTCGGCCCCGCTACGGTCCGTCTCCAGGAACCTTCGGTGCGCCGTAGCGACGGCCGGCGCGTGCCCCCAGGAGAATCCCGACGCTGCGCGGCCCCATGATGACATCCGACTATTCCCCAGACGGGAAATCGTGAAGCGATTCGGCCGGGGCGATGCGCGCGCCAGTATGCCACCGGGACCGCCGCGGTCGTGCTCGCCGACTGTTAAATAATCACTAATTCTGTTGTGGCAGCGCGCGTCGCATGGCACCGGGCATATCGGCGACGCAAATTGCCCGAAACCCTCCCCGAATCGGGGCGGCTATCTAAAGTTGGTCCGCCTAGCCGTTCAGCCAGCAGTCCCGGGGGGGTCGCGTGGATCTCAATACCGTCGTCGACGTCGTCCGTCGGCCGTCCGATCGCCCGGGCACTACCTGGCGCACCGGCGATGCGTGGCTGGCCGGCGGAACGTGGCTGTTTTCTCAGCCGCAGCCCGCCGTGAATCGGCTGGTCGACCTCACCGGGCTTGGCTGGCCCAGCGTGGCGTCGAACTCCGAAGGACTCGAGATCGCCGCGACGTGCACGGTCAGAGAGCTGCACGAATTTGTGCCGCCGGATGGCTGGCTCGCCGGCAGCCTGTTGCACACCAGCTGCGAGATGTTCCTCGCGTCGGTCAAGGTGTGGAACGCCGCCACGGTGGGCGGCAACATCTGCATGTCCCTGCCCGCCGGACCGATGATCACCATGACCGTGGCACTGCAGGCGACGTATCGCCTGTGGGCCGTCGACGGAACCGAACGGACGGTTGCGGCAAAGGATTTCGTCACCGGCGATCACCAAAATGTGCTTGGGCCGGGGGAAATCTTGCGCAGCGTTCACATCCCCGAACACACCCTTGGCAGGCGCTACACCTACCGGCGCTTCACGCTGACCAAGCTCGGCCGCTCCACGATCTTCATGGTGGCCACCCAGACGCCGGCCACCGACGATCTGTTGCTCACCATCACGGCGGCCACCACGCATCCGGTGGTGCTGCAATTCGGCACCGTGCCCGACGCCGACACTTTGCAAGAACACCTGGATGCGATCCCAACGGCGTTCTGGTTCGCCGACCCCAACGGGACGCCCGAGCACCGGCGACATCTAGCAAAGCACTACGCCGAAGAAATCCGCGTCGAACTTGGGGGCGTGCGATGAGCTACACCGTAAACGGCAAGACGTTTTCGCAAGAGCCACAGCCCGGGCAGTGCCTGCGGACCTTCCTGCGTCAATTGGGCTGGTACGGCGTTAAAAAAGGTTGCGACACAGGCGATTGCGGCGCATGCACGATCTGGCTTGACGGTCGTGCCGTGAACAGCTGCATTACGCCGGCGTTCCGGGCCGACGGGCATGAGGTGACCACGATCGAGGGACTCGGTTCACCCGAAAACCTGCACCCGATGCAGCGGCAATTCCGCGACGCCCCGGGATTTCAATGCGGCTTTTGCACTCCCGGCATGATCATGACGGCAGCCGCCTTGACCGATGAACAAAAGAAGGACTTGCCGCATGGGTTGAAAGGCAACCTGTGCCGCTGCACCGGTTATCGGGCGATCGAGGATGCCGTCAATGGCGTGGCCGCGGTCGAAGAGGCAGCGCCCGGCGAGGCGATCGGTACGAGTGCGGGCGCACCCGCGGGGACCGACGTAGTGACTGGACGCGCCGAATACACAATGGACACCGAGATGGACGGCATGCTTCATCTGAAGGTCCTGCACTCACCGCATGCGCACGCGCGCATTGTCTCCATCGACAAATCCGCAGCACTGGCGGTGCCCGGGGTGCACCGCGTGTACACCTGGGAAGACGTGCCCCGCAAGCTATTCAGCACCGCGATCCACACGGATCATCTGGTCGACCCCGACGACACCTACATGCTGGACGACGTGGTGCGCTTCGTGGGCCAGCGGGTGGTCGCGGTGCTGGCCGAGACCATCGGCGCCGCCGAAGAAGGTTGCCGCAAGGTCGTGGTCGAGTACGAACTGCTGCCCGCGGTGTTCGATCCCGACGAGGCGATGAAGCTCGGTGCGCCGCAGTTGCACAGTTCCGACGACCCGTTCATTCGGGACCCGGTGCATAACATACTGGTCGAGCTGCACGGTGAGATCGGCGATGTGGCAGAGGGTTTCGCTCACGCCGACGTCATTCATGAAGGCACGTACTTCACGCCGCGGGTGCAGCACGCACATTTGGAGACGCATGGGTCAATTGCCTGGATGGAAGATGGCCGGCTGCACGTGCGGACCAGCTCGCAGTCCCCGTGGGTCTGCAAGGGCAAGCTGGAGCACCTGTTCAACTTGCGGCCGGATCAAGTGCGGGTCTTCTGCAAGCGCGTCGGTGGCGGTTTCGGCGGTAAGCAGGAAGTGATCAGTGAGGATTTGGTGGCGCTGGCCACGCTGGACACCGGCCGCCCGACATCGTGGGAATACACCCGCGAAGAGGAGTTCACCACCGCCTCGCCCCGGCATCCGATGAAGATCACCGTAAAGCTCGGTGCGCGCGCCGACGGCACGCTGACCGCCTTCCACTTCCGCAACGTGTCCAACACCGGCGCCTACGGCAATCACGGCGGGGAGACCGCGTTCGCCGGAGCCGCCGCGGTCGCGATCTACCGCTGTCCCAACAAGAAATTCGACGCCTACGCGGTGTACACCAATACCGTGCCCAGTGGCGCGTTGCGCGGCTACGGCATGACTCAACCTGCATTTGCGGTGGAGTCGGCAATGGACGAGCTAGCCGTCGCGCTGGGCATCGATTCGCTGGAGTTGCGGCGCCGCAACATCGTTCGCCCCGGTGACCCGTTGCTGGCGATCCACGTCGAGGCCGACGACGTGGAGTCCACCGAGGACACACTGTCTACGTGTATCGATCGCGTTGACGCCGCGTTGCGTTCCCACCCAACCGGGGAGGCGTTAGGTGAGGACTGGCTGATCGGCACCGGCGCAGCCAGCTCGATACACGAAACCGCACCGCCCACCGAGCACATCTCTGTTGGGCTCGCCACCCTCGGCGAAGATGGGATGTACGAGATCGCAATAGGTACTTGCGAATTCGGCGAAGGAACATCGACCGCCCACGTCCAGATCGCCGCGGCCGAGCTGGGCACCACTGCGACGCGGATCCGGCTCGTCCAGTCCGACACCGACCGCACCGGGTTCGACACCGGGGCATTCGCCAGCGCCGGACTGTTCGTCGCAGGCAACGCGGTGCTGCGGACTTCGATCGCGCTGCGCGACCGGATCTTGCGCTTCGCTTCCGAGCACACCGGCGTCGACCTTGCGTCGTGCACGATGGACGACGACGCGGTGCGCTGCGGCGACGCCCGAGTCATGCTGACGGAACTGGCGGCCGCCGCCGCGGGCCGCGGCGTGCTGTTGACCGAATCGCGCAAGGCATATGGTTCGCCGCGCAGTCTCGCCTGCAATACGCACGGCTTTCGTATCGCGGTACACCGGATAACCGGGGAGATCCGCATCCTCTACAGCGTGCACGCCACCGATGCCGGAGTAGTCATCAATCCGCAACAGGTCCGCGGACAGATCGAAGGCGGTGTGACCCAGGGCCTTGGCTTCGTGCTGACCGAGCACCATATGGTGGACGAGAACGGCGTGATGATCAATCCGACGCTGCGCAACTACCGCATCCCGACCTACGCCGACGCTCCACGTACGGAGGTAATCCTGGTCGATTCCACCGACTCGGCGGGCCCCCTGAGGTCCAAGGGGATCGCCGAAATGTGCATCAACCCGGTCGCGCCCGCGATGGCCAACGCGGTTTACCACGCGACCGGCGTCCGATACCGTGAGCTGCCGTTAACCCCGGACCGGATCTTTGCGGCCCTGCAGTCACGCCGACTGATCCCGACCGTCTGAGCGCGACGGACATCGAATGACCTCCAAGGAAATTACCGACAACGTCGCCACTGTGATCATCGGCGAAACAGTCCGCCCAGGTTGCGAAGAGGCTTTTCTCACCTGGCAGCAGAGGCTCAACACCGCGGCGTCGCGCTATCCGGGATTCATTGCCGCGGAGATCAATCCGCCGACGACCTTGCAGCCGCAGTGGTCGCTGATTTACCGCTTTGATTCACTGCCGAATCTGCGGGCATGGGTCAACAGCGCCACGCGTCAGGACGGGCTCGCTGAAGGGCAGCGCTACCTCGAGTGCCCCTCCACCCAACAGGTCATCACAGGCGGCGCGACGCCCCCCGATACTTTGGTCACAACGGTGGTGACCCATCGCGTCAAGCCCGAGCATGTCGATGAATTCCTATCCTGGCAGGAACGACTTCGTTTGGCGGAGAGCAAATTTCCGGGCTTCCATGGTTCTGAGATCTTTCGACCGATCGAGGGCGTGCAAGACGAATGGACCGCGCTCTACCGCTATGACAGCGCTGCTGACCTGGACGGGTGGCTGACGTCGGCGGAGCGCCAACAGCTTCTCGACGAGGGAAAGAAGTTCAGCGACTTTCGGTTACGCACGCTCGATAACTCCTTCGGCAGTTGGTTTACCTTCGACGAGCCCGCCGGCCAGGTGCGCGGTCCATCGCCGGCGAAGACGGCGATTTCAGTGTGGGTCGGCTTGTATCCGACAGCGATGCTGCTCACTCTCGCGATGGCGCCGGCAAGGCTACCGCTTTGGCAGGGAATGCTGATCGCAAACCTAATCTCCAGCGGCATCATGACCTTTTTCACGATGCCGTTTTATGTGAACCGGTTGTTGAAACGGTGGCTTTACCCGACCCCCGGCACACCGATGTCGGCGATCAACGTTCGCGCAGCCCTGTTGATCACCACGTTGATGGGATTTTGGGTGGTGCTGTTCTGGCTGGTGACCACCGTGTTCTGGAAGCTGCCGTGAGAACCGCGCGCCGGCACGGATCGAAACCAGATGACGTCATTGCCTGCGGCATAACCGAGAAAGGGAAGTGACCACCATGACCGAATCCAACGCCCGCACGGTGCCGGACTTCATGCGCCCAGTAGTCGCCGACGAGCCACCGGCGAGCGCGCGCGCCGTGGCCGAGCGCGCGGTCCTCGCCCTGAACGAGTCCATGTTGACGATCTACGACGCATCTCTGGAGATTTTCAAAAAGAACATGCGCGACCAGGTGCCCATCATCCTGGCGCTGTTCACCGGGCAGGGCGGACAGATGATCCTGTACCCGCCAGGACAGCCAGCCGAAGTCGCGCCGTCGGTGCCGATCGTGTACCAACTGTTCAAGTCGGTGGGCCACAGCACCATGGCCATCTACGAGATCGTCTCGCCCTATGTGTCAAACGCCTACGAGAACCAGCTGTGGCGGCCCCCGCTCGAGATGTACCGAGCGCAAAACCAGACCGCTCTGGAAAGCCTTGACGCCCTGAATGTTTCCGATGATGACCGCTCCCTGCTGCGCACGATTCTGCAGAACAATCTGGCCTTCATGGACGAGTGCGTCGCCAGAGGGGGTTACAGCTACGAGGACGTGGAGAACTACATCCGCGACACCACACCCCATTCGGCCAAGACGATCGGTGTCGCCTCGAGCGCCCAGGTAGGCCACTGGGTGAAGGTCATCGAGGGATGGAAGACCAAGCTTGGCGACGACTGGGAGCGCACCTACGGGGTCAGCAACTCGCTGTACGTCGCGCGGCAGAACAACATCCTCTTCAGCGTCCTCGTCCAATTCATGGGCACCGAGACCATGGGTGACCGGCTATTGCTGATCGAGACACCGGAATTCGAGACCACCCCCGAGAAGATGCTCGACGTGCTTGGCCGCATCGTCGCCGACCGCTCACTAGGTCAGGTCTTCTTCCGTGACTACTTCCTCATGGACGTCGAGCTTCTCGGTGGTGGCGGCCGCGCCGCGATCGAACGTGAGATGGCCGACCGGGGCCGGGAAGCGTTGCTGCCACCCCTGGTGCCGTTTAGATCCAACGACTGGCCGTGGAAGACCGACCCGGCTAAAGGGACCGGCCCGTCGCGGCTGGAGGATGCGTTAGCGTGCCCGGTACGCCCAAAGCCGGTCGGATGACGTCCGGTTCGAGGACTCCCATGGATTTCGCACAGCGCGCCATTGACATCGCCCGCACCAGTGTCGCCGAGGGTGGGCTGCCGTTCGGGACCGTCATCGTCAAGGACGGGGAAATCCTCGCCGAGGGCCGAAATCTCGTCCCCGAGACCCATGACCCCACCGACCATGCGGAGATTCGCGCCATCCGCGAAGCATGCAGGAAGCTGGGCACCGAGTACCTGACCGGCTGTACGGTCTACGCCATCGCCCATCCATGCCCGATGTGCCTGGGAGCGTTGTATTCCTGCGCGCCAGACGAAGTCGTCTTTACGGCCAGCCGCGAGGACACCGGGCCGTACCTGGCCGGCGGCCACAACAAGTACTTCGAACCCGACAGTTTCTACGGTGAGTACGCCAAGCCGTGGGACCAGCGTCGTCTGCCGATGCGGTATGAGCCCTACGATGACGCGCTCGACGTCTACAAGCTCTTTCACGAACGCAAGAGCGGCGGTCGAGAGTAATGACGGCGTCAGCCCCGGGTGGAAATCCGATCAAAATCGGTGCCGTGCTGCCCTGATCGTTCCGGGCCACCAGCTCTCCCGGACCCAAGAGCGGCCACGCTAGCGGTTTCGCGGCCTCTTGGGGGAGACGCACCGGTTCGACGAGGTATTGCGGAATTTCCTGCGCGACCACGACGGCGTTGCCGCTGGTGAGCGGTCAGGGTGACCGACACCACAGCAGACGCGCCGATTTAAACGTTGGTGCGCCCGAATCTTCGGGTACGGGGCAGTAGACCCGCAAACGAACGAAAGGGGCTCCATCATGAGTGAGCGCGACAATGGACTCGTGGAAGGCATCAAGGGCGTCGTCGAGGACGCGATCGGCAAGACCAAGGAGATCGTCGGCATCCTGATCAGCCACGAGGGTCTTCGCAAGGAAGGCCGCGCCCAGCAGGACAAGGCCAAGGCGCAGCGCGACGTGGCCAAGAAAGAGGCTCAGGCTGAGGCCGCCCGCGGGGCGGAGAAGACGGCCGAGGCCCGCGAAAAGGCTGCGGCCAAGAGCTAGTTACGCCCGTCAAAGAGCTGAGTCGCGTTGTGCGGCTCAGTTCTTTGCGGCGTTGAACTTCGCGACGTTGGCCCGGAAGTCCTCGGTCAAAAAAGATTGACTCTCGGCCGACAGGGCGTAGTCCAGGCTGGCCAGCACCGCCCGTTCCAGGTGGATGTTGAGCACCCGCTTCGTGCTCTCGACCGCCTGTTGCGGTAGCTCCAAAATCTTTTTGGCGCAAGCGATCGCCTCCGCGAGCGGGTCGGCGGCCACGTGGTTGGCCAGCCCGAGTTCCACAGCGCGCTGTGCCTTGATGCGAGCGCCGGTCAGCGCGTACTCCTTGGCCAGCAGCAGGCTGATGTGCAGCGGCCAGGTAAGCGGGCCACCGTCGGCGGCGACCAAACCGACCTGTACGTGTGGGTCGGCGAGGTAGGCATCCTCGGCGATGTAGACGAGGTCGCTCAGCGCGACCAGGCTGCAGCCGAGACCGACGGCTGGCCCATTTACCGCCGCCACCACGGGAATTCGGCAGCGCGCCATACCCAGCACAATCTCGCGGCCGTCGCGAATGGTCTTGGCCCGCAGCTCCGCATCGTTCGAGAGCTCCTCGAGATACCCGAAGTCACCGCCGGCCGAGAATGCCCTGCCGGCACCCGTGATCACCGCGGCGCGGGCGGCGGGGTCGTCGGTCAATCGCTGCCATATCCGCGCCAGCCCGGAGTGCAGGTCGTCGTTGACCGAGTTCAGCGAGTCCGGCCGGTTCAGCGTGATGATTCGCAGTGCACCGTCGGCACGGACGTCGATTTCAGCAGGCATGTCGTACACGTCAGACTCCCAATCCCAAGATGCGCGAAGCAATGATGTTTTTCTGTATCTGTGATGTTCCGCCCATGACGCTCTGCGCGCGGCTGTACAGGTAAGCGCTCAGCAGATCCGGATCGCGGGTCCCGGCGACCGCCAGAGCGGCGTGCCCCACGGATTGTTCGACCCAGGTCATCAGCAGCTTGTCCAGCGAGCCTTCCGACCCGTGCGACACCCCGTCCAGCTGCTCGGACAACCGCCGCCGCACGTGGTGGGTCAACATGTCCGATTGAACAGCGGCCCAGGCCAGCTCTTCGGGAACCGAACCTTCGCCATTATCCCAGCGCGCCAACAGTTCTCGGACAAGCTTGCCGTACCGCGCGGCATAGCCGAGAGTCGAGGGCTCGCGTTCGTGTCCCACGACGGTCATTGCAACGGCCCAGCCGTCACCGGGAGCACCGACCATCCGATCCGCCGGCACCGTGGCACCGTCGAAGAACACCTGGCCGAATTCGTTGGTGACGCCGTTCATCATCTGCAGCGGGCGTTGTTGCACGCCAGGCTGCTTCATCGCGATCACAAACGCCGAAAGGCCCCGGTGTCGCTTCGCGTCGGGATCGGTGCGGGCCAGCAGCAGGCACCAGTCGGCCACGTCGGAGTAGCTGGTCCAGATCTTGTGTCCGCGGATGACATAATTGTCGCCGTCGCGGGTGGCGGTGGTGGTCAGCGACGCCAGATCCGAGCCGGCTCCGGGTTCGCTGAAGCCCTGGCACCAGCGCTCGGTGCCGTTGATGATGCCGGGCAGGAAGCGCTTGCGGACCTCATCGCTGGCGTGCTCACCGATGCCGTACACCAGATAGCCGACGCTGGGCCGCGGCGGAGCGCCCGCCCGCACCAGCTCCTCGTCGACGATGACGTCGTACACCGGCGCCAGGTCCTGCCCGCCCCAATCGCGTGGCCAGGACAGGCCGAAAAAGCCGTTCTCGTACAGGGCGCGGTGCCAGTCGGCCATCCGCGCCCAGTACTCGTCGCCCGATCCGGAGAATTCCTTGGCGTGCGCCGAAAGCCAGGTGCGCAGTCGCTCGCGGAAGGCGGCCTCTTCGGGTGAGTCACGAAAGTCCAAGATCGATCTCCTTCAAGGTGACGGGCCACAGCTCCGTCGATGTCAGGGCGCGGCGCAGGTAGACGTGCGCGATGCACTCCCAGGTATTGCCGATGCCGCCGTGTACCTGAACCGCGGTCTCACACACGGTTCGGGTGGCACGCGCGCAGTAGACCTTCGCGATCTGCGCGGCCCGGATGGCTTGCGCCGGCTCGAGTTCGTCGACGCCCCACGCGGCATGCCGCAGCACGCTGACCGAACCTTCAATCAGGGCAAGGCTTTCCGCCAGGAGGTGGGCAATGGCCTGATACGAGCCGATCTGCTTGCCGTACTGTTCACGAATTTTGGCGTAGTCACACGCGACGGCCTGTGCGCCCCGGGCGATTCCGACCAGGTCTGCCGTTGTGGCGGCCAGCGCGAGCGCATACCATCGGGCCGCGTCGTCGGCGGCCAGCTCGCCCAGCGTCTCGGGAGAGCCGCCCAATTCGGCGTGGGCTCTGGTCAGGTCGGCACCGGCGCACGCGGTACCGGGGTCTGCGGCCAGCACTGTGGTGCCGGACAGCGATAGAACGCGCCGGGCGCCGCGCGCGTCGATCGCGCGGCCGTCCACCGCCACCGTCGCTTCGGCGGCGTCGGTCCCGATGCGGTGGGCCAGGTCGTCGGCCAGCACCGGGCCGAGAAACGGGGTGTCGACCAACCGGCGGCCGAATTCCTCAGCGACGATCGCGACTTCGACGCCCGAGGCTCCGTCGGAGCGCAGCGACCTCCAGCCCGTCGCCACAATCTGCTTGTCCAGCCTGGTGATTCGGCTGTCGTCGTCAAGGTCGGTAACCGTGGCCGGCCCGAGATCATCGGCCAGCTTTGCGGCCGCATCCCGCAACTGTTGCTGTTCAGCTGTCAGACGTACATCCATAGCGCTCCTTCAGCACTCGGCGCAGCACCTTGCCCGAGGGCAGGCGAGGAATATCGGGTACGAAAACGACGCGGCTCACATGTTTGTAGGACGCCAGCTTCTCATCCACCCGGGCGGTGAGGTCGGCGGCGTCGACGGGAGCCCGGGTGGCCACCGCGGCGACGACGGCTTCCCCGTTGGCCCCGTCCGGAATGCCAAACACCGCACAGTCTTTGACGGCGGGATGCCCATGCAGCACCGTCTCGATTTCGGCCGGCGCAACCTGGAAGCCACGCACCTTGATCATCTCCTTGAGGCGGTCGGTGATCCGCAGCCAACGATCGGCGTCGAGCCAGCCGACGTCCCCGGTGCGATACCAGCCGTCGCACACCGCCTCGCCGGTCGCCGCCGCCGGCAGGTAGCCGGCCATCAGTGAGCTTGACCGCGCCTGGATCTCACCGACCTCGCCCGGGCCGACCGGCTCGCCGGTCTCCAGCGATACGACCCGCAACTCCACCCCCGGTACCGGATGCCCGACAGTGTCGAGCCGGGCACCGTCGAGCGGATTGCAGGCAATGACAGGCAGTTCCGTGGTGCCATAGGCCGGGACCCATCCGACGCCGGTGCGCCGTGTCACGGTCTCGGCGACGCTGGTGCTGACCGGCGTCGCGCCCCACATGATGAAGCGCAGCGACGACAAATCGTACGACTCGAGCGTCGGGTGCGAGGCGATGGCCAAGGCGATGGGCGCGACCGCCATTTCGATTGTGATGCGGTCTGTTTCGATGTGATGCAGCATCGAGTCGATATCGAAGCGGCGGTGCAGGCGCAGCCAGGCGCCGGTGCGCAGCGCAGTCACGATGTTGAGCAGACCGAGGATGTGCGACGGCGGCGTGACAACCTGGATGCGGTCCTGACGGCTGAGTTGCAGCGCGTCGCGCCAGTGCCGCACGGCGTCGGTCAATGCGGCGTGAGTGTGCCGGACCGCCTTGGGCAGACCGGTGGTACCCGAACTGAACACCAGCACCGCATCGGCGCGCGGCGGGGTGGACATCGGCGTCGGCTCGGCGGGGGCGATCGGATCGTCCAGGTGCAGCATCGGCATCAGCCCGGCCAGCACCGGATGATCCCCGACCGCGTGACTGGGGTCGGTCAGCGACAGCGCGTGGTCGACCTCGTCGTGCTTCCACGCGGGACTGATCAGCGCCGCCGTGGCACCCAGCCGCCAGATCCCCAGCAGGACTGCGACGAACTCCGGCCGGTTCGAGGACATGACTGCCACCCGCTGGCCCGCGGTGACACCGATTTTGCCCAGGGCCGCGGCCAGACTGTTGGCCATCGCGTCGAGCTCAGGCAGGCTGACATGCCGTTCCTCGAACACGAGCGCGGCCGGCTCGGTCACGTCCTGTCCTTTCCCGCAGGCCAGGCTGACCCGACATCGGCGCAGTAGAGAAGATGCTATCGATTAGTGAGAATAGTATTCTCTATACTGAAGAACGCAAGTATGGGCGGGGCGGCCGGCGGTGGAACCCGAAGCGTTCCAGCGCGCGGCGATCACCGCGACGATCGAGGAGACTCCAAGGGTGCCAGAACCCACATCGAACGGTGCCGAGCCCGGCACGGTGACGATCTACCTGGAACGCAAGAAGGCGTCGGTGCCGCTGGTTCCAGGCGAAACGCTCCTGGAAAGCGCACGGCGGGCCGGGCTGGATCCCCCGTTCAACTGCGAGGCCGGCAACTGTGGCACCTGCATGGCCCGCCTCGAGAGCGGGCACGCCACGATGCGGATCAACGACGCTCTCGACGACGACGAAGTGGACGAAGGCTACATTTTGACGTGCCAGGGCGTACCCGATTCGGATTCGGTCACGGTGCGCTACGAATAGTCACGAAAGAGGTTGGCGACAATGGCCAAGGGCATCATCCTGGTGGAGAGTCGACCCAGTTCGCCCGAACGCGACCAGGAGTACAACACCTGGTACGACGAAGTCCATCTGCCCGAACTCGTCGCTCTCGACGGATTCGTCTCAGCGCGGCGACTGCGTCCGGTCAACGCCGAAGGCCCCTATGTCGCCATCTACGAGATCGAGGGCGACGACTTGCAGGCCGTCCTGGACAACATGATCGCCAACGCCGGGCAGCTGACGATGTCGGATGCATTGCTGCTCGATCCCGCGCCGATCCCCCGGCTGCTGGCGACGACGACCGAGTGCGACGGCTAGCCGAATTCGGCTGCGCCGCTGTATGGGAGAGGAACCCTGATGGATGTCGATGACCTGATCCTGGTGAGCATTGACGATCATGTGGTCGAGCCGCCGGACATGTTCCTGCGCCACGTGCCCGCCAAGTACAAGCCCGAGGCGCCGATCGTCGTGGTCGACGACAAGGGTGTCGACCAGTGGATGTATCAGGGCAGGCCGCAGGGCGTAAGCGGGCTGAACGCCGTGGTGTCGTGGCCGGCCGAGGAATGGGGTCGCGATCCCGCCGGTTTCGCGGAGATGCGCCCCGGCGTCTACGACGTCCACGAACGCGTTCGGGATATGAACCGCAACGGCATTCTCGCGTCGATGTGCTTCCCGACGTTCACCGGCTTCTCCGCGCGACACCTCAACATGCACCGCGAGGAGGCGACGCTGGTGATGGTGTCGGCCTATAACGACTGGCATATCGATGAGTGGGCCGGCGCCTACCCCGGACGGTTCATCCCGATCGCCATCTTGCCGACCTGGAGCCCGGAGGCGATGTGCACCGAGATCCGCCGGGTGGCGGCCAAGGGCTGCCGGGCGGTGACGATGCCGGAATTGCCCCACCTGGAAGGGCTTCCGAGCTACCACGACGAGAACTACTGGGGCCCGGTGTACCGGACGCTGTCCGAAGAGAACGTGGTGATGTGTCTGCACATCGGCACCGGATTCGGGGCGATCAGCATGGCCCCCAACGCACCGATCGACAACATGATCATTTTGGCCACCCAGGTGTCGGCGATGTGCGCCCAGGACCTGCTGTGGGGTCCGGCGATGCGCAACTACCCCGACCTGAAATTCGCCTTCTCCGAGGGGGGCATCGGCTGGATCCCGTTCTACTTGGACCGCAGCGACCGCCACTACACCAACCAGAAGTGGCTGCGCCGCGACTTCGGCTCTCAACTGCCCAGCGACGTGTTCCGCGAGCACTCACTGGCCTGCTACGTTACCGACAAGACCTCACTCAAGCTGCGCCACGAGATCGGCATCGACATCATCGCCTGGGAATGCGACTATCCGCACAGCGATTGCTTCTGGCCCGACGCACCCGAGCAGGTGCTCGCCGAGCTGCGTGCCGCCGGCGCCGACGACTCCGACATCAACAAGATCACCTGGGCTAACTCCTGCCGGTTCTTCAGCTGGGACCCCTTCGCCCACACCGCCCGCGAACAGGCGACCGTTAAAGCCCTGCGCGCCAAAGCGGCTGACGTGGACGTGTCCATCCGGCCGCGGGCCGAGTGGGCGCGGCTCTACGAGGAGAAGCAGGCTGCCGAGGCCAACGCCTAACGCCGAACGTCGGCTTGGCTAGCCTAGTTCGGCCAGCGCCGGCGCCCATCGCTCTAATTGCCTGATGCCCGAGTCGAATTCGATACCGATCGGCAGCAGCAGCGCTACATGATCGGCACCGGCGGCAAGGTGCTCGCGCACTTGTCCGGCGATGGCAGCGTCGGGCCGATCGACCTCGACGGCCATTCCGACCACCAAAAGCTTCTCGGGCCCCAGCGACTGCCGGGCGTGTGCCGTGAAATCGGGAGTCGACATGGCCGGCAGTGCCCCGTCGGCAATGTCCCCAGCAAGCGCAAGCATTTTCGGGCCGTTGGCCGCGACGATGCGGGCAAAGGCCGTATCGGGCGCCGGCGGCCAAGTGGGCGCGTTCATCCCGTCGAGGTAGTCCCGCATCGTGACCACGCGGTCGCCGAATTCGCGTCCGACGCTGGCCGCCTGCTCGCGATACCCTACCCCCAGTCCCAGTACGAACCGGCCTGGATATGCCTGGGCCAGTTGGGCGGCCGCGGCGTTCATGGTCTGGGCCGGCCGGGCCCAGATGTTGGCGATGCACGTGCCGAAAGTCATCCGCTCGGTGGCGGCAAGCAGCGTGGCGAGCAGTACCAGAGCATCCTTTCCGATGACCTCGTTGGTCCACACCGCGCGGTGTCCGGCCCGCTCCAACCTGCCCACCGCCGCACGCTGCAGGTCGATGGACAGCGCGTCTGTGAGCGAGACCGGCAGGCAGACGCCTAACGTTCCCAACGCTTTTCGGGAATCATCGACGATCGAGTCAGCCATGGTGTCGCTCATTCGCCGAAGTAGTGGCCGGCTTCCAGGTCCTCGAGCAGGGCCGCCCGTTCCGGCTGCCAGTCAAGCACCTTCTGCGTCAAGGCGCTCGACGTCGGATTGTCCAGTGCCGCAAACAGCGCGAGGAAACCGAAATGGCCGGCTTCGTCGACCGGGATGCTGACCACCGGGACGTTCAGGTGGCGGCCGATCACCGTGGCGATGTCCCGGAATGGCACCCCCTCGTCGGCGACCCCGTGCAAACGCGTTCCCGGAGGCGCCTTTTCGAGCGCCAACCGGTACAGATGGGCGGCGTCCAGCGTGTGGACCGCCGGCCAGCGGTTGGCCCCGTCGCCGATGTAGGCGGACTTGCCGGCGTCGCGCGCCGTGCCGATGAGGTGGTGGGCGAAGCCGTGGTGGTCCAAGTCGCTGTGGACCAACGGAGAAAGCCGGATCACGGACGATCGCACCCCCGAGTCGGCCAGCGCGATCACCGCGTTCTCCGAGTCGACCCGCGGTCCGCTGGGCAGTGTGTCCTGTTCGGTGCCGAGACCGCCCTGCCCCAACATCGAGAGCAGCAGCGTGCCCGAGGTGCTGACGAAGGGCCGGTCGGACCCGGTGAGCGCCTCCCCGATTGCCCGCACGGCGCGCAGGTCGGTCTCGGCCGCACCCAGGAAGTCGTCGAAGTCGTGTTTGAACGCGAGGTGAATGACACCGTCGGAGGCCGCGGCGGCGTCTCGCAAGCCGTCGAGGTCGTCGAGGTCACCCCGGTGCACTCTGACGCCCTTCGCCGCGAGCGCCGCGGCGGACTCGTCGGAGCGCGCCAGTCCGGTGACTTGATGCCCGGCTTGCAAGAGTTCGTCGACGACGGCCGAACCGATGTGTCCGCTCGCGCCGGTCACAAAGACATGCATAAATGTTCCCTTTCGTTGTTCGCTGTTCGCGACTTCAAGTCAAGGAGCTCACCGGACTGCCTGTCCAAGGCCTGTTTCACATGACGCGATACCGAATCGGCATCACCGCACGTTATAGGGCTAACAGGTCTAGGAGCTGTCGCGTGGGCGGATACACTTCACGCATGACCGATTCGGCGTTGCCGGTGATCGATCTCGACCTGCGACTGGTCGGGTACTTCGTCGTGGTCGCCGAACGGCGACACTTCGGCCGGGCCGCGAGCGCACTGCGGGTCGCGCAGCCGTCGTTGAGCCGTCAGATCCGCCGGCTCGAGCAGCAGCTGGGCGTTCGTCTGCTGGATCGCACGCCGCAGGGCACCCGGCTGACGGGGGCCGGGGAGGTGTTCCTGCCGCGAGCCAAGGCCCTACTGCGTTCGGCCACTCAGGCCGCCGCACAGGCCCGGGCCGCCGCCGAGCCCAGCCGCATTGCGATCGGATACACGACCGGGATGATCGTCACCCCCGCGGTGCGCGAGATGCGCCGCGAACATCCCGACGCCGAAGTGCAAGTGTCGCACCTGGATTGGGGCCAGGCCCTTGACGCCCTGCTTGGTCATCGGGTGGACGCCGTCGTCACCCGGTTTCCGTTTCCGACCGACGGGCTGCACGTGACGATCCTCTATGACGAGCCCCGGGTACTGGCGGTGCCCGTCGACCACCGCCTGGCGGGCCGCGATTTCGTGACCCTCGACGACATCGCCGACGAGCCGATGCCGCGGGTGCGCAACTCCGACCCGGCCTGGAGTGCTTACTGGCGGATCGATCCCCGTCCCGACGGGCGCCGGGCTCCCGATGGACCATTCATCGACGCGCTCGAGGACAAGTTCGAAGTCATCGCCTCCGGGCAGGCGGTGGCCATCACGGCCGGCTTCCACGGCAACGCGCTGCGACCCGACATCACCACGGTGCCGCTGAAAGGCGTCGAACCCTGCCACGTCGTCTTGGCGACGCGCGCCGGGGATCGCAACCGGCTGGTGGCGGCGTTCCGCAAGCTGGCCGAAGCACACCTCACCGGCCCGGTCCAGGCGTAACCGCGCTCACTCCGGCAGATCCGGCGGCGGCCGATAGTCGGGCTGATACCCGGAAACGTGGATCGGGCTGCCGACGAGGCGGAAATCCCCCGCCGTCACAACCACTTCCGGCGTCGCATCGAGCGCTTCGGGCAGGGTCCGGACGGCGGCCGCCGGAACACCCAACGGGCGCAGTCGTCCTTCCCATCCGGCGGCGCTGTCGGTCGCCAGCATCGCCGTGACCACCGCCAGCACTTCGTCGCGGCGAGCGACTCGCTCGGCCATCGTTTCGAAGCCCCCGATGCCCGCTTCGGCGGCAAACGACTTCCAGAAACCGTCGTGCGTGATGAACAGCGCCAGGTACCCGTCGGCAGTCGGAAATAGCTGGGCCGGAACGTAATACGAGTGGGCCCCGTACGGCCGGCGCTGGGGCTCGATGCCGCTGTTGAGGTAGGCCGACGCGTGATAGTTCAGTTGCGACAGCATCACGTCGCGCAGCGACACATCCACCTGCCCACCGGTTCCGGAGATGATCTTGGCCAAAAGCCCCAGTGCCGCACTCATTCCGGTGGAGTTGTCTGCCGAGGAGTAGCCGGGCAGCGTCGGCGGCCCGTCCGGGTCACCGGTCAGCGCGGCGGTGCCGACACCGGCCTGCACCACGTAATCGAATGCCGGGTCGTCGCCGCCGTACAGCCCGAATCCGGTGATCGCGACGCAGACGATCCGCTCGTTGTGCCGTCGCAGCTCGCCATAGGTGAGCCCGAGGCGCCGAATGGCCGACGGCTTCAGGTTCACCAGCAGCGCATGCGCCTGGCCGACCAGCTCACCCAACCGTTGCTGTCCCGCATCGGAATTCAGGTCCAAGGAGATGCTGGACTTGTTGCGGTTGAGGCTGGCGAAGTAGGTGGCGCCGACGCTGCGAGAGATCTCACCGCCGGCGGGCTCGATCTTGGTGACCTCGGCACCGAGATCGGCGAGCAGCATGGTGGCGTACGGACCCGCCAGCATGGTGCCGACTTCGAGGATGCGTATCCCTGCCAGCGGCCCGATGTTGCTGGCAGTCAACGCAATCCCGCTGCGAGCGAGGCGATCACTTCGCGGGTGCGGCGCTTGGAAGCGACCAACTCGTCGCGGTTGTCGCCAATGGGCAACAGCCGCACCGACAAGTCGGTCACACCGGCGTCGGCGAACCGCCGCATCCGGGCGAGGATCGCTTCCTCGTCCCCTGCCGCACACAAATCACCGACGTCGCGCGCGTCGCCGCGGTCGAGCAGGCGCTGATAGTTGGGCGACACCTCGGCCTCGCCCAGGATTCGGTTGGCCCGCTCCTTGGCCTCGTCGACTTGTGAAGGCGCACAGAGACATACCGGGATACCAGCGACGACCCGCGGCGCGGGACGACCGGCGTCCGCGGCCGCCTTGGTGATCTTCGGTGCGATGTGATCACCGATCGCGCGCTCGTCGGCCATCCACAGCACGGTGCCGTCGGCGAGTTCACCGGCGATCTGCAGCATCACCGGTCCCAGCGCGGCGACCAGGACCGGCATCGGGGTATCGGCCCCGATCGCCATTGGGTTGTGCACGGTGAACGAGTCATTCTCGACGTCAACCGATCCCGGCCCGGCAACCGCGGCGTTGAGCACCTGCAGGTAGTCGCGGGTGTAAGCGGCCGGCTTCTCGTACGGCAAGCCGAGCATGTCGCGGATGATCCAGTGATGCGACGGTCCCACCCCTAGCGCCAGCCGTCCACCGGCCACCGCATGCGTCGAAAGCGCCTGGCGGGCAAGTGCAATCGGATGCTGGGCCTGCAGCGGCACCACCGCGGTACCCAGCTCGATGCGCGAGCTGTGCGCGGCCATCAACGACACCATGGTCAGGCAGTCGAAGTCGTTGGGCACCTGCGGCATCCACGCGGTATCCAGACCCGCGGATTCGGCCCATTCGATATCGGAGGCGAGCTTGTCCACCTTGCGCGTCATATCGCCACGCTCGGCGCCGATCATCACTCCGACGCGCATGGTTCCTCCGTGGCTGATTGCTTCGGTTCAATTTCCGCGGTGCCGGTCAGTGCGCGGATGTCCCGCACCAGGTTCTCGAGCGGTGTGCCGGTCGGGAATACGGCGGCGGCGCCGGCGGAGATCAGCTTGGGGACATCGGCGTGCGGGATGGTTCCCCCGACGACCACGGCGATGTCGGCGGCGTCAGCGGCGCGCAACGCTTCGACAGTCCGGGCGGTGAGCGCCAGATGCGCACCGGACAGGATGCTCAGGCCGACGACGGCGACGTCTTCCTGCACCGCGATCGACGCGATGTCTTCGATGCGCTGCCGGATGCCGGTGTAGATGACCTCGAATCCGGCATCGCGCAGGGTACGGGCGACGATCTTGGCGCCGCGGTCGTGTCCGTCGAGGCCGGGTTTCGCGACCAGGATTCTTACCGCCATCTAGAACACCACCGGTTGCTGGAACTCGCCCCAGACCGCCTTGAGTGCGGAAACCATTTCCCCGACCGTGCAGTAGGCGTTGGCGCAGTCGATCAACTTGTGCATTAGATTGTCAGTTCCCTCGGCGGACTGCGACAGTGCCTTAAGCGTGGATTCGACTGCAGCCGAATCCCTTTCGGCCTTCACCTTGGACAGCCGCTTGAGCTGTAAGTCACGCCCTTCGGCATCGAGCTCATAGGTGACGACATCGTGTTCGGGCTCCTCGGTCACGAACCGGTTGACCCCGACGACCGGTCGGGTGCCGGCTTCGACGTCGCGGTGCAGGTTGAAGGCTTCGTCGGCGATCAGGCCCTGCAGGTAGCCGTCCTCGATGGCGTGCACCATGCCGCCGTGGCGCTCGAGGTCGGCCATGATTTCGATGATGCGCGCCTCGGTGGCATCGGTCAGCGCCTCCACGAAATACGAACCGCCGAGCGGGTCGGCGACGCTGGCTACGCCGGTTTCGTGCGCCAGGATCTGCTGGGTGCGCAGCGCCAGTGTCGTGGTCTCCTCGGTGGGCAGGGCGAACGGCTCGTCCCAGGCCGCGGTGAACATCGACTGCACACCGCCGAGCACCGCGGCCATCGCCTCGTAGGCCACCCGGACGATGTTGTTGTGCGCCTGCGGCGCATACAGCGAGGCACCACCGCAGACGCACCCGAAACGGAACATCGCCGCCTTGGCCGTCGTGGCGCCGTAGCGCTCCTGCACGATGGTCGCCCAACGCCGCCGTCCCGCACGGTATTTGGCGATCTCTTCGAAGAAATCTCCGTGGGTGTAGAAGAAGAACGAGATCTGCGGAGCGAACTGGTCGATCGTCATGCGACCGCGCTCCACCACGGTGTCGCAATAGGTCACCCCGTCGGCCAGGGTGAAGGCCATCTCCTGCACCGCGTTGGCACCGGCATCGCGGAAGTGCGCTCCGGCCACCGAAATCGCGTTGAACCTCGGCACCTCGGCGGCACAGAACTCGATGGTGTCGGCGATCAGCCGCAGCGACGGTTCCGGTGGCCAGATCCAGGTTCCTCGCGACGCGTACTCCTTGAGGATGTCGTTCTGAATGGTCCCGGTGAGCTTCGCCCGCGGAATCCCTTTTTTCTCGGCGGCGGCAACGTAGAACGCCAGCAAGATCGCCGCCGTTCCGTTGATCGTCATGCTCGTGCTGAGCTTGTCCAGCGGGATGCCCTCGAACAAGATCTCGAAGTCGGCCAGGGTGTCGACCGCGACGCCGACCCGGCCGACCTCCTCGCCGAACTCCGGGTCGTCGGAGTCGTATCCGCATTGAGTGGGCAGGTCGAGCGCCACCGACAGCCCGGTCCCGCCTTGCTCCAGCAGGTAGCGGTAGCGGCGGTTGGATTCCTCGGCAGTGCCGAAGCCGGAGTACTGGCGGAAAGTCCACAACTTGCCGCGATAACCCGACGCGAAGTTGCCCCGGGTGAAGGGGAACTCTCCGGGCGCCGGAGGCTCCGCGCCCCTATCCGCCGGCCCGTACACGGGCTGCAGCGGGATGCCAGACGGAGTGTGGGCCGTATTATCCATCGATGAATAACGTACTTGCAAAAAAAGAGAATGCCAATACCACGTGTTGACCTGGTCAAACACGTGACAGACCTGTACAGAGGGAGAGGGAATGGCCGACAACAAGCTCGCCGACCGCACTGTGGTGATCTCCGGCGGCAGCCGGGGCATCGGACTCGCGATCGGAATCGGCGCGGCCCGCCACGGCGCCAACGTAGTGCTGCTGGCCAAGACCGACACCCCGCATCCCCGCCTGCCCGGGACCGTGCACACCGCGGCCGCCGAGGTCGAGGCCGCCGGCGGCAAGGCGCTCGCGGTCGTCGGCGACGTCCGCCGCGAGGAGGATGTGCAGCGCGTGGTCGACGCCGCGGTGCAGCGGTTCGGCGGCATCGACGTCTGCGTGAATAACGCCAGCGCCATCGCGGTGGAACCGACGGCCGTGCTGTCGGCCAAGAAGTACGACTTGATGCAGGAGATCAATCTGCGCGGCACCTTCCTGCTGACCAAGGCATGCGTGCCTCACCTCCAGAAATCCGCCAACCCGCATGTGCTCACCATCTCGCCGCCGATCAACATGAACCCGCGCTGGCTCGGCGCCCACCCCGCCTACACACTGTCGAAGTACGGGATGACGCTGCTGTCGCTGGGCTGGGCGGCGGAATTCGCCTGCCAAGACGGCAAAGACGGAATCGGCGTGAATTGCCTTTGGCCGCAAACCTATATCGCCACCGCAGCAGTGGCAAACATGGCCGATGGCGACAAATTGGCCGAGTCGTCGCGCAGCCCCGAGATCATGGCCGACGCCGCCGTAGAGATCGTCTCTCGGCCCGCTGCCGAAGCCACCGGCAATTGCTACATCGATTCCGAAGTCCTGCAATCGGCCGGGGTCACGGACCTGTCCAGGTACGGCGGCGGGGAGCAGCCGATACCCGACCTTTTCCTGGATTGACCGTTAAGCTGCTGACACCAGCGACCGGCGACTAGCGCCGACGGAGGTCGACGTGACGGTTTCCAGGCCATCAGCGGCTGACATCGAGGCTGCTGCCCAGCATTTCGGCTTTTGCCTGGACGCCGACGAGCAACGGGGTTACCTGGCGGCCGTGACGGAAACGCTGAGGTCCTACGACGTGGTCGATGAGCTCTACGATCTGCTCGATCGCCCGCACGTGCCGGAACGCGAATACCAGTTCCCAGAACCGGCCGATAACCCACTGGGCGCCTGGTATGTCACCACCCGGATCGCGTCCGGCGCCGACGGGCCCCTATCGGGCCGGCAGGTGGCGATCAAGGACAACATCGCGGTCGCCGGGATTCCGATGATGAACGGATCACGAGCGATGGAGGGTTTCGTCCCCGGGCTCGACGCGACGGTCGTCGAGCGCCTGCTCTCCGCCGGGGCCACCGTCGCCGGCAAGAGCGTCTGCGAGGATCTGTGTTGCTCAGGTTCCAGCTTCACCTCCGCCTCCGGCCCGGTACGCAATCCCTGGGCCACGGATCGCGAGACGGGCGGATCATCCAGTGGCAGTGCGGCATTGGTGGCCGCCGGTGAGGTCGAGCTGGCCATCGGCGGCGATCAGGGCGGATCCATTCGGATCCCCGCGGCGCTGTGCGGAATCGTCGGACACAAGCCGACGCACGGGCTCGTCCCCTACACCGGTGCGTTCCCGATCGAGCGGACGATCGACCACCTCGGTCCGATGACGCGGACCGTCGCCGACACAGCGCTGATGCTCACCGTGCTGGCCGGAGCTGATGGCCAGGACCCGCGCCAGTGGCCGCCGATACCCACACTCGACTATCTCGATGCGCTCACCGGTGATGTGGCCGGTCTACGGGTGGGCATTCTCGCCGAGGGGTTCGGATGGCCCAACTCGCTGCCGGAGGCAGACGACCTGGTCCGGTCTGCGGCACAGCGGTTCACCGAAATCGGCTGCACCGTAAACGAGGTCAACGTGCCCTGGCACCGCAATGCCTTGCACCTCCTCACGGTCATCCTCACCGACGGTGGCACCTATCAGATGCTGGACGGCAACGGATACGGGCTCGGCGTGCCAGGATTCTACGATCCAGAACTTATGGCGCACTTCGCAACACAGCGTGCCGCGAAGTCTGACGAATTCTCCAGCACCGTGAAGGTGACGGCACTGTGCGGCCATTACGGGTTGCGCACGCTGGGCGGCACCTCGTATGCGAAGGCGCGCAATCTGGTACCGCAGGTGCGCGCGGCCTACGGCGCGGCGCTGGCCCAATACGATGTGTTGGTCATGCCCACCGTGCCCGGCGTCGCAAATGTGCTGCCCGAGGGAAGCCCGCGAGACGTCGCGTTGATTGCACGCGCCCTCGGTAAAGCATTCAACACCGGGCCGATGGATATCACCGGCCATCCGGCGATATCGGTGCCGGCCGGCCTGGTCGACGGGCTGCCGGTGGGAATGATGCTGGTGGGCAAGCACTTCGACGACGCCACCGTGCTCAAGCTCGCCGATGCCTTCGAATCGCTGCACGGCGGCTTTCCCGCAGCACCGGGCCTCGAATCATAAAGTCATGCGCGGCAGACGATCTCGCCGTGCGGCATCGCCAGCCAACCGTCTTTCGCCGCGGCCCACTCCCGCCATGCCGCCGAGATCTCCTCGAGCTGCGCGGTAGTGGCCAGGCCGAACCGCAGAATGTCGCCGGCGATGCCGGAGTGCAGGATTCGGTCGGCCCACATTCCACCCCACCACTCGCGGGCCTCGGCCGTGGCATAACACCAGAGGCTGCCGGTGGGCGTGACGTCGTCGAAGCCCGCGTCCAGCGCCCATGACAGCAACCGCCGGCCGGCGTCCGGTTCACCGCCGTTGACACGCGCGGCCTGCTGGTAGATATCGCGCCAAAAGTCCAGTGCCGCAAGGCGTGGATGCCAGATGAACCCCGCATAGTCGGCATCTCGAGCCGCCACTATGCCGCCGGGCGCACACACCCGTCGCATCTCGCGTAGCGCCCGGACCGGATCGGCGACGTGCTGTAGCACCTGGTGCGCGTGCACGACATCGAACGTGCCGTCGGCGAAGTCGAGCCGCTCCACGTCGGCGGTTGCGAACGTGACATTGGACAGGTTGCGCTGCCGGGCCTCGCTGCGGGCCACGTCGAGGACATCAGCGAATTGATCGACGGCCGTGACCGATCCGGGCGCCACGATGCCGGCGAGGTCCGCGGTGATCGTGCCGGGGCCGCAGCCCACATCGAGGAGCGTCAGCCCCGGCTTCAGGTAGCCCAGCAGATAACTCGCGGAGTCCGCTGCGGTGCGCCGCTGATGGCTGCGCAGCACCGACTCGTGATGTCCGTGCGTGTAGCTGGCCCGGTCGTTCATGCCGCAAGCCTACAAGCGTGTGGTCATATTATGAAACTATCGTCTCATATCATGAGATGACTAATCGACGGGGACGTTGAGGATCGGGCGGTCGACGCCCGCCCCGGGACCGTCGAAGTGCCACCACTCACCCGAGTACGGGGACAATCCGCCGTACTTCATCGCGTCGCGCAACCGGGACCGATTCGCTTGGGCGTCGGCACCGACTCCCTGGGTCGCGTATGCCGTTGCGCGCGGGGTGAAATCGTCGAAGTCGGTGCCCATGTCGGCCAGGCACAGCCCGTCGGCGTGACGTTCCGGCGGGCACTGTGGCTGCACGCTGGTAAACGTCACGTCCACCGAACGTCCCGACTCGTGGCTGTGGGCGTATGGGCCTGGCCGTGCCACCCAGGCCGGGTTGGGGACCACGTTGAACATTCGGACCTGAACGTCGTGCGGCCGGTAACAATCCCAGAACACCAGCAGATGGCCTTGGGGGCGTAGCGCCGACGCGGCGGTCGCGAGCCCCGCAACCATGGATTGATGCACCAGGCATCGGGCGTCGGAGGGATACAACTGTGTGCCGGTGAAATTGTTGGTCGTCGCGTAGCGCAGGTCGATGATCGCGTCGGGAACGACGGTACGAACGTCGACGAAACCGGCGGCGCGCGCCGCGTCGCTGACGGGCGGCACGTCGGGGCCGGCCTGCGCGGTCGCCGTTTCGAAAATCGCCACCAGGCCGACGGCTACCGCGAGCAAAAGAACCAGACGCACACATCGCATCCAGCCATTGTCGCGGCCGGACATCGGTTAACCGTAACCCAACGGCACAAACACGCCATTGATGAACCGCGGCCGATCACTTATCGTCCAGGGTAGCCGATCGGCTAGTCTGTGGCCGGCGGCCCAAAGGAGCAAGGCGATGGCGAAGTTCGGCGTGGGTGTCATGCACAACACGATCAATTCGCGTTTCGGCCCAAAGCCTTTGCTACATGCCGACTACATGACCGGATTGGCGTGTGGGGCCGATTCGTTCTGGGTCGCCGACCATCTGAATTCGGTGCTGCCCCCGTCGATGTGGAACACCAAGCACGTCGGCGCCGCCCGCATCATCCCCAAGATGGATGCGCACCTGGAGCCCTGGACGATGCTGGGCTACCTCGCGGGGCGCAACAAGGCCCGGATGCGCCTCGGCGTGGCGGTCACCGACACCGGCCGCCGCAATCCCGCCGTCACCGCGCAGGCCGTGGCGTCGCTGCACCTGTTGACCAAGGGCCGCGCGGTGCTGGGCATCGGAACCGGTGAGCGGGAAAGCAACGCGCCCTATGGGGTCGACTGGTCGAGGCCGGTGGGCCGCTTCGAGGAAGCGGTGGCGACCATTCGAGCGCTGTGGAACTCAAACGGGGAGTTGGTCACTCGGGACTCGGAGTTCTTCCCTTTGCACAACGCGACTTTCGCGCTCCCGCCGTACCGGGGCAAGTGGCCCGAGATCTGGATCGCCGCCCATGGACCGCGAATGATGCGCGCCACCGGCAAATACGCCGACGGGTGGTTTCCCGGAACGACGCGCGCCACCGAATACGGCGAGCAACTCGAAATCGTGCGCACCGCGGCCTCGGATGCGGGCCGCGATCCACAGGCGATTACCCCCGCGCTGATCCGGTTCATCGTGACCGGGCGATCCCGCGACGAAATCGACGAGGTCATCGATTCCGATATCGCAAAGGTGTTCACCCTCAACTCGCCCGCCAAAGACTGGGCCCGCCACGGTGCACAACATCCGCTCGGGGCGGACTTCACCGGCGTCCAGGACCTGATCCCGCAATTGATCGACGAGCAGACTGCCCTGTCGTACGCGGCCAAGGTTCCGCGATCCCTCGTCCAGGAATTGTTCGCGGTGGGAACGCCCGACGAGGTGGTCGAACAAATCGCGGAGTTCCGCGATCACGGCCTGCGCTATCTCGTGGTGGGAAATGCCGGTGCGATCCAGCCGAGTCTGCGCAAGAGCGCATCCGCGACGACGCCCTACGTCAAGGTGGTGCGGGGCCTGCGAAAGCTATGAGGAAGGAGGCGGTGGGCAATGCCGATGATCGACCTGACATTCGTGCGTGGCTCCATAGCCGAGGAAGCGGTGAGCCGGCTCGCCGACGAACTGGTCACCGCGCTGTTGCGCGCCGAACGCGCGCCTGACACACCGTTTTTGCGCGACAACACTTTGGTGTATCTGCACGCGATGGACCCGGCCGAGCTATCGGTCGGTGGTCGCGGGCCGGGTGAACCCCGCTTCCGGGTGGACCTGACGGTGTTCGCGGGCGCACTCGACAAGGCCCGAAAGGAACAGCTCACCGCCGACGTATACGTCGCGGTGTGCGCCGCGGCGGGCATCGAACCGCAGGGCCCGCGGGCGTTTCATGTCTGGACCCTGATTCACGAAATCCCCGAAGGCAATTGGGGCGGTGGCGGCAATGTCATTTACTACCAGCAAGTGAAAGGCCTTGTCGACGAGGATTAGTGCGACGGTGCAATTACCAGTGAACGCTCGCGCCCATAAGCAGTGTGAGCTGGATTGCACCCACCGCGGCATGTGATTTGCCTAACTGTATGACAATTATAGGCGTTGTCGTTCACTAATCCTGATACGTTCTCAACTGTATCTTTGGCAGGAATAATGCGTCAGGAAATAAATGCGAAGAATCACCGCGCTGTTGTTCGTTGGCGCCAATATGCTTGCGACGGCGACATTCTGGGGCGCCACGGGAGTTGCGACGGCGGACGCCAGTTCGGGTGGCTCGCTGGTGCCCTTGACCCCGAAATTCCGGGCGTGCGACTTCACTTGGGCGGTTAATGTGCCGACGATGGGTAAGGGCAGCGGCCAGGCCGTCATCAGCAGGTCGGCATCCAACAAGGTCGTCGCACAGGTGCAATTAATTGCCGCCGAGCCGGGAGCCCACTACAACGTCAGGCTGATTCAGTCGCCCCGGACTTCGGCAGGCTGCGGAGCCGGAGACGTCGGAGTCAGCGCTGGCGGCCTCGACACCGACGGCAGCGGAGCGGGCACGACGACCCTGGAAGGCCCGATCGCCGCGAATTCGACCGGCGTATGGGTTTTCGTTGACCGCCCATCGCCGCACTCGCAGACGCCGATTGACTTCTACACCTCGGAAATCGTCACGCCGCTCTAATTAGTCCGCCGCGGTGAACTCGATGTGCATTTCGGTGGACATCAGCAACGCGGTGCTGTCCCTGCGCTCCTCCGATGAATCCCGTTACATCACAGGCCTTCCCGTCACCGTCGATGCCGGGAGCATGCTCGAGTAAGCGCGCGGTCGCTACCCTGGACTTCATGGCTCCCAAAGTGGCGACCGCGGACGCGGTCAGTCTTCCCGATCTTCTCGAGTTCATCCGGCCGCGACACAAGATGCTGCTGACCACCTTCCGGTCGGACGGGTCGCTGCACAGCTCCCCGGTAACCGGTGGCGTGGACGAGCAGGGCCGCATCGTGATCGCCACCTATCCGCAGCGCGCCAAAAGCGCGAACATCCGCCGCACCCCGTCGGCGAGCGTGCTCGTGCTCTCCGACGATTTCAACGGGCCCTACGTACAGGTCGACGGGGACGCCGAAGTAATCGACTTACCGGACGCGGTGGAACTGCTCGTCGACTACTTCCGGGTGATCGCCGGGGAACACCCGGACTGGGACGACTACCGCCGCGCCATGGTCGATCAGGGCAAGTGTTTGATCCGCGTCACGCCGCGCCGCTGGGGGCCCGTGGCCACCGGCGGTTTCCCGCCGAAGTAGCGCCTCAAGCCGACTCGGGTACGTAGACGCCTTGTCCCTGAGCCAATTTTTCCAGTGTGTCGTAGGCCATCCAGACGAATCCCTTTTGACCCCAACGCCTTCCCCAACTGTTCTGGATCCGGACCGCGCCGGCGGACTTCGTGTATGCGTCGTCGTAGCCGACGATGAGCATCACATGGCCGGATTTCTTGCCGTTGTGGTCGCGACTCACGTTTCCGTTCCCGACGTAGGGCGACGGTTGGCCGCGGTAGTGCGCAAAGTCCGTGTAGAGCGAGGTGCCGAAGGCGATCGGTACGCCGGACGCGATGACAGTACGAAGATTGTTCAATCCGTCCGCCCCGGTGATGTGCGTCAACTTGTACTCGGGGACGCGGAAGCCCGGATCCGGCGGGATTGGCTGCGAACCATACTCCGACCACTCGACTCCGCACGTCGCCTTGGATCCCGGCTTGCGGTTCGGGGCGGCAGCCAGGGACGGAGTACCGCCGTTGGATTGAAGCCAATCCAGGCACTTGGTGATTTGCCCGCCGTGACAAGTGTTTTCGGGCGTTTTGTTTGCGATTTCGTACCGGATGTAGGCGTAGTCGGGCCCGGCCAACCGGTCGGGACGGGTTGGTGGGATGCGGCTCTTGCGAGCGGCATAGAACGTCGCGAGGCCGTATACGGAAGCCCACACGAAGCAATTCGGCATCGTTTGCCGGCCCACCGGGGGTAACCACTCGTCCGGGACATGCGACGCCGGCGGCACTTCGCCACGGTGCGCGGGCTTTTCCGTTTTCCCGGGTTCTCCGGAGTCGGGATCGTATCCATAGGACGCAAGATCGGCCGGTTCTTCGCTCTGGTTTTGGCTTTGATTTGGGGCCTGCTCGTGGCCGCTGCAGGAGGGCAGTGCCACCGCCAAGGCGCCGGCCACCGACAAGCTCAGCATCGAACGCCGGCTGATCCTTGGATCCACGGGTTTCTCCTAGGTCAAGCGGCGGAGTTTGCCAACGACGCCTCATAACCTAATTGCGTCCAACGGTGCTCGCCTGGCGTTGGGGAACCTGGCTTCATGGAGCGCATCGATCGATGGTGGCCAGGGCCGGGATCGAACCGGCGAATTTCCGCTTTTCAGGCGGAAATTGAGTTTACGCCAATGTGTTTCAGCTGTTCATGTCGGGCTGGCACATGCGAGTTGAGGCTTACTGCGGATGGAGCGCGGTGGGCGTTTAGTGTCGCGGCATGGATCGCCTCTGGCAGTGGGCGTGGATGCGGTACGGCGCGAGGTAGGCGTGGGCAGATTTAGAGGCAACCTTCATGCACTTCGCGCTGCCTGCAGGCGTGGGCCTACCGGCAGGCCACACCGACCCCTTAACGGCTGGCCGGCTGGGTGAAGAACAGCGGGTCGGCGTGCGCGATGGCATGCGAAAGCATCCCGCGCAAGAACAGCCCATGCCCGTGGGCACCCTTTATGCCGTAGTTTGTGTCAGACCAGCCGCGCTCGGCGTTACCGACAATCACCCCGTTGTTCGGAATGTAGTTCTGGAAGAACGACACCGGAAGACATACCACACCCGACGACGGATCGGACGTGTACTGATCGGAGGCCATTCCCCGGACCTGACCGGTCTTGGCCTTCAGCGACGCATCCGCCCACGGCGGAGTCTCGAGATTGAACTCAGTGCGGTCATCCCAGCCCCGCATCGGCGCTATCGGGGTCATATTGCAGATGTTGTAGTGACTGCGATAGGCGGTGTAGATGCAGGAGCGGCCCCGGGGATTGAGCCGAACCCATTCGCGGATCGACTGCCACAGCGCGATGAACTTCGGCAGACGTTCGGTGTCGTCGTTGCCGAGGTTGATGTCGAATGCGTTGACCTGTGCCAGGTTGTTCTCGAAGAAGGTCTTCGACGGTCCGCTTTGATTCGCCATCAACGCGGCAAGCCGGTCCCCGCTGCGGCTATATCCCGACACCATCACCTTGCCGATGGTGTCGAATTGCGGCGCCTTGCCGGAATTGAGCTGACGGGCGACGAAATCGTAGAGCTCACCTAGGACGGTCTTGAGCGCGACCGGGGTAAGAATGTCGTCGAAGTTTCCTTGATGCTCTGCGACCGGAACGACGTAGGCGAGGTTCGGTTCGCGCTGCGAGACCGCCATGACATGATGCGCGACCGCTTTGAAATCCTGTGCGAGGTAACGGATACCGAGCTTGACGTAGTGTGCTGTGGAGTCGGAAGGACGCTTGCCATCCCAGTACGGCGTCTCCTTGTACTCGGTTTCGTATGTCGGCGGATGGAACAGTACGTGGAAGTTCAGCGGTGACGGAAGCTTGCCGGCTGCCATGCGCGACACCAGCAGGTTGGGGATCCAGACGAAGAACAGCCGCGTGGTCCCCCGCTCACGATCGAGCACGAACACCCGACCGGCAGCCTTCTGTTTGTTCTTCGACGTCACCCCTGCGGTGGAGTACTTCTTGGCCGAATACGTCCACCCCTCAAGAGCTTTGACGCTGTTGTCGAGGATATGGAAGTCGAAGTTTCGCAACTCGTCACCGGGAAGCAGCATCTCGGGATCGGCGATGAGGGCCCCGGTCGTCTTGTCGGGTACCAGCAGCGGCAGCGGTTGGATGGCCTGCACCGTCGTGCTGACATCTTTCACCGGTGCGCCCCAATCCTCACCCGACCCGTCGTGGCCGGCTCACAGACCCTTGAGGCTGTACTCGGTGGCGACTACCTGGTCGGTGGGCAGAATCTCGGTCCACTGGCTGAACACCTTGAACGGCTTGGCACCGAAGTCGATGCCACCGGCCAGCGGATCGAATCCCTTGGCGAACACCACCTCGGTGGGCAGCGCGACCTGCTGGTTGACACCATTGCCGCCGATGGGAATCGGCTGCAGCGACAGCTCGTTTTCGGCGGCGATCTTGTCGGCGATGATCAACAACACGTCCTCGATCGTTTTGCCCTGGTATTCCGGCGGATCCTGCTGTGGATCAAACGGATAGGGCTCCGATAGACCATCGGTGGCTGCGACCTCCGGGCGCTGCAGCCAGGTGATGGCCTCGCGTTCGCGCCCCGGCCGGATCGGCAGCACCGCTTTGACCCACGGCGAGTTCAAGAACGCATTGCGGTTCGCGTCGCCGTCGAGTTGGATCAGCCATCCCAGCGACGTGCCCAGCGGCGCCGGTGTGGTCTCCTCGGTGACCAGGTAGTAGGGCCTGCCGTTCTTGGTCCCGGGACCACCCGTAGCCGGCGGGGTATCAACGATTGTCGTTGGCTGCAATTCACCGGTGGCCGTCATCGGTACCAGCGGCTGCGGCCGCGGACGCCACCAGTCCGGCGCCACGAAGTACAGCATGGCGTCGACGTCGAAGAAGTACCGGATCAGTTCGGAGGCGACATGGTAATCGTCGTCGGTCCAGCCGTTCTCGTTGCCGTAGAGCCGCGAGATCACCTTGCGGTAGATGATCGTGCGCTCCTCTTCGCGCAGGTCGTCGGGATTGCGCGTTTTGACCTGCCCGCTGAGCTTGAGCCGCTTGCGCAGTGTCGCGTAGAAGAGCGCCTCCTTGGCGGCGGCAACCTGATCGTCGTAATCCTTTTTCGCCGCCGCGTTTTCGTCGTCGACCGCCTTGATCGCCTCCGGCGTCGGCGCATAGACGATGGTGGCTTCGAACGGGATCTGCTTTTGGCCGCCGAAGTTGGCGTGGGTCAACCTCATTGAGAATGTGTTCGCACCCACGTTGGGGTTGGGCATCAACCCCGGGTCGTCGAGCTGATACTTCACCTGCGCGCCCTTGAAGTCGATGCTGCCGATGCTGTCGAGCACAGTGCCCGCCGGTGGCGGCGGCAACTTGAAGTCGAATTTGAACTGGATGATGTCGTCCTTGCCGACGTCGGGACTGAAGATGCCGTGATCGGCGTTGTCGCCGGACAACGAGTAGGTGTCTTCGGCGTCGTCGTCGCCACCCTGATACAGGATGAACGGGATCGACAACTGATAGGTCTTTTCCTGATTGTCAGGCCGCGGCTTCACTTCCGGTTGCTTGAGGCCAGGGTCGAGCGCCGCGGCGGCCTCGTGCACGAACTCGCCGAGTCCCAGCGGGTCACCCGGCCGGTCGACGTAGAGCTGCCAGCACAGCTGCTGGCCCAGATCCTGGACCTGCACAGCGACTTTGCGCATCTTGCGGCTCAGCTCATAGCTGACGAGCCGATCGGTGTTGTTCTGCAGAACGTAGCGCCGGCTGGAGGTGTCGGTCGTCTCGGTCACCGTGCGGAAAGTGGTCTTGTAGTTCTGGCGCACCTCGCTGGAAAGCTTTGAGCTCTGCTCGCGCATGTGCTTGTGTGTGTCCTCCTGGGCTTGTTTGCGCGAGACGTCGAGGTTGAACGTCGAGCTGCCGCTGGCCTGAAAGATCGGGCCCACCCCGCCGCTGGCCGAGGTCGAAACACCAAGCTTCATATCGTTGTCGTTTTCGGTCTTGACCGCGTCGGACAACTCATCTTGGTCCTTGGCCTCGGTCTCGCTCTTTGTGGTCTCCTCGGTGGACTGCTCGACGGTCCGCTCGACCAGGGTGCGCCGGGTGTTCGCCTCGTAGAGCTCCACCATCCCGCCGGGGCTGATCCAGACATGTCCGACGGGCGGGCCGAGAAACGTACCGAGCTCGAAGAAGTACTCGCGGAACCGGTGCAGCAGCCCGATCGGCGACAGGAAACTCAACTTCGACGGATGCTGCTCGGCCAGAAATTGCACCGCGGCCACTACCCGCTGCCACTGCGCGAAGGCCGGCGTGAACAGCTGCTTGACCGCGTCGGGCGACGTCTTGCCCAGGTACTGAAGCAGACTCGCAGTCGCCGCCTCTCGACTGATCAACGCCGCTGAGGCCGGCGCAAAAGCGCCTTCGGCGGCGAGGCGCACCACCGGCCCAGCTGGCTGCGCGCCCGGTGCCGGCGGCGGAGGTGCGTTCAGACCACCGAGCACATCGCGGGTGATCTTGGTCAGGGCGGAATCGTTGCCCTCGGCCAGAATTGACGCCCACCCGTCGCCCAGCCCGTTGCTTCGTACCATCGCCGCGAGCTGACGTCCGACCTGCGAGTCGGTGCGATCCACCACCTGCGGTGCCCCCAGCTGCGGAACGGGCTGAGCCTGCGTCGTTTCGGTCACATCGCGAATGAGGTTGGCCGCGCGGGTGAGTCGCACGGCCATGCCCTCGGCGACCCGTTCCTGGTGCAGCTGACTGCGCCACCCGATCAACGGCTGATACACGCCGAAGGGCTCGCTCGCGTAGGGCAGGATTGTCTGCGGCGGCGCACCAGGACTCGTGGTTGGACCTGGCAGCGGCGTCGCTCCGGGGCCGGGCCGCGGAGGAATCGTCAGGATCTCACCGGGGTTGATCGCATTGGGATTCTCGATCGCGTTGGCCTGGGCGATCAGCGGGAACATGGTGCCGTCACCGTAGAACCGCACCGCAATGTCCCACAGTGTGTCACCGGCGACCACGGTGTAGGTCGTTGGGCCGGCTGGATCAGGTGTCGGCGGCGCGGGTGGCTCGGGAATCTGCAGCACCTGGCCGACGAAGATTTGGTTCGGGTCGGCAAGCTGGTTGGCCTGCGCGATCAACGGGTACATCGACGCGTCGCCGTAGAAATCGCGCGCAATCCCCGAAAGTGTCTCGCCGGCAAGAACAGTGTGTACGCGTGGCATTTCGCCCTCCCCATGCGCGGCGCCGAATTGTGCGCCTTCGTCAGTTCGTTAGACCTTGGACGCTAAGGCGATGGGCAAAGCGCGAATAGAGTACTCACCTACTTGTGTTTGGAACGACGGCCGGTCGAGCGTGAGGTAGCTTCATCCGCTGCTTTGCTGAAATCGCCAGTCGCGGCTGCTTGTTCTCGCGCGTACGCGGCGGCACGGCCAAGATCTTGGCGATCGCCGGGGATGGCCCACGGTTCGTTACCGCTGCAACTACCGAGTGGAGCCAAGGGGACTCGAACCCCTTGATGTTGGAGCAAAAACTTGCCGTGACGTGCACTTATGGCCGATTCGAAGACGAGTGGTTCTACGGCAGCGGAAAAGTGGTTGTTGAACTGCATGAATATCGGTGGCCAGGGCCGGGATCGAACCGGCGACCTTCCGCTTTTCAGGCGGACGCTCGTACCAACTGAGCTACCTGGCCCGGAAGGCACCGATAACGTGCCTCGCCTTTGATGGGCGACCCTGACGGGACTCGAACCCGCGACCTCCGCCGTGACAGGGCGGCGCGCTAACCAACTGCGCCACAGGGCCTTGCTCTCCTACTTGTACTGCTCGCTGCGACGTTGCCGCCGCTGCGCGTACCCCCAACGGGATTCGAACCCGTGCTACCGCCGTGAAAGGGCGGCGTCCTAGGCCACTAGACGATGGGGGCCAAAGTCCAACTACCGTTGGGAGCCACGCCAGCTTAGGTCACCGCAGGCCTAATCCTCAAACGAGCGCCGTTCGAGCCGCGTGTGGAGCCCAAGTATCCTGAACGTTCGCCGCCCCTATAGCTCAGTTGGTAGAGCTACGGACTTTTAATCCGCAGGTCCTAGGTTCGAGTCCTAGTGGGGGCACCAAAACGGCAGCACACCCGGCTAGAGCCGGCGCGACGTAGGGCGGGTTGTGGGGCAGACAACAGCGGGTCGAAGTCCTCGTTTGGCCGGCGCACGACTTGGCTATGCTTCGCGAGGTGAGTGTCGATCCAGCCTGGCAAAACGCGCCCGCAGCCTTGGTAACGATGGAAATCCGTCACCCCGCAACGGATTCCCTCACCGAATCATCGAGCCGGGAGCTCAAAAGCCTCCTCGCCGACGACCTGCCCATCGAACGCCAAGCTCAGGACGTGGCCTGGGCAATGGCCCCGGGGGGAGGCCCGGCGCCCACGGCTGAGCAGTTCGCCCGCTATGTCAACCGGGACGGCACCCTGGCCGCCTCGATCAAGAGTCAGGCAATCGTCGTCGAGACCACCGCCTACTCGACGTTCGAAGCGCTCTCGGACGTCGCGATGCGCGTCATCGAGGCTCGTTCCCAGGTGTCGTCGATCGTCGGGGTGGAGCGCATCGGTCTGCGCTACCTCTTGGAAATCCGCGTCCCACTGGGCGCCGACGGTCGCATCGACTGGGCCGAATGGATCGCCGAGCCGCTGCTCGGCCCGCAACGTATCGCTCCCGGCGGGCTGACCCTGACCGAATGGCAGGGCGCCGCGGTCTACCGCGAGCAGCAACCGGGCAAATCGATGATCGTGCGCTACGGGCCCGGCATCGGCCAGGCGCTGGACCCCAACTACTACCTACGCCGGACGCTGCCGGCGCAGCCCGGACCGTTTTTCCAGCTGGACATCGACAGCTTTTGGACTCCGGTCGCCTCGATCCCCGAATACAACCGGGATGCGGTCCGTGCCACGTTCCACAATCTTTACGAGCCGGCCCGCGCGGTGTTCCAGGAAATGCTGACCAGCAGCCTCAGGGACGGCCTGCAGGGCTGATACGCCTATCGGGTGCGCACCGCCCTGCTGTAGGTCACATCCGCGAAAGCCTGTGCGACCTCGTCTTCGGGATAGTGAAATCCGTTGGCCGCGTGCAGTTCCTTGACCGTCTGCGACGACACGTCCCAGCCACGCTGCTTGAGGTGGTCGACGAGGTGGCTGCGGTGACCGTGGTAGACGAGATCGTTGAAGTCGACTTCGAAGCCGAGTTCGCTCATCCGGTCGTGATGCGCACGCCATCGCGGGTCCGCGAAAATCGCTGTGTCGGGGACGAATTCGAAAGCCAACTGGCTGCCCGGAGCGCTGAGCTCGGTGATGTTGTCGAACAACGCGTCCTGGGCCTCGTCGGGCAGATACACCAGCAAGCCCTCGGCGCTCCACGCCGAGGGTGCCTTCGGGTCGAATCCCGCAGCCTGTAGCGCGCCGGCCCAGTCGTCGCGCAGATCGATCGCGACGGTGCGCCGCTCGGCGGTCGGCCGCGCGCCGAGATCACCCAGGGTCAGGGTCTTGAACTCGATCACGTCCGGCATGTCGACCTCGTAGACGACGGTGCCCGCCGGCCACGGCAAACGGTAGGCGCGTGCATCCAGACCCGAGGCGAGAATCACCGCCTGCGCGACGCCACTGCGTGCGGCTTGCAGGAAGTACTGGTCGTAGAACCTGGTGCGACAGGCCATCCCCTCGGCCGTGCGGCGAGGGTCGAATTCGGCGTCCCCGCCGACCGGAATCTCCCCGTTGACCAACCGGACGTACACGTCAATCCCGACGGCCCGCACCAAAGTCGCGGCGTACGGGTCGTCGATCAACTTCTCGGCGTCGGACAGCGCCCGGTGGGCGGCGACCATGGTTGCCGTCGCCCCGACGCTCGTCGCGAGGTCCCAGCGATCACTTTGGCTGCGCGCCATGGGGCTCCCTAAAATCCGTATCCCGAACAAACATAGACAAGCTAGTTATTACCACGGACGCCGGGCCCTGAACCGGTCGGGACTACTCTGCGACTTATCTGCTGCCCCGGAGGACCCGTGACCGATTTCGCCCAACGGACCATCGAGCTGGCCCGTCAAAACGTCGCCGAGGGCGGCCGCCCGTTCGCGACCGTGATCGTCCAAGACGGCGAGGTCCTCGCCGAGAGTGCCAACAAGGTCGCCCAGACGAACGATCCGACCGCCCATGCCGAGATCCTCGCGATCCGCGAGGCATGCATGAAGCTGGGCACCGAGCACCTGGTGGACGCCACCATCTACGTGATGGCCCACCCGTGCCCGATGTGCCTGGGCTCGCTGTACTACTGCTCCCCCAAGGAAGTCGTCTTCTTGATCACCCGCGAGTCCTACGAGCAGTACTACCTCGACGACCGCAAATACTTTGAGGTCTCGACGTTTTACGACGAATTCGCGAAGAGCTGGGATCAACGCCGGCTGCCCATGCGATACCAGCCCCAGGACGCCGCGGTCGAGGTCTACCGGCTGTGGAACGAACGCAACGGCGGTGAACGCAAATCGACGGTCGTCCCGGCCTGAAACCCTAGGAAACCTTGGGGCAGTAGTGCATTGGGTTGTATCGCTCCTCGATGGGCGGCAGGTTGCGCGCCGGGGTATGCACCAGCGGCGCGTCGGCCGGGATCCGTCCGGACGCCCGATCCAATCCCGCCCTGGCCCGCGGGTGCTTTCTGAATCGTGCTGGCACACAGGCGAACACGAGGCGAACGAAGTCGCCCAGGCGTCGGTGCAGCCATTCGTCGCGGCGCGACCACTGGTAGCCCATCAGTTGGCGCACCGGCGGGTCGTAGAGACCGACGGTGAACCAGACGAAGAACGGCGCCAGCAGCTTGCGTTGCGCCGCCCACAACCAATCCGGAGCCTTGCGCGCAAATGGCGGCTTTGGCAAGTCGGTCAGATCCAGCACCGCACGTGCCGCCTCGTTGTTCTCCAGCACATTGCGGCACATGTGATCCCAGTACGCCTGGAAGTCCTCCCAGGACGCCGGCACCGGCCGCATGCTCATGCCGTACATCCGATACCAGTCGATGTGTTCGTCGAACAGCTGGCGCTTCTGCTCCTCGGTCAGCCCGCCGCAAAACCGTTCTGCCACATGGATGGTCCCGACGAAGAAGGTGGCGTGCGCCCAGTAGAAGACGTCGGGGTTCAGCGCGTGATAGCGGCGGCCCTGTTCGTCGACACCCTTGATGTTGACGTGATAATCGCGCACCTCGGCGCCGGTGACCGGAGCGCGGTCCCCGTCGAAGACGACTCCGCCGATCGGATACAGCGACCGCAGCAGCCGGGGCCAGCGTTCCCGGAAGAAGGTCGAGTGGTCACTGACTGCCGCGCCCAGCTGAGGGTGCATATTCTGCATGGATCCCGCCCACGGGCCCTGCAGCATGCCACGCCAATCTCCGAAGTACCGCCACGTCAGGGAATCGGGACCAAGTGGTGGCGCGTTATACCCGGATGGTGATACCGGACACCCGCTCCCGACCCCGTCGGAGGCCTGAGCAGAAATTGCCAACTCGTCGAGAGTGGTCGCGTCGCTACCAGCTTCGGCGCTGGTCAGTGGGCAGGCTGCGGACGTATGTTGGGTCACTGTTGGGTTTCCTGTAGCTAGCCGAAATTTTGACTACGTGCGTTGTCAATTTAGAGCTTAGGAGCGATGTGCAGTCCGGTCAACGACGGGGCCGTTGGTCAGGCGTCCCCCTGGAAAGTCGCCACGCTCTGCGACGCGACAACCTCATCGCCGCCGGCGTGCAATTACTGGGCGGCGAGCGCGGTCCCGCGTTGACCGTCCGGGCCGTCTGCCGCAAGGCCGCGTTGACCGAACGGTACTTCTACGAGAGCTTTTCCGACCGCGACGAATTCGTGCGCGCGGTCTACGACGATGTCTGCGCGCGAGCCATGACGACCCTCACCTCCGCCGACACCCCGCGGGAAGCGGTCGAGCAGTTCGTCGAGCTGATGGTCGACGACCCGGTACGCGGGCGCGTGTTGCTCTTGGCGCCGGCCGTCGAGCCGATCCTGACGCAGTCGGGCGCCGAGTGGATGCCCAGCTTCATCGACCTGCTGCAGAAAAAGCTGTCCAACATCGGCGATCCGGTGCTGCAGAAAATGATCGCCACCAGCCTGGTCGGCGGCCTGACCAGCCTGTTCACCGCCTACCTGAACAGACAGCTCGGCGCCACCCGCAAACAGTTCATCGATTATTGCGTCAACATGCTCTTCAACACCGCGGCCCCGTATGTTCCGCCCCTTGACGGGGTATCAGAGTAACGACCATTTGTTTGCTCAGGGCTACCCGAATTAAGTACGCCAAGTTGTGACTCGGCGCGCCCGGGGCGGAACTTGATGCTACTGATCGACACAGATATATTGACTGCAACCATTAGACACAGATAACTTGGGGGTGACATGCCAGCCGAATTGACGGACCTGCAGCTTTTGCATGAGCTGGAGCCGGTCGTCGAGAAGTACCTGAACCGGCATCTGAGCATGCACAAGCCGTGGAATCCGCACGACTACATCCCGTGGTCGGATGGCAAGAACTTCTACGCGCTCGGCGGGCAGGACTGGGACCCGGAGCAGAGCAAGCTCTCCGACCTCGCTCAGGTGGCGATGGTGCAGAACCTGATGACCGAGGACAATCTGCCCTCCTATCACCGCGAGATCGCGATGAACTTCGGACTCGACGGCCCCTGGGGTACCTGGGTCAACCGCTGGACCGCCGAAGAGAACCGGCACGGCATCGCGCTGCGCGACTACCTGGTGGTGACGCGCGCGGTCGATCCCGTCGAATTGGAGAAACTGCGCATCGAGGTCGTCAACCGGGGCTTCAGCCCGGGCCAGAACCACCAGGTTCGAGCCGACCTGTTCGCCGATAGCTTGTTCGATTCGGTCATCTACGTCACGTTCCAGGAACTGGCCACCCGGATCTCGCACCGCAACACCGGTAAAGCCTGCAACGAGACGATCGCCGACCAGTTGCTGGGCAGGATCTCGGCCGACGAGAACCTGCACATGATCTTCTACCGCGATGTCAGCGAGGCCGGGTTCGAGGCCAATCCCAACCAGGCGATGAAGTCGCTGCACAAGATCCTGCGCAACTTCCAGATGCCGGGCTATCAGGTGCCCGAGTTCCGCCGCAAGGCCGTGTTCATCGCCGTCGGCGGCGTCTACGATCCCCGCATCCACCTCGACGAGGTCGTGATGCCGGTGCTGAAGAAATGGCGCATCTTCGAGCGCGAGGACTTCACCGGTCAAGCAGCCGCATTGCGCGACGACCTTGCCCTGCTGATCAAGGAACTCGAAGAGGCCTGCGACAAGTTCGAGGTGTCCAAGCAGCGCCAGCTCGATCGGGAACTCCGTACCGGCAAGAGGACCACCGCAAGCGAACTGCACCAAACCGCGGGCAAGCTCGTGATGAGCCGGCGGTAACCAAGCGGTGCACATCGGTTCCATCGCGCTCGCCAGCCCGGTGGTCTTGGCACCGATGGCGGGCGTGACCAACGTTGCGTTCCGGACGCTGTGCCGTGAGCTGGAACAGTCGAAGGTCGGCACGGTCAGCGGGCTCTACGTCTGCGAGATGGTGACCGCCCGTGCCCTCGTCGAGCGGCATCCGGTCACGATGCACATGACGACGTTCGCCGCGGACGAATCGCCGCGCTCGCTGCAGCTCTACACCGTCGACCCCGCCACCACCTACGCGGCGGCCAAGATGATCGCCGACGAGGGCCTCGCCGACCACATCGACATGAACTTCGGCTGCCCGGTGCCCAAGGTCACCAAGCGCGGCGGCGGTGCGGCGCTGCCATTCAAGCGGCGCCTGTTCGGCCAGATCGTCGCCGCGGCGGTGCGCGCCACCGAGGGCACCGACATCCCGGTGACGGTGAAGTTCCGCATCGGCATCGACGACGAGCACCACACCCACCTCGACGCCGGCCGCATCGCCGAAGCCGAGGGCGCGGCCGCGGTCGCGCTGCATGCCCGAACCGCGGCGCAGCGCTACTCCGGCACCGCCGACTGGGAGCAGATCGCTCTGCTCAAGCAGCAGGTGACGACGATTCCCGTGCTGGGCAACGGCGACATCTACGACGCCAGCGACGCGCTGACCATGATGGCCAGCACCGGATGCGACGGCGTCGTGATCGGCCGCGGCTGCCTGGGCCGGCCCTGGCTGTTCGCCGAACTGTCGGCCGCTTTCACCGGTACCGCGGCCCCCGCCCCGCCGACGCTCGGCGAGGTCGCCGACATCGTGCGCCGGCACGGCGAGTTGCTCACCGCGCACTTCGGCGAGGACAAGGGCATGCGCGACATCCGCAAACACGTCGCCTGGTACCTGCACGGTTTCCCGGCCGGATCCGATCTGCGGCGCGCTCTGGCCTTGGTCAAGACGCTCGACGAGCTCGACGCGCTGCTGGACCGGCTGGACCGCACGGTCGAATTCCCGGAGGCGGCGACCGGTCCGCGTGGCCGCCAGGGTTCACCGGCCCGCGTCAGCCTGCCCGACGGCTGGCTGAACGACCCGGATGACTGCACGGTTCCGGCGGGAGCCGACGTCATGCACTCCGGCGGCTGAGCCGACCCCGCTCGAAATCGCGTCTGCGGCGATAAGTCAGTACGATGTGGACCTTGCTTGATTGCGTTTGGGTAGCGGTCGGTTTTGCAGCGCTGTTAGCGCGGCGCGGCGGCGAATTGGCGCACGGACACCACTGACGGCGGCATCAGAGCTTCGGAGGCGGGTAGGACATGAGTGACGGCGAGGTAGACGCCACTCTTGACCATCGCCGTGGCCCCCGCGACCGTCGACCGGCCTCCCCGAGTTCGGCCGCCGCATTGAGCGCCGCACCGTGGGAGCGATTCTCCCAACCACTCGCCGATGACAGCGTCCATCGCTGGCAGATTGAGCCGCCCACTCGGACATCCGCCGAAGAGCCGGCCGAACCTGTCGAGCGGTCGGCCCGCAGCGCCGAGCGAGGCGGCAGCCATGCCTCCGGTGCGCTCAGCGTCGCGGACCTGATCGCCAAGGTCGGCGCCAGCAATGCCGGCACCCGGCACCGCCGCGCGGCCCTCGACGACGGACCCACCGAACCCGAGCCGGAGCTGTTCGCCGACCTGCAGGACACCCAGGTCATCGACACCCCGGCCTACTCGCTCGACGTGGTCTCGGAGATTCCCGATCTCGAGCTTACGAACTACCCACACGGCGACGAGCCCGAGCTGGAACTCGCGATCGAGGAACCGGGCGATTCGCGCCCGGTCAAGCCGAAGCGAACCCGTCGACCGAAATCTCCCGCGAACTCGACGCCGAAACGCAAGTCCCGCCGTCGGCCGATATTGCTGGCCGTTCGAACGATGGCCGCCCTGTGTGCCGGGGTGGCGCTGGCCGTGACAGGCGGTGCTTACCAGTGGAGTGCGTCGAAGAACCACCGCCTCAACGTCGTCAACGCGCTCGACCCGGACTCCGCCGACATCGTCGACCCCGGTGGGCAGTACGGCGATGAGGACTTCCTGATCGTCGGCATGGACTCGCGCTCCGGGGAGAACGCCGACATGGGCGCGGGGGACACCGAGGACGCCGGCGGCGCCCGGTCGGACACCGTGATGCTGGTCAACATTCCGGCTAACCGCAAACGCGTGGTGGCGGTCTCGTTCCCCCGCGACCTGGCGATCACCCCGATGCAGTGCGAAGCGTGGAACCCCGAAACCGGTAAGTACGGCCCCCTTTACGACGAGAAGACGAAGACCTGGGGTTCCAAGATGGTCTACACCGAGACCAAGCTGAACTCGGCGTTCTCCTTCGGCGGCCCGAAATGTCTGGTGAAGGAAATCCAGAAGCTGTCCGGTTTGAGCATCAACCGGTTCATCGCCGTCGACTTCGCCGGATTCGCCAAGATGGTGGAAGCACTCGGCGGTGTGGAGGTGTGCAGCAAGACCCCGCTGCACGACTACGAACTCGGTACCGTCCTCGAGCATTCTGGACGCCAGATCATCGACGGCCCAACGGCGCTGAACTACGTGCGGGCCCGCCAGATCACCACGGAATTCAACGGCGACTACGGACGCATCAAACGCCAGCAGTTGTTCTTGTCGTCGCTGCTGCGTTCGCTGATCTCCGAATCCACGCTGACCGACCTCAACAAGCTCAACAACGTGGTCAACATGTTCATCAGCAACAGCCGGGTGGACAACGTCGGCACCAAAGACCTTGTTCAGCTGGGCCAGTCGCTGCAGGGCATGGCGGCCGGGCACTTCACCTTCGTCACGGTGCCCACCGGTGTGACGGACCAGAACGGCGACGAACCGCCGCGCACCGCCGACATGAAGGCGCTGTTCAACGCGATCATCAACGACGATCCGCTGCCCGAGGAGAACGACCAGAACGCGCAGAATCTGTCGCCGGCGCCGACCTCGGGACCGACGACCGCACCCACCACCAAGAAGTCCTCGCCGCCGAGCGCCGCGCCCGAGGGGCGACGCGAGCAGGTGACGGCGACCTCGCCCGACGAGGTCACCGTGCGGGTCTCCAATGCCACACCGCAGAGCGGGCTCGCCGCCACCGCCACCAGCCAACTCAAGCGCAACGGGTTCAACGTCATGTCACCCGATGACTATCCGAGTTCGGTGAATGCCACGACGGTGTTCTTCTCGCCCGGCAACGAACAAGCGGCCGCGACGGTGGCATCGGCATTCGCCAACTCGAAGGTGGCCCGGGTTTCCGGCTACGGGCAGGTCGTTCAGGTGGTGCTCGGCCCGGACTTCAAGTCGGTCAGCACCCCCGCGCCCAGCGGCTCGTCGCTGTCCGTTCAGATCGATCACAGTCCGGGCAGCACGCCAACCAAATTGCCGGACGACCTGACGGTGACCAACGCCGCCGATACCACCTGTGAATAACCATATTTCGCTTCAGTAGATCGCCGATTCGGACGCCGAGTCAGTAGGCTTGGCGACATGCGGACCGCCTACCATGAGCAACTCTCGGATTTGTCCGAGCGCCTTGGCGAGATGTGCGGGCTGGCGGGGGTAGCTATGGAGCAGGCAACCCAGGCACTCCTGCAGGCCGACCTCGTCCTCGCCGAACAGGTGATCTCCGGCCACGAAGAAATAGCCCAGTTGAGCGCTCGCGCCGAGGAGAGCGCCTTCGTCCTGCTGGCGCTGCAGGCACCGGTGGCCGGCGATCTCCGGTCCATCGTGAGTGCGATCCAGATGGTCGCCGACATCGACCGGATGGGCGCGCTCGCGCTGCACGTAGCCAAGATCGCTCGCCGACGCCATCCTCAGCACACTTTGCCCGAGGAGGTCAACGGCTACTTCGCTGAAATGGGCAGAGTCGCAGTCGAATTGGGTAACAGCGCGCAAGAAGTGGTGTTGTCCCGGGACCCGGAGAAAGCCGCCCGGATCCGCGAAGAAGACGACGCGATGGACGATCTGCACCGGCACTTGTTCTCGGTGCTGATGGACCGCGAATGGAAGCACGGTGTGGCGGCCGCCGTCGACGTGACGCTGCTGGGCCGCTTCTACGAACGCTTCGCCGACCACGCGGTCGAGGTGGCCCGGCGAGTGATCTTCCAAGCGACGGGCAAGTTACCCGAAGACGAGACGGCGCAGACGACGTCGTAACCCGTTAGCCGAAGCGACCGGAGATGTAGTCCTCGGTGGCCTTTTGCTTGGGGTTGGAGAAGATCTTCTCGGTGTCGTCGATCTCGATGAGCCGGCCGGCCTTGCCCGCGACTTCCAGGTTGAAAAACGCCGTCTGATCGCTGACGCGGGCGGCCTGCTGCATGTTGTGCGTCACGATGACGATCGTGTAGTCCTGCTTCAGCTCGCTGATCAGCTCCTCGATCGCCATCGTCGAGATCGGGTCCAGCGCGGAGCATGGCTCGTCCATCAGCAACACATCGGGCTGTACGGCGATCGCGCGCGCGATGCACAACCGCTGCTGCTGTCCGCCGGAGAGACCACCCCCGGGTTTGTGCAGCCGATCCTTGACCTCATCCCAGAGGTTGGCGCCGCGCAGCGAGTGCTCAGCGACTTCGTCGAGCAGCCTGCGATTGCGCACGCCCTGCAGCTTCAGGCCCGCCACCACATTGTCGCGAATAGACATGGCGGGAAACGGGTTTGGCCGCTGGAACACCATGCCGATCGCCCGTCGCACAGCAACCGGGTCGATGCCCGGGGCGTAGATGTTTTCATCGTCAAGCATCACCGCACCCTGGACCCGCGCACCGGGGATGACCTCGTGCATCCGGTTCAGCGTGCGTAGGACGGTTGTCTTGCCGCAGCCGGACGAGCCGATGAAGGCCGTCACACTGCGCGGGAGAATCGACAGCGTCACATCGGCGACCGCCTGAAACGACCCGTAGTAGATGTTGACGTCTTTCAGGTCCAACCTCTTGGCCACCGGTACTCCTGCCTAGGACTTCTTGGGAGCAAACATCTTCGAAACCAATCTGGCTGCGACGTTGATCACGGCGATCATCACGATCAGGGTAAGCCCCGCTCCCCAGAGCCGCTCGGTGGGAACCGGGTTCACGCCTGCGCCCGCTGCCGTCTCGTTGAACATCATGCCAGGCAACGTCCCCATGAAGCCCTTGAAGAGGTCGAAGTTCATCGCCTGCGAATAGCCGACCAGGACCAGCAGCGGCGCCGTCTCGCCCATCACCCTGGCCAGCGCCAACATGATCCCGGTGATGATGCCCGACAACCCTGTCGGAATCACCACCCTGACAATGGTTTTCCACTTCGGCACGCCCAACGCATAGCTGGCCTCGCGGAGATCCGTCGGAACAATCCGCAGCATCTCCTCGGTCGATCGCTCAATCACCGGCAGCATCAACAGGACCAGCGCCAATGACACCGCGAACCCCGAGCGGCCAAGGCCCAGCGTGGCCACACACGACGCGTAGATGAACAATGCGGCAATAATTGATGGCACACCGGACAGGATGTCCACCATGAAGGTGGCCAGCCTGCCGAGCCGGGTACCACCGCCGTACTCGACCAGATAGATCGCAAGCATGACACCGATCGGGACGGAGATCGCGGCGGACATCAATCCCTGCAGCAGGGTGCCGACGATCGCATGGTAGGCGCCGCCCCCGGGCACAAACGGCGTCGTGCCCACCTGCGAATGCGTCCACCACGACGTGGACGCGATCGCATTGAAACCCTTGACGATAACCGCGCCCAGCACCCACAGCAGTGGCGCCAGCGCAATCAGCATCGACAGCGAAACTAACACCGTCGCAACGATGTTCGAGGCCCGGCGGCGCCGGCCGAGTCCGGACAGCGTGCGAGCCTTGAGCGGCCGGTCGTAGATCGAGGTCATCGCGCGCCCTTCCGGATCCCGGCGAGGGCGCCGCGTGCCAGCGCATCGACCACGAAGGTCAGCACAAAAAGCACCAGTCCCGCGGCGATATACGCGCCGGCCTTATACCGGTCGTTGAATTCCCATGCGGCGGCCGCGATCTTTGTCGCGAAGGTCGAGCCGCCGTCGAATAGCGACCAGCCGAACGCCTTTTGAGTGCCGCGCACGATGATCAGCAGCGCGACCGTCTCACCCAGGGCGCGGCCCAGCCCCAGCATCGCGCCGCTGATGTACCCCGACTTCCCGAACGGCAACACCGTTGTGGTGACGACCTCCCAGCGGGTGGCACCGAGCGCCAGCGCGGCCTCGATCTGCTCGTGCGGCGTCTGCACGAAAACTTCTCGGGTGACCGCGGTGATCAGCGGCAGGATCATCACGGCCAGCACGATCCCGCCGGTGAAGATGGTGCCGCCGCCGGCCGGAGACGCGGTGCCGTCGGCGAACAGGAAGAACCAGCCCAGCGACTGGTTCAGCCAAGTCGCGACCGGCCGCAGCTGCGGAGCCAGCACATACAAACCCCACGCGCCGTAGATGATCGAGGGCACCGCGGCGAGCAGATCGACCGTGTAGGCCAGCGGCCCGGCGAGCCGCCGCGGCGCGTACTGGGTGAGGAAGATGGCGACGCCCAGAGCCACCGGCATCGCCAGGATCAACGCGAACACCGAGATGAACACCGTCACCTGCAGCAGGTCCAGGATGCCGAAGTGCATCGCCGAGGTGTTGGTGGTGACCCAGTTGCCGCGGTAGGTGAAGAAGTCTTCTTGGTTGCGCTTGAACGCCGGTATCGCGCGCACCAGCAGAAACCCGCCGATCGCGATGACGACGGCGGCGACCAGGACCGCCGAGATCTCCGCGAACTTGCGAAAAATCCGGTCCCCGAAGCGGGATTGAACACCCTTCCAGGAGCGGATGGGTACGACTGGCGTCTCAGAAAAGGACGCGGCAACAACGGCACCCGAACCCGCCTGGGATGGATCTGGCGTAGTCATTGTGAATCCGTCATTGCTGGTTTTGGTGTCGGTCCTTGGACCCGCGGGCTATTGCATCGCATTGATCGCGGTGATCAATCGCTCCTTGACCTTATCGGTCAACGGGATGTAGCCCGCCGAGGAAAGGTTGGCCTGACCGGTGTTCGCCGCCACGCTCAGGAAGGACTTGATCGCCTTGGCGGTCTCGGTGTCGTAACCCTTCGAGCAGACGATCTCGTAGGTGGCCAGCACCAGCGGATAGGCGCCCGCCCGCTGTGCGGCGTACATCGAATTCAGGTTCAGCACCAGGTCGTTGCCACCCGACACGAAGGTGGCCGTGTCGATCGCGGCGCTGGCCGTCTCGGTGGTCAGCGGGACCACGCCAGTGGCCGTGGCGAGTTGCGCGTAGGGAAGGCCAGCCTGGTCAGCGAAGCCTTTTTCGACGTAGCCGATGGCGCCGTGGATGGTCCGCACCGCCTGGATGACGCCGGACGACTTCATCGCTCCTTCGCCGACACCGCCCTGGAATTCGGTACCGACTCCCCGCGACCAGCTCTCGGGCGCTGCGGCGGTCAGAAACTTCTGCACGTTGTCGGTGGTACCCGACGAGTCCATCCGGTAGATCGGCGCGATCCTGATGTCAGGCAGGGCGACACCGGGATTCAGCGCCGTCAGGACGGGGTCATTCCAGACGGCGATCCGGCCGGTCAGAATCCCGGCCAGTGCATCGCCGTTGACGATCAACGTCTTGACCTCGGGCAGGTTGTAGACCAGCGCCACCGGCCCGAACACCAGCGGCAGGTCCCAGGCGGGGTTTCCGTTGCAGCGCTTGGTGGCGGGCAGGATCTGGTCGGTGATCAGCGGCGAGTCCGATCCCGCGAAATCGACGTGGCCGGCGATGAATTGCTCGCGGCCCGCTCCCGATCCCGTCGGGTTGTACGACACCGACTTTCGTGGGCAGTACTGGCCCCAGACATGGCTGAACATCGCCATTGCGTTCTGTTGAGCGGTCGACCCTTCGGCCGTCAGTTCGCCTTTACCGCCGCAGGTCGGCGTGCCGGCGGGCGCCGAGGCCGGGTCGTGATGATTCTCATCGCTGCCGCAGGCCGTCAGGCCCGCACTGGTCATCGTGATCGTCAGCACCGCTGCCGCCAGCGCCTTGCCCACGTTGTCCAGGCTCACCGATCTCGCTTTCTGACGCAGTTTCGACGCATGGGCCCGCCGCTCGAAACTATGCGCTGACGCCCGGTTGGCAAGAGTGCCTAAGTGGTGAACGTGCGGTGAATTGTCAGCTGGCACGCCACTTCTGCCTGCGCTTTCCTTCAGCCCGTGGTGGACGTCGGTGCATAGGCGGTGTCAACGCTGTAGGTGGTGAAGCCCTGCCGCTGATAGGTCCGGACCGCGGCGACATTGTCCGACTCGACGTAGAGCAGCACGGTGACGTCGCCCGAGTCCGGCGGCCCGAGCAGGCGCCGCGCCAGCGACTCGATGCCCACGGCCGTCAACATCTGCCCCAGCCCGCGGCCCTGCGCGGCCGGGTCGACGCCGAGGACATACACCTCACCGAGACGCGGTTGGTCGAGGTGCACCTTGGTCCAGTGGAAGCCCAGTAGCGCCTCGCTGTCGTCGAACGCCAAGAACAAGCCGGCCGGGTCAAACCAGGGCTCGCTGCGCCGCTCGGCCAGGTCGGCCGCGGTCCACCCGCCCTGTTCGGGATGGTCGACGAACGCGGCGTTGTTGACCCGCAGCAGCTCGGCGTCGTCGTCGGTGCCCGCGTAGGTGCGCACCCGCACGCCGGGCAACGGGCTCACCGGGCCGGGGATCGCGTGCAGCGAGAGTCGCATCTGGACGAGTTCCCGCACCGCGACCAGTCCCAGCGCGGCCGCGGTCGCGGTGGCCGGCGCCAGCGTGCCGTGTGCCCAGAAGCGGTTATTCCCATTGGTTTTGGCGATCGCCGCCCGTCCCATCGCCGTGCCGATACCGCGCCGGCGGGCCTGCGGGTGGACCACGAGTTCGGCCATCCCGTCGCCGCCGTCACGCGGCGGACTGAGATTGAGGTAGCCCTGGATCGCGTTGTCCGCGGTGACCAGCAGGTGATCCGTGCGGTCGTGCCCGAGTTCGCGAAGAACCTGCTCGCCGACGGGTGCTACCCCATCGAATTCGGTTGCCGCAGCAACCAGTTCACGCACCTCCTGCTGCTCTTCAGCGGTCAGTGCGCAGCGCCAGTCAGGCGCGATCACTGACTGCGCAGCGGGTCGGCCAGTGGGTCTTGCAGATCCTCGGAGTCGGCCTCGTCGCTTTCGGGCTCGTCATCGGGCTGGGGAATCGGCGCTCGTCCGCGCGCCGGACGAACCGCTTTGTAGCCCACGTTGCGGACCGTGCCGATCAGCGCCTCGTACTCGGGTCCGAGCTTGGCCCGCAGCCGGCGCACGTGCACATCGACCGTGCGGGTGCCACCGAAGAAGTCGTATCCCCACACCTCGTGCAGCAGCTGGGCGCGGGTGAACACCCGCCCCGCATGCTGGGCCAGGTACTTCAGCAGCTCGAACTCTTTGTAGGTGAGGTCCAGCGGGCGGCCCCGCAGCCGCGCGGTGTAGGTGCCCTCGTCGATCACCAGCTCGCCGAGGCTGACCTTGCCGGCGCTTTCCTGATCGGCCAGCCCGCCACGGCGACCCACCACCAGCCGTATCCGGGCGTCAACCTCGGCGGGTCCGGTACCGGGCAGCAGGATTTCGTCCAGCCCCCAGTCGGCGCTGACCGCAACCAGGCCGCCCTCGGCCACCACCGCCACCACCGGGACCGACCGGCCCGCGGTGCTCAACAGGCGGCAAAGCCCGCGCGCGGCCGACAGATCGGTGCGCGCGTCGACCAGCACCGCGTCCGCGGTCCCCGCCTCCAGTAGTGAGGAAGGCTCGGGCGGCGCCGTCCGCACGGTGTGAGGAAGCAACGACAACGACGGCAGGACCGGGTCCGGGTGCAGCTCAGAGGTGAGTAGTAGTAGCTCCAACAAGCCCCTCCAGCTCGTGGGAAAGGCATCTCCCAGATTCATAAAGCACGTGTCGTTAGTGGCCAGGCCACCTAACGATAACGTGCTACCTGGCCTTTGTGCGTGTCCTTGCCAACGACTGTGAGCCCCGCCACGAGGGAGTCCAGACCGGAATCCCCCGCCACGCGCCGCGCCGAACTGCGCCACAATATTCGCATGCGCAGGGTGCTGATCAGTGTGATCGCCTCGGTTTCCGTCGTGGCGGCCATCGTCGTCGGCGCCGTCGGCGTGGACTACGGCGCCAGCATTTACGCCGAGTACCACCTCTCGCGCACCGTACGCAACGCGGCGGATCTGGGGTCAGACCCCTTCGTGGCCATCCTGGCCTTCCCGTTCATTCCGGAGGCCATGCACCGCCACTACAACGAGCTGGAGATCAAGGCAAACGGCATCGATCACGCGCCGACCGGCAAGGCCACGCTGGAAGCCACCATGCACTCGATCGACCTGACCTACGCGTCGTGGCTGATCAGGCCCGATGCGAAGCTGCCGGTGGGCAAGCTGGAGAGCCGCATCATCCTCGACTCGACGCACCTGGGCCGCTACCTCGGCATGGGCGACCTGATGGTGGAGGCGCCCCCCGCCGAGACCAACGACGCTACCGGCGGCACTACCGAATCGGGCATTTCCGGCAACCACGGGCTGGTCTTCAGCGGCACCCCGAAATCGGCAAACTTCGACCACCGGGTGAGCGTGTCGGTGGACCTGTCGATCGCCTCCGATGACCCGGCGACACTCGTGTTCACCCCGACCGGCATCCTCACCGGTCCCGACACCGCCAACCAGGCCGTCCCGGACGACAAGCGCGACGCAGTGCTGCGCGGCTTCGCCGCCAGACTGCCCAATCAGCGACTTCCGTTCGGCGTGGCGCCGCGCACGGTGGGGGCTCGCGGCTCGGACGTCATCATCGAGGGCATCACCACGGGAGTAACCGTGACTCTCGAAGGGTTTAAGCAATCATGACGGAGAAGCGGCGATGACGACCGTTGTCGTCGCGATCGTGGCGGCTGTTGCCATGGCGGCAGCAGCCGGCTGGCTGATGACCCGCCGCTCCGGACGCCTGAAAGAGGTTGATCCCGGTCCCGGCGAGCGCGCCGGCGCCGAATCCGCGGACCTGGGCCTGTCCAGTACCGGGCCGACCGTTGTGCATTTCAGCGCACCGTGGTGCGGACCCTGCGATCGGGTCCGCCGGGTGGTCGGCCAGGTGTGCGACAACATCGGCGACGTGGCGCATGTCGAAGTCGACATCGACGCCAACCCGGCAGCCGCACGCCGGTTTTCGGTTTTGTCGCTGCCGACCACCCTGATTTTCGACGCCGACGGACGCCAGCGTTACCGGACATCGGGTGTCCCCAAGGCCGCCGACCTGCGCTCCGCGCTCGAACCGCTATTGGCTTGATCGCAATGTCATTGGGTAAGCTAACCGACGTGTCATCCCGCATCGAGCTCATGCTCACCAAGCGTCGCGCAGTCGATCTGTGCCGCATCGCGGGCTGTTGTTGTCGCTGTTGCTGTAGCTGCTGAGTAGCCGCGCGCGCCCGCGCAGCACTCGGAGCAGCCCGGAACCCCACCGTGGTGTGTCTCTACTTTTCCGTGCAACAGGCGAATAGGAGTCTTTCGTGTCAGTCACCAATACCAACACCCGGCTGGACCGCGTCGACGTTCGTGGACCCCGATTCGCCGCCTGGGTCACCACCGCGGTCCTGGTCGTCACGCTGCTCGTCTCGGCAATGAGCCCGCCGGCGGCCGCGATCATCCTGGGTCTGCAGGCCGTTGTCTTCGCGATCGGTGCTCTCGGCGGCCCGCGCCGGCACCCCTACGGCCGGGTGTTCGCCACTGTGGTGGCACCCCGGCTGGGCCCGGTCAAGGAGCGCGAACCCGTGGCTCCCCTGAAGTTCGCCCAATTGGTCGGCCTGGTCTTCGCGATCGTCGGTACTACCGGATTCGCCGTCGGTGCGCCCCTGGTGGGCGTCGTCGCGACGGCCTTCGCTCTGGTGGCGGCCTTCCTGAATGCGGCCTTTGGCATCTGCCTGGGCTGCCAGCTCTATCCGCTCGTGGTTCGCTTACGACCACGACCGACCGCCGGTCCGGCGTAACCCAAGTTCATCGCAAGTAATCGAAAGGATCCACCCCATGGCACGCTCTGACGTCCTGGTCTCCGCCGATTGGGCTGAGAAAAACCTCGACACGGCGAACGTCGTGTTCGTCGAGGTCGACGAGGACACCAGTGCCTACGACGGAGGCCACATCGCCGGTGCGATCCGGCTCGACTGGCGCACCGACCTGCAGGACCCTGTCAAGCGCGACTTCGTCGACGCCCAGCAGTTCTCGAAACTGCTGTCCGACCGCGGCATCGCCAACGACGACACCGTGGTCCTCTACGGCGGCAACAACAACTGGTTCGCCGCCTATGCCTACTGGTACTTCAAGCTGTACGGCCACAACGACGTCAGGCTGCTCGACGGTGGCCGCAAGAAGTGGGAGCTCGACGGACGCCCGCTGACCGCCGACACCGTCAGCCGGCCGGCCACCTCCTACACCGCCGCGCCGCCGGACAACACGATCCGGGCGTTCCGGGACGAGGTCATCGCGGCCATCAACACCAAGAACCTGGTCGACGTGCGCTCCCCCGACGAGTTCTCGGGAAAGATCCTGGCGCCCGCGCACCTGCCGCAGGAGCAAAGCCAGCGACCCGGACATATCCCGGGAGCGATAAACGTGCCGTGGAGCCGCGCAGCTAATGAGGACGGCACCTTCAAGTCGGACGAGGAACTGGCCAAGCTGTACGCCGACGCCGGCCTGGACGGCACCAAGGAAACGATTGCCTACTGCCGAATCGGGGAACGTTCGTCGCACACCTGGTTCGTTCTGCAGGAATTACTCGGGCATAAGAACGTCAAGAACTACGACGGCAGTTGGACGGAATACGGCTCCCTGGTGGGCGCCCCGATCGAGTTGGGAAGCTGATATGTGCTCTGCACCTAGGCAAGGACAGACGTTGCCGGCCAGCGTCGACCTGGAGAAGGAAACCGTGATCACCGGCCGCGTCGTCGACCGCGACGGCCAGGCCGTCGGTGGCGCGTTTGTCCGCCTGCTGGACTCGTCGGACGAGTTCACGGCAGAGGTCGTCGCGTCGGCCACCGGCGACTTCCGGTTCTTCGCGGCACCGGGAGCGTGGACGCTGCGGGCGCTGTCCAAGGCGGGCAACGGCGACGCTGTCGTCGCGCCGTCGGGCGCCGGTATCCACGAGGTGGACGTCAAGATCGCGTGACCGTTGACGTGCGACCGGGATCCCCGGAAGCGCGGTCGACGGCGCGAGGCGAATAGACTCGTAGCGTGGTGCTCTTCTTCGAGATCATGCTGGTCGCGGCAGTCGTGGTCATCTCCTGGTTTGCGTTGTACACCCTCTACCGGCTCATCACCGACGAGTCGTGACGTACGAGGACCCTGAGGGAGCGGCCGGCTCTGCAGCCTCCAGTGACCGCGCGGTGGCTGCCGCCGCCGAACGCGCCAAGGTGACCGCGGCCCGCAACATCCCCGCCTTCGACGATCTGCCGGTCCCGCCCGACACGGCGAACCTTCGCGAAGGCGCCAACCTGAACGACGCGCTGCTGGCCTTGCTGCCGCTGGTCGGCGTGTGGCGCGGGGAGGGCGAGGGCCGAAATATCGGGGGCCCCGATGGCGACTACCGATTCGGTCAGCAGATCGTGGTCTCCCACGACGGCGGCGACTACCTGAATTGGGAAGCCAGATCCTGGCGCCTGGACACCGCGGGCAATTACCAGGAGCCCGGCCTGCGCGAGACGGGCTTCTGGCGGTTTGTCCTCGACCCCGACGACCCGAGTGAATCCCAGGCCATCGAGCTGTTGCTCGCCCACTCGTCCGGTTACGTCGAACTCTTCTACGGGCGACCGCGCAACCAGTCGTCGTGGGAGCTGGTGACCGATGCCCTGGCCCGCAGCCGGTCGGGTGTTCTGGTCGGCGGCGCCAAGCGCCTCTACGGCATCGTCGAAGGCGGCGACCTCGCCTACGTGGAGGAGCGGGTGGACGCCGACGGCGGACTGGTCCCGCACCTGTCGGCGCGGCTGTCGCGATTCGTCGGCTAGCGGCCCGCTGCTGTTGGCGGACTAGCTAATTCGCGCTCGTACCAAATCATTGCCTTCGCCCAATCTTTTGCGTGTACTGTTCGACGTCCGAGCAGCCGATACCGCGCGAAGGGAGATCGGCGGATGCGTCCCACGAGGGCACCCTCGCCCATCTTGCGTTGGGCGGTAACCGCGGTCGGCCTGCTGATGATCGCCTACCTGGCCGTGCTGGATGCGCGCCCCTCCCTCGACGACTCATTTCCAGCCTGGGTGGGGTGGTTCGGCCGGCCGGGATCAATGCCGACGCTCGCCGTCGTTGTTCTCGTGCTCATTTGGGCGTCCGTGCTGAATTTCCGCTCGGGTAGCCACCGGGTGGTGGGTGTTTCGTTCACCCTGATCGCAGGTCTGGTCCCGATGACGGCGATTCTCGGGCTGACTTCCTATTGGGGATGTCACGATGCCAACCATCCGGCCCTCTTCACCCCCCTGATGGCGACGGCGAGTCTGGTCAAGGGCGGCACCGGGGACTTCTCGATCAGCGGCAAAACCTGCCCGAGCCCCACGCCGGTCGGCCTGGAAATGGCCCGGATCGCCGCGCTGTCGGCGATTTTCACCGGATTGGGCGGTGCCGTGGTCGGCGTCTTCCGATCCCAGGTGGACCGGATGCGGGCCAACTGGGCCGAATCCGTCACGGCCGTCGTCGGTATCGACAGTGACACCCAGTCGATACTCAGCGCCGTCGCGCGCACCTTGGACCGACGCAGCACTCTGGTCGTCATCACCGGTGCCAGCGACGACCGCGTCCAGCGGGCCCGCCGCCAAGGCGCCCGGGTGGTGCTGGTGGACTTCAACACCCCGTCGACCCTGGTGTCACTTCGGTTGTGGCGCCGCCTTTCTCGGCTCTACCTAGTGGCACCGGACCCGGCGCTCAACCTGCTGTGGCTGGACCTGATCAGCCGCCGGCTCTCCGAAATCGCGCACAAGCAGCGGTTGCCGCTGATCGTGCGCATGGACGATCCCTGGCTGGCCCAGGCGTGGCGCGCCCAGCAGTTCGGCGGATCGGACACCCGATGGGCGGCCGACGTTATCGGCAAATACGAGGTGACCGCGGGCCGGTTACTCAACAGCATTTTGGCGATCGGGCGGATTAAGCATGTATTCGTCTGTGGCACTTCGCAATTGACACTGGCACTCTGCGCGGACCTGACCCAACGCGTGCTGGAGCGCGACTTCTACACGGCACCCGGCGCGGTCGCGTTGCCCGCGCTGACCCTCGTCGAAAGAGACGCCGAAGATTACCTGCGCGATCACGAGTTCCACCGCCAGCAGGCCGGATTCGCCTCGGACGGCCCGACGATCGACGCGGTCGCCGAGGCTCCGACGATACCGACCATGCTGAAGCTGATCGGCGATGTCGACCCTGCCACCAGCGCCGTCATCTTCGTCGACGCCCATGCCGGAACAACCGCGGCCAGGCTCGCCGCCCGCTTCCCCGACATGCCCATCTACGCCTCCGACCTGAACACCAGCATCACCGACGACTCGATCCAGGTCGTCGGCCGACTGCAGTCCTACTCGCTGGTGCTCGACACCGAGGAGGGTCAGGTTCAGGACGCGTGGGAGCGCGCGGCCCGGCTGATCCACGAGCGCTATGTCGCCACGATCGACCCGAGCTGGACGCGGGGGCCAGCATCGGTGCCGTGGGCCGAGCTCAACGAGTTCTACCGCGGGTCCAACCGGCGCCAGGTCCGCAACGCGCTATGGATGGTCGAACAGATCGCGGGGCATACCTGGAACACCTGGGGCAGCCCGCCACAGCAGCTATCGGGCAGCGAGATGGCAGAGCTGTCGCCGCTGGAACAGCTTGCGCTGATGGGCTTCGACCACGACTCCGCGCTGCAGATGGCCCAGGCAGAACACGAGGACTGGTGCCGCTACTACCGGCGCAACGGTTGGAAATACGGCTCCCCACGCGACGACTCACGCAAGATCCACAACAAGCTCGTCGACTGGACCGTGGTGAAAAGCGACCCGGAACTGCTCAACGCCGCGGTGCGCAGTTTGGCGGGCACGCTGTGGAGCCTGCGACAGCTGGGCTTCCGGTCGCGTCCGCTGTGGCAGTCCTTCACCCGGGTCGGCACGGTCACCGCCGAACAACGAAGCGCACCTTGGACTTGGACGTCGGACTCCGGACACACCATGCGCGCCGATGCCGGCGACTGGGCGATCTCCGAGGACGGCAAGGTCTGGTCGGTACGCGACGACATCTTCCGGGACACCTACGAGCCCGCGGGCGACGGGCAGTGGCAGCGCAAGGGGCGAGTGCAGGCGCGCCCGGCTTACCCGGGCGAGACCATCGAGACCCTGGAGGGCCCTACGAATGCCGCCGAAGGCGATTGGGTCGTGCGCGGAGCCAGCGGCGAGCAATGGCCGGTCCCCGGAGACGAGTTCGCCCGGCGCTACGCCGAATACCAGCCGCCCGACGAAGCCCGTGCCCCAGACGTCGGTGAGGGGTAGACGGTCGCCCGTCTCCGAGTCCAAAATCGCGCCGAAAATTTGCGCATCCTGAAGCCTCCCAACACTGATACGGTATCGGCGCATGTGCGTACGGGTCGCGCAGGCAGGCTTTCGGCTCCCGTTGATTCGCTCCGCTTCACCCTAGGAGACTGCGATGGCGCTGTTTATCAGCTACTCGAGCCAAGATCGGTCGAGGGTCGACGCCCTGACCAACGCCCTTCGGCGCGGGCAGAACCAGGTGTGGTTCGACCAGGAGCTCGGTGGCGGCGATTCGTGGTGGGCCAAGATCCTCGAGCAGATCCGCGCTTGTGAAGTGTTCATCGTCGCGCTGTCGAGCAACTGGCTGCAATCCAAGCCGAGCCAGGCGGAGCTGCGCTACGCCCAGGCCCTGGGTCGCCCGATCCTTCCGGTTCGCATCGGTGAAGTCGATAGCATGCGCGTGAATCCCCTTGCCGCATTGCAGATCATCGACTACCGCGAACCGACCGTGGACGCCGGCATCCAGTTGGTCACCGCCGTGCACGCGCTTCGCAGCAAGCCCGTGCCGTTGCCCGACCCGCTGCCAGCTGAGCCCCCGGTGCCGTTCGGCTACATCACCCGGCTGGGGAATACCCTGGCCGAAAAGGAGCTGAGCCCGCAGCAGCAGCTCCAGCTGTTGGTCGAGCTACGGTCCGGATTCGACGAGGACGGCGACGACCCCAGTGCGCGCGGCGACATCGCGCAGCTGCTGCGCATGCTGCGCCTGCGACACGACGTCACGTACCGCACCCGAAGCGAAATCGACAACGTGCTGGCCGAAATCGAGGCTCAGGATGGTCCGCCCGGGGGCGCCGCCAATGCCGCGGCTCCGGCGGCTGCCGCGGCTCCGGCGGCTGCCGCGGCGTCGACTCCCGCGGCCGCACCGACCGGCGCGAACGCGGTCACCGTCCCGACCGCGGTGAGCGGCGGCGCGGCCGGCGGCGGGTCGAACAAACGGCTGCTGATCATCGGCGGCGCGGCAGTCGCGGTCATCGCCGCGATCGCGATCGTCGTGGTGATGACCACGCAGAGCGGCAAGACCAAACCGGCTCCGACGGCGTCGAACTCCAATTCGGCACCGACGGTGGCGAATTCGGGCCCGTCCGCGGACGCGGCAAAGCTACAAACCTATCTGATCGGTGCGCCCGAAATCGCCGCCATCGTGGGTGACCCGACCTTGGTGCCCGGCGACAAGATCATCGCGCTGCGCAGCCCCAAGTGGACACTGACCGACCCGGCGTGCGCCGGCACCTATGAGCCCGCCGTGGCGGCGGCATACGAGGGTGCCAGCGGCTTCAGCGCGGTGGGCGGCCTCATCGTGCACACGGCCACACAGGACCCGCCGAACCGGATCATCGAGACCATCTCGGAATTCTCCTCGCCCGAGAAGGCGAGCGCTTTCGTCGCGGCGTCCGCGGAGAAGTGGAGGTCTTGCGCCGGAAAGACGATCACGGAGACGCTCAATGGCAACAGGTATGACTGGGCGTTCGCGGACGTCACCGGGACCGTACCGAGGATCGCCCAACAACGCACCCGGGGCGACAACGTCAAAGTCTGCCACCACGTCCTGCACGCGGACGGCGCCAGGGTCATCGACGTGACGGTGTGTGGGCCGAATGCCATTCCCGGCCAAGCGGGCAAGATCGCCGAGCAGATCGCCGCGAAATCCAATCAGTAGCGGCCCAAGACATGGAGCGGCCCCCGAGCCATGCTCCTGGTTGGACAGACCGGGAAGCTCGGGGGCCGGGTGGCTACGTGGAATTCGCCAGCGCGCGTAAATCGCTAGCTCTTCGGAAGCCATGCAGCTAGCGCGTAGCCACCTCACATGTCCATGAAGCTATCAATTTCGCGGACCACCTCCTTCCTTGTGTACGGCCGACCGTACCCGCCACTGCGCGAGCCGACAACACAATTCAGCGCTCAGCGATCACTGACGATCGCCGCGTCGACCAGCTGGGCGAAGTCCTCCGTCATCGGCGATCGACCCAGCGGACGACCGTCAAGCGTGTGCACGCGAGCGGCCAGGGTCATGCTGGATACCAACCAGATCCCTTGGGCGGCATGCAAATCCGCGACACGTAGCGCCCGATAGTCGCAGTCGTAACCTTTACTGCGCGCCACCTCGAACAGCGCCTGCTGCGTGGTGCCGCGCAAAATCGGATACCAGGGCGGCGGCGTCAGCAGGCACAGATTGTTGTCCGGGCCCGCATACGAATCGGTGGCGATCACCACCGTCGAACGCGGGCCTTCCAGGATGTAGCCGTCGGAGCTGACGAAAATCACGTCGCCGGCGCCCCGCTGGGCGGCGTGGCGCAGCGCGGCCATATTCACCGCGTACGACAGGGTTTTCGCACCAGCCAACAACCAGGGCATCTCGCCGGCGCCGATCGCGGGTAATCCTCGGTCCAGCGTGATCGCCGCCAGCCCATTGTGGCGAACCACGGCAACCCTTTCCGGGACCGCGCTGACCATCACGTAGCCGGTGGGCCCCGAACCACTCTCACGACCCCGGCTGTAGATCAACCGCAACGCGGCTTCCGCAGACGAGCCGGCCACCCACTCCCGGGTGGCGATGTCGATCGCGCGCCGCCACTTCGGAAGGTCGGGCTCGGGCAGGTCCATGAATTTGGCCGATTGGGTCAGGCGCTGCAGATGCGGCCCGACGAGACAGGCGCCGCCGTCGCGGACCAAGAGGGTTTCGAAGGCACCGTCACCGCGGACCGCCGCGAGATCGTCGGCGTACAAGATCGGGGTGCCGGGCGGATGTATCTCACCGTCGAGGGTGACGATCACACCCGTCTGGGCTGCCATGCCGATTGAGCCTAGCCGCCGACGTGCAGGCTGCAGCCGGGCGCGCCCAGATCCGTAGAGTTGACGTGTGACCTGCGCTAGCGACGATGCAGAGCAAAAGAGCGATGTGGGGGTACCTCCCGCTTGCGGGGGAAAGGAGCAGCGCACATGACGGCAGTACCCGCCCCCGATTCCGGGCCCGACGCCGGCGCGATCTGGCACTACGGCGATCCACTCAGCGAGCAGCGCGCGGCCGAAACCGACGCGGTGCTGGTGGACCGCTCGCACCGCGCGGTGCTCACCCTGACCGGCGCGGACCGGCAGAGCTGGCTGCACAACATCTCGACCCAGCACGTCAGCGAACTTGCCGACGGGGCCAGCACGCAGAATCTCAGCCTGGACGGGCAGGGCCGGGTCGAGGACCACTGGATGCAGACCGAGCTTGGCGGCGTCACCTACCTCGACACCGAACCGTGGCGCGGCGAACCGTTGCTGGGTTACCTGAGCAAGATGGTGTTCTGGTCGGACGTCACCCCGGCGGCGGCCGACATGGCGGTGTTGTCACTGATCGGCCCCCGGTTGCGCGACGGCGCGGTGCTCGACGTGCTCGGCCTTAACGCCCTGCCCGACGACCTGGTCGCCGTTCCGCTCGCCGGCGGTGGCTTTGTGCGGCGGATGCCCGCTTCGGCCGGCCAAATCGAACTCGACCTGTTGGTGCCGCGGGGTGACTCGGCCGGCTGGCAAAGCCGCTTCGCGCAGGCCGGCGTGCGTCCGGCCGGGGTATGGGCCTACGAGGCCCATCGGGTCGCGGCCGTGCGCCCGCGCCTCGGCCTGGACACCGACGAACGCACGATTCCGCACGAGGTGCGCTGGATCGGTGGACCCGGCGCGGGGGCGGTCCATCTGGACAAGGGCTGCTATCGGGGGCAAGAAACCGTCGCCCGAGTCCACAACCTGGGCAAACCGCCCCGGATGCTGGTGCTGTTGCACCTCGACGGCTCGGTGGACCGGCCGTCGACCGGCGACGCGGTGCTCGCGGGCGGGCGTGCGGTGGGACGGCTGGGCACCGTCGTCGATCACGTGGATCTGGGCCCGATCGCGCTGGCGTTGCTCAAGCGCGGGATACCCGCCGACACCGAACTGGCGACCGGCCCGGCGGGCGCTGTGGCGGCGGCCATCGACGCCGATTCGCTGCCGGCGAGCGAACAGATCGGCGCGGGACGGCTTGCCGTCGAGCGGTTGCGGGGCGGGACGAGATAATGTCCGTTGAAGTCCAACACGGCGGGCAGGGGGCACCGACGCTCATCCGCGAGGCACGGTAAGCTGTTGGTAGGACAATAACGACACCAAGAGATCGGAGCCGCCTACTTGTTAGGCCGCTCCGTTATTGCGCGAGGGGGTTCCCCCATGGGCCGCGGCCGGGCTAAGGCAAAGCAGACCAAGGTTGCTCGAGAACTTAAATACAGCTCCCCGCAGACCGACTTCGATCGGCTTCAGCGCGAGCTGGCGGGTACCGGTGCGGACGAATCCGGCGAACTGGATGGCGCCGACGAATTTTGGGATCGCGAAGAAGACTGGCGCCGATAAAGCTTGCCCCCGTGCCGATGCCGCGTGCATCGGCACAGTGTTGTTCCCAGTCGGGTTGTTCCCAGTAGGCGCAAACCCCTAAAACCGCGGGTGCTGCCCAACGAGTTTCGCGCGCGGACCTTCTTTTCCGCCTTTGCAGATGGTCCCCAACACCCAGCAGCCCAGATGGCGTGCGGTCAAAATCGCCAGGGCGCGGTCGGTGTCTTCGGGTGCGACGACGGCGATCATGCCGACGCCCATGTTGAAGGTCTTTTCCATCTCTTCGCGGACGATGCGGCCGCGCTGGGCGATCATCGCGAACACCGGCGCGGGCGTCCAGGTGCCACGGTCGACCTCGGCGGTCAACCCGTGCGGGATCACGCGCTGCAGGTTGCCCGCCAGTCCACCACCGGTGACATGGCAGAACGTGCGCACATGGGTTTCGGCGGCCAGCGCCAGGCAGTCCTTGGCGTAGATCCTGGTGGGCTCCAGCAACTCTTCACCCAGCGTGCGGCCAAACTCTTCGACGTAGCCGGCCAGGTTCATCCGGTCGATCTCGAGCAGGACGCTGCGCGCCAGGGAATACCCGTTGGAATGCAGCCCGGAGGACCCCATCGCGATGATGACGTCGCCGGGCTTGACCCGGTCCGGCCCCAGGATGTCGTCGGCTTCGACGACGCCGACGCCGGTGGCCGAGATGTCGTAGTGGTCGGGTTCCATCAAGCCGGGGTGTTCGGCGGTCTCGCCGCCCAGCAGCGCGCATCCGGCCCGCACGCATCCCTCGGCAATACCGCCGACGATCGCTGCCACTCGTTCGGGCACCGTGCGGCCGACGGCGATGTAATCCTGCAGGAACAGTGGCTCGGCGCCGCACACAACGAGGTCGTCGACCACCATGGCCACCAGGTCGAGGCCGACGGTGTCGTGCTTGTCCATCGCCTGCGCGACCGCCAGCTTGGTGCCGACGCCATCACTGGAGGCCGCGAGCACCGGCTCGCGGTAGTCACCACGCAGCGCGAACAATCCGGCGAATCCGCCCAGCCCGCCGAGCACCTCGGGCCTGGTGGCTTTCGCAGCCAGCGGCTTGAACAGGTCGACCGCGCGGTCACCGGCTTCGATGTCCACCCCGGCCGATGCGTAAGTAATGCCCTGGCTGCCCGGTTCTTCTCCGGGGCTTTTTCCGGGATCCGTCATCGCGATAAAGGCTACCGGTAGGCGCTTCGCGCCGGTATCAAACGTCTTTGAAGGATCCGGTGTGAATTCCGTCAGTGGTTGACGGGAACCTCGTCGGCCGCAACATCGCCGAGCTCCGCACCGCGCGCCGCGTTGGCGAGCATGTGCTCGATGACGTTCTTGCCCAGCGCGGTCTCGCTGGGCAGCTCGATCGGATACTTGCCGTCGAAGCAGGCGGTGCACAGCCGGGAGGCCGGCTGCTCGGTCGCGGCGACCATGCCGCGCAGCGAGATGTAACCCAGCGTGTCGGCCCCGATCGCGTGCCGCACCGCCTCGAGCATCTCTTCCTCGTCCTCGACAGCGTTGGCGATCAATTCGGCCGGCGACGGGAAGTCGATGCCGTAGAAGCACGGCCACTTCACCGGAGGCGAGGCAATCCGCACGTGTACCTCGACGGCGCCGGCCTCGCGCAGCATGCGCAACAACGCACGCTGAGTGTTACCCCGCACGATCGAGTCGTCGACGACGATGAGCCGCTTGCCGCGGATCACCTCTTTGAGCGGGTTGAGCTTCAGCCGGATGCCCAACTGGCGGATGGTCTGGGACGGCTGAATGAATGTCCGCCCGACGTAGGCGTTCTTCATCAGACCCTGCCCGTAGGGAATGCCGGACTCCTGCGCGTATCCCACCGCGGCCGGGGTGCCCGATTCCGGCACACCGATCACCAGGTCGGCGTCCACCGGGCGTTCACGCGCCAGCCGGCGGCCGATCTCCACCCGCGCGCCGTGCACCGAGCGACCGCCGATCGTGCTGTCCGGCCGGGCCAGGTAGACGTATTCGAAGACGCAACCCTTGGGGGTGGGGTTGGCGAAGCGGGTGGACCGCACCCCGTCCGCGTCGATGGCCAGCAACTCACCCGGCTCGATGTCGCGGACGAACGAGGCACCGACGATGTCGAGCGCCGCCGTTTCGGAGGCCACCACCCAGCCGCGGTCCAGGCGTCCGAGCGAGAGCGGCCGCACCCCATGGGGATCGCGGCCGGCATACAGCGTGTTCTCGTCCATGAACGTCAGGCAGAAGGCCCCGCGCACGGTCGGCAGCAGTTCCAGCGCCGCCTGTTCCAGGGTGGAGTCGGCCGCGCCGTGGGCGAGTAGCGCGCCCAGGATGTCGGAGTCCGTCGTCGCCGGGGCCGGGCAACGCTTGGCGATCAGCCCGGCGTCGCGCGCACGGGCGGCCAGTTCAGCGGTGTTGACCAGATTCCCGTTGTGACCCAAGGCAACCCCGGTACCGGCCGCGGTGTTGCGGAACACCGGCTGCGCGTTTTCCCAGGTGGTATCGCCCGTGGTGGAGTAGCGGCAGTGCCCGATCGCGACGTGGCCCTGCATGGCCGCCAGCGTCTGCTCGTCGAATACCTGGCTGACCAGGCCGAGGTCTTTGAAGACCAGTACCTGAGATCCATCGGCGACGGCGATACCGGCGGCTTCCTGACCGCGATGCTGCAGCGCGTAGAGGCCGTAGTAGGTGAGTTTGGCAACTTCCTCGCCCGGGGCCCAAACCCCGAATACACCGCACTCTTCGCGGGGCGAGTTCAGGTCCTGCTCGGACTCATCTGATCCAGCGACGGTCACGGTGGGCGGCTCCCTAGCGAGGGGTAGTGACGCTTCGGAGTTTACGGGCACGTAAGCCCAGCGGACGAATCTGTTGGGCGTGTTGTGCACGAAAGTTCGCGGCGTGTCACCCTAAACCTGCAGTTCAGAGTTATATTCAGGCCACCTCGAACAGGGGCAACCAGTGGTCAATTTCACCCGCCCGCGAGCCCGAGAGCGTTAACAATCCGTTCGCTTTTGCGTCGGCGAGCGTCAACATCCCGGTGGCCAGCAGCAGCCAGGTCCGCGGATCGGTCTCGACGACGTTGGGCGGCGTGCCGCGGGTGTGTTTCGGCCCCGCCACGCACTGCACGGCGACGAACGGCGGGATCCGGACCTCGACGCTGGCGCCGGGCGCCAGCGCGGCCAGGGTGCGCGCGGTGAGCCGGACCGCGGTCGCCAGGGTGGCGCGATCGGGTGCCGGGCGGGTTTGGTCGCGCAGCCAGTCCGCGACGGTCATCAGGACCTGACGTGTCTTGGCCGGATCGGCAGCATCGCGGGCGGCCATACCCTAGGGTCTCAGAATCATGGAGCGTCGTCGTTCCCGGCCGCCGCCCCCCTATAAAACCGTCGGCCTCGTGACGATCGTGGTCATGGGGCTCCTCGGGTTGGTCCTGTACTCGCAGTTTCGCGGAGACTTCACCCCGAAGACGAAGTTGACGATGGTGGTCGCCCGCGCGGGTTTGGTGATGGATCCCGGCTCCAAGGTCACCTACAACGGCGTCGAGATCGGCCGGGTGGCCGGGATTTCCGAGATCACCGAGCGCGGCAAGCCGGCTGCCAAGGTGGTACTGGACGTGATTCCGAAGTACGTCAACATGATTCCGGCCAACGTGGCGGCCGAAGTGAAGGCGAGCACGGTGTTCGGCAACAAATACGTTGCGCTGAGTTCACCGAAGAACCCCGCGCCACAACCGATTGCACCTTCAATGGTGATTGACGCGACAACGGTGACGACCGAGTTCAACACCGTCTTCGAGACGCTGACCTCGATCACCGAGAAGATCGATCCGGTCAAGGTGAACCTGACGCTGTCCGCGACGGCGCAGGCGCTGGCCGGGCTGGGCGAAAAATTCGGCGCATCGTTGCTCAACGGCAACGCGATCCTCGACGACCTGAACCCTCAAATGCCGATGATCCACTTCGACATTGCGCGGCTGGCGGCGCTGGGCGACACGTACGCCGATGCCGCGCCGGACTTGTGGGATGCGCTCGAGCACGCGGTGAGCACGGCGCGAACACTCAACCGGCAGCAGGGAGATCTGGATGCGGCGTTGCTGGCGGCCGCGGGATTGGGCAACAACGGCGCCGACGTGTTCGGCCGAAGTGGACCGTATCTGGCACGCGGCGCGGCCGATCTCGTTCCCACCGCCCAACTACTGGACGAGTACAGCCCCGAAATCTTCTGCACCATACGCAATTTCAACCAAGTCGCACCCAAGCTCCACGTCGCGCTCGGCGACAACGGCTACGCGCTGGGCGCCCACTCGTCGGGCTCGATCGCGGGAGCGCCGAATCCGTACACCTACCCGGAGAACCTGCCGCGGACCAACGCCCGGGGCGGGCCCGGCGGACGGCCGGGATGCTGGCAGTCGATTACCCGCGAACTGTGGCCCGCTCCCATGCTCGTCATGGACACCGGCGCGAGCGTGGCCCCGTACAACCACTTTGAGGTCGGTTCACCAATTGCCGTGGAGTACGTGTGGGGTCGCCAACTAGGCGACAACACCATCAACCCCTGAAGAAACCCCTGATGAACCCCCAGAAGAGAGGCGATGACCATCGCACGCTTGGCTGCTCACCGGGCGGCGGCCGTCGCTCGTCGACTCACGGTGTTGGCGATCACCGCGGCAACGCTGTCGTTGTCGGGCTGTGGCGACTCCGGCGACCACCGCGAAGGTGACGCCAGCGACAACGGCTGCCGCATGCTGGCCGCCGATCCCGGCTGGTATGGCGACAACCGAGACCGGCTCAACGATATGGTCAGTCACCTCGGCACTTGCGGCAAGCTGGAACCCGAGACGGACGGTCCCGCGCTGGCGTTGTTCGACTGGGACGGCACGATGGTGAAGAACGACATCGGCGACGCGACCTTCTTCTGGATGGTGCGCAATTCCAAGGTGCGCCAACCCGTCGACGGAAATTGGACCACCACAAGCTCGTATCTCACCGCTGCCGCGACGGCGGCGCTGGCTTCCGCGTGTGGCGCGCTGGCACCTCCGGGCCAGCCGTTGCCGACGGGAACCAGCCCCGGATGCGCTGACGAACTGGTCTCGGTATACAGCGAACGCCAAATACGAACGGGGGCAGCGGCTTTCGATGGATACAACCATCGGCGCATGGCTCCCGCCGCCGCCTGGGCGGTACAACTGCTCGCCGGCTGGACCGACGCCGAGGTCAGCGGATTCGCCGAAGCGGCTCGCAAGGAGAACCTGGACGCACCCGAGGGCACCGAACAGCAGGTCGGCAGTACCCGCCGGGTTGGGTGGGTTCGCTACTACGCTCAAATGCGGGATCTGGTAGCGACCTTGCAGGCCAACGGATTTGATGTGCGAATCATCTCCGCCTCGCCGGAGCCCGTGGTGCGGGTGTGGGCCGCGGAGCTCGGAATCTCCGCTGACCGGGTGATGGGCACCCGCACCGAGCACGACGGTGATCTGCTCACCGCGCGGTTGGCGTCCTGTGGCGGGGAGACCTCGATTCCGTTCAACGAGGGCAAACGCTGCCGGGTCAACGAGCAGGTGTTCGGCGTCCAGGGGCCGGCGGCGTTCGACCAACTGCCCGAGGACCGGCGCCAGGTGTTCGGGGCGGGCGACTCCGACGGAGACGCCACCTTCACCGCGGACGCGACCGCGCTGCGCCTGGTGATCAATCGCAACCAGATCGAGTTGATGTGCCGGGCCTATGCCAATCTCGACGGGCGATGGCTGGTCAACCCGATGTTCGCCAACCCGTTGGGCGTGAGCCCGCCCTACCCTTGTGCGACACAGGGTTTCGACGCTCCCGACGGCGGCCATGCGCCGTTGCTGCGGCCCGATGGCAGCACCGTGGCCGACCAGCAGGACCGCGTGCACGCGGGATAGCTCGGCTCAGCCGAAGAATCGCGGCAGTACCGCTTCGGACGTCGCGCGCAGTTCGGCCAGTGACACCGTGAACAGGCCTTGAAATTCCACCGCATCCGAGTCCTGGTCGACGACGCCGATGCGGACGGCGGGAAGTCCGCGCGCCTCGCACATGGAGCGAAACCGGCTCTCCTCGGTGCGCGGCACCGCCACGAGTATCCGTCCCGCCGACTCGGAGAACAATGTCACGAACGGATCGCTGCCCTCGGGAAGTACTATGCGGCAACCGGTTTCACCCGCCAGAGCCGATTCCACGATGGCCTGGGCCAAGCCGCCCTCGGACAGGTCATGGGCCGCGGTCACCAATCCGTCGCGTGACGCGGCGCTGAGCACCTCGGCCAGCAGCTTCTCTCGCTGCAGGTCGACCGTCGGCGGCAAACCACCGAGATGGTCGCCGGTCACCTGGGCCCAGATCGACCCGTCGAACTCGTCGCGGGTATCACCGAGCAGCAGCAGGGATTCGCCCGGGTCGGTGCCCAGGGCCGTCGGGATGCGCCGATCGACATCGTCGATCACGCCCAGCACCCCTACCACCGGGGTGGGCAGGATCGCGACCGAGCCGGTCTGGTTGTAGAAGCTGACGTTGCCGCCGGTCACTGGAATCCCCAGGGCCACACAGCCATCGGCGAGCCCCCGGACCGCCTGCGAGAACTGCCACATCACCCCGGGATCTTCGGGTGAGCCGAAGTTGAGGCAGTTGGTCACCGCGACCGGGACGGCCCCGGTGACCGCGACATTGCGGTAGGCCTCGGCCAGCGCCAGCTGGGCTCCGGTGTAGGGATCCAGCTTGGTGTAGCGCCCGGAGGCGTCGGTCGACAGCGCGATGCCGCGGCCGGTGGACTCGTCGATGCGCAGCACCCCACCGTCGGCGTGCTCGGCTAGCACGGTGTTGCCGCGCACATAGCGGTCGTACTGCTCGGTGATGAATGCCCGGCTGCACAGGTGCGGACTGCCCAGCAGCGCAAGCAAAGTCGCGCGCAGTTCGGCACCGGACGTGGGCCGGGGCAGGCCGGCCGAAGTGTCGGCGTTCAACGCGTCCTGGGATTCGGGGCGGGCCACCGGGCGTTCGTATACCGGCCCTTGATGCGCCACCGTGCGCGGCGGCACGTCGACGACGGTCTCGCCATGCCAGGTGATGCGCAACCGGTCGCCGTCGGTGACCTCACCGATGACCGTCGCCAGCACCTCCCACTTGCGGCACACCGCCAGGAAAGCCTCGACGTTCTCTGGAGCGACCACGGCGCACATCCGCTCCTGCGACTCGCTGGAGAGGATCTCGGCGGGCGTCATGTTGGCCGCCCGCAACGGCACGGTCTCCAGCTCGACGCGCATCCCGCCGTCGCCGGCAGATGCGAGTTCTGAAGTCGCACAAGATAATCCGGCACCGCCGAGGTCCTGAATGCCGATCACCAACCCGGCCGCGTACAGCTCCAGGCAGCACTCGATGAGCACTTTCTCGGTGAACGGGTCGCCGACCTGCACCGAGGGCAGTTTCTTTCTGTTCTTGTTGCCGGTGGTGCCGCCCTCGTCGCCGCCGAAGGTCTCCGACGCCAGCACGGACACGCCGCCGATCCCGTCCAGGCCGGTGCGCGCACCGAACAGGATGATCTTGTTGCCGGTTCCCGAGGCGAAAGCCAGGTGCAGGTCCTCCTTGCGCAGCACCCCGACGCACAACGCGTTCACCAACGGGTTGCCCGCATACGACGCGTCGAAGACGGTCTCGCCGCCGATGTTGGGCAGGCCCAGCGAGTTGCCGTAGCCGCCGATCCCGCGGACCACGCCGTCGAGCACGCGGCGGGTATCGGGCGCGTCGGCGGCGCCGAACCGCAGCTGATCCATCACGGCGACCGGACGGGCACCCATGGCCATGATGTCGCGCACGATGCCGCCCACACCGGTGGCCGCGCCCTGATACGGCTCCACGTAGGACGGGTGGTTGTGCGACTCGACCTTGAACGTGACGGCCCACCCGTCGCCGATGTCGACCACACCGGCGTTCTCACCGATGCCGGCCAGCATGCCCGCGCGCATTTCCTCGGTGGTGGTCTCCCCGAAGTAGCGCAGGTGGACCTTGGACGACTTATACGAGCAGTGCTCGCTCCACATCACCGAGTACATCGCCAGCTCGGTGTCGGTGGGACGGCGGCCCAGGATCTCGCGAATCCGCTGGTACTCGCCGTCTTTAAGACCCAACTCACCGAAGGGCTGCGGCTGGTCGGGGGTGGCGGCTGCATGTTCGACGGTGTCGACCACGTGAGTACGAGCGCCCGCTGGGGAGACAGTCACGCCCACAGTCTAAAGAGCTAGTCGCCGCGCAGCAGGCGGGCGCTTTCGGCGTCGGCCGGATAGAACAATTCAACGGCCAATTCGGCGAGTGTGACGTCGAGCGGAGTGCCGAACGTCGTCAGCGTGGTGAACATCGACAGCCGTTGACCGGCGCCGGCATCGAGCACCAGCGGAACGAGCAGCGACGCGCCGTCGGCTGGCGTGCCCCATGGTTTTGCGTTCGTCGCGACGCCGGGGTATCCGCGCACTTCGGCGCGCAGCGCCTGCAACGCCGGGTCGCCGGTCAAAGCGATCGTCCGCTGCAGCTGGTACAGCAGGTAGCCCGCCCACTCTCCGAAATTCAGCGTCCGCCCGGCTAGGCCGTCGGGATGCAGGCACAGCCGGTAGACGTTGCTCGGCGGGCCGAGTAGTTCCTCGGGCAGGCCGGCGGTCAACGCGGACGCGGCGGCATTGGCCCCCACGATGTTCCAGCACCGATCGATGACCACGCCGGGGTAGGGGTCGTGCGCATCGAGGAGCCGCTGGATCGCATCGCGAGCCGGGGACAGGGCGGCGTCGTCGAGTGGGCGCGACCGATAGCGCGGGGCGAACCCGGCGGCCAGCAGCAGCGCGTTGCGCTCCCGCAACGGAATGTCGAGACCCTCGGCCAGCGACAGCACCATCTCCGGGCTCGGACGCGAGCGCCCGGTCTCGATGAAGCTCAGATGTCGCGCCGACACACCCACGCTCAACGACAGGTCAAGCTGGCTGACCCGCCGCCGCGTGCGCCATTCGCGCAACAGAACACCGACCGGCGCGTTACTCACGCACTCACGGTAGCCACCACGCGTACCCGAGGCGATGACCTCACAGGTAATTGTGTTGGCGCACCGCGCCGGAACACGCTTGCTTGCAACGCGCTCACTCGGAGCGTCTACCCCCGGAGGGAATCATGACCGACATCGCATCCGCTGCGCCCAAGTTCAGCGCCGAAATGTTCGCGGCTTTTTGGGCCGCCCCCGACATGTCGCGCGGGATGGACATTTTGGCCGACGACATCGTCGGCTACTGGCCGGGCGACGCGGAGCCGGTCCGCGGGGTCGCGGCATACACGGCGAAGATCGCCGAAATACTCGATGCCGCACCGGATTTGCAGCTCCAAGTCGTCGACAGCGCGACGGTCGCCGGCTCCGCCGCAGGCGAAGAGCTGGTGTTCTTGCATTACATCGGCCGGGGCACCGGCCCGGACGGCCCGTTCCAGATCCGCGGTCTCGACCGGGTGCGCACTCGCGACGGCCTGGTCGTGGAGAACGTGATCCGTTACGACCCGCTGTTCGTGGGGCGGGGCTGAAGTCAGCCCGCGATCTCAGCGAGCGCCGACGCGGTGTCGAGGTCGGCATAGGCGAACGAATACCGTTGCGCCAGTGGGACCGAGACGTCGGTGCGTTGCCACTCCCCGGCGCTGGCGGTCACCAGCCACAGGGTCAGACCGTGCGCAACCGATGCCCGGTAGCGCAACCAGATCTCTGCGGCACTGGGCATTTCGTCGATCGGCAAAGCGAGCGCGTCCCGGTACTCCTGTAGGAGGGCGCGCTCGCTGCGCCGGCGGTCCTCGACGGTCAGCGCGCCCTGCAGGAAGTAGCCGAGATCCAGCGACCAGTTGCCGCGCCTGGCCACCTGCCAGTCCAGGAAGCCGACCTCTCCGCTGGGCAGCAGGTAGGTGTTGCCGATGTGGGGGTCGCCGTGCAGCAGGGTTTGCGGCGAGGTGGTCAGTGTTCTGATGTAGGGCTTCCAGATGGACTCGATCAGCTCGTCGATGGTCAACGACATGACCTCGGCGGGTGCGTCTGCGCCGAGACTTTCCAGTGCGACGGGTAACGGTGCCGCTTGCATGCCCTCCCACGTCACGAAGGGCTCGAGCCAGTCCAGCGCCGGCTCGCGGCGCAGCCGTTGTCCCCAGTACTTGGCGTGCATGCGGGCCAGGCCGCGCACGCCGGTGGCGACCTGCTCGACGGTCATCGGCCGGCTGCCGTCGCGGGGATCGGCGCCCCGGGCGCGCAGATCTTCCATCACCAGCACGAAGTCGTAGTCGGCCTCGTCGATCAGCGCGGTGTAGACGGCCGGATGCTCGAGCGGCAGATCCACCCCGCAGGTGAACAGCCGTGGCTCATGAAACATGCCGCTGGTCAACCGGATCAGTGCTTTGTGGGCAGGATCGGCGGCCTTGACGAAGACGGTCGCCGGACCCGCACCGCAGCGATAGGTGACGCCCAACCGGGCGCGTCGATTGGTGCCGTCGTCGCGGAGCTCAACGGAAACGGTGTCCACGTCCGCACCGGGGAAGTCCGCGGCCAGTGCCGCCGACATCCATTCGGGCGTGACTTCGTCCCAGGTTTTCGGCACCGACAACGACATGGCACTCACCGGCGAGTCCTTTCGTAGAAACGACACGTGTCGTTTCCTATGCTGTGTGAATGAAGGTAGCCCAAGCCGGCGCCGCGCCGCCACCGCCGACCGAGCGGGTAGGTCGACCGCGTGATGCCCGGCTGGATCACGCGATCCTCGACGCCACCCGTGAACTGCTCACCGCCGGCAGCTACGCCGAGCTGTCGATGGAAAGCGTCGCGGCACGCGCGGGCGTCGGGAAAAAGACCGTGTACCGGCGATGGCCATCGAAGGCGCCGATGGTCGCCGAAGCGGTCCTGGAGGCTTACGGCGGATCGGGGTCATTCCCGGTCGCCGAGACCGGCGACATCCGTGCCGACCTGCAAACCTGGCTGACCGAGCATGCCGAGTTCTTGGCCGAGCCGTCGAATGCCGCCTTGGTGCGGGCTCTGGTTGCCGCGGCTGCCGCGCGCCCGGGCGACGGCGAGGATCTCTACCGACAATTGAGCGCCCCGCAGCTCGCCGGGTTGACGACGCGCCTGCGCCAAGCCGTCGACGACGGAGAACTCCGCGCCGGCGCGGGCATCGACGCCGTCGCGCAAGCATTGGTCGGCACGCTGCTCTTCCACGCGCTCACCCGGCCGACCGCGGGCGCCGGATTCGGTGGGCTCGGTGGGCTCGTCGACGCGCTATTCGACGGCGTTTCGAATCACTGACCCGCTACGCAGAACGCGTTGCCTTCCGGGTCGGTCAGCACCACCCAGCGAAAGTTCTCGCTGAACTGGTGCCGGCCCACCTCGGTGGCTCCGGCGGCCGTCAGTCGCGACACCTCACCGTCGACGTCCTCGGCGGCGAAATCGAGATGCAGGCGATTCTTTCCGGGCGTGGGATCAGGCACGTTCTGAAATCCCAACCGCGGCCCCTCCGGCCGCATCACCGCGATGAATTCACCGGGGATCAATTCCTGTGTGGTGCCACCGAACTGGTCCGCCCACCAACCGGCCAGCTTCGCGGCATCGCCGCAGTCGAACGTGACCATCTCCACTTTGAGCGTCATACCGGTCGACTCTAAGCGTGACCGACCTGCTCGACTAGTGCGGCGAGAAAAACGCTTGCAGCGCAGCCGAATAGGCCGCCACGTCGTGCACGCCCATCAGCTCGCGGGCGGAGTGCATCGCGAGCTGAGCGGCGCCGACGTCGACGGTGGGAATACCGGTTTGCGCCGCGGCCAACGGACCGATCGTCGAACCGCACGGCAGGTCGGCGCGATGCTCGTAGCGTTGCAGCGCCACCCCGGCCTGCCGACAGGCCAGCGCGAACGCCGCCGCCGTGCGTCCGTCGGTGGCGTACCGCAGATTCGGATGCACCTTGAGCACCGGGCCGCCGTTGATCTCGATCAGGTGGCCGGGCTCGTGACGCTCCGGGTAGTTCGGGTGAGTGGCGTGCGCCATGTCGGCCGAGGCCAGCAGCGATACCGGCAGCCGACGCAGGAAGTCTTCCCGGCTACCGCCGGACGCCAGCACGATGCGTTCCAGCACCGTGCCCAGCAGGTTGGACTGTGCACCGTGGTCCGACGACGAACCGACCTCTTCGTGGTCGAACAGCACCAACACCGCCACGGCGTCCTGCGGCTCGGCACCCAACAACGCCTCCAAACCCGCATAACAACTGGCCTGGTTGTCCAGCCGGGGTGCGCTGAGCAGACTCGAGTCGGCGCCGAGCACCGTCGACGGCGTCAGGTCGTGCGTCATCAGGTCGGCGGCCAGCACGTCGGCCGGTGCGACCCCGGCGCGCTCGGCCACGTAGTCGACGAATGCACGTGCTTGGTCGCCTTGTGCGTTCGAGCCCCAGACCGCGTTGACGTGGCGCTGCGGGTCCAGGGTCACCGACTTGCGGTCCTCGGCCAGGTGTATGGCCAGCTGTGGTACCCGCAGGATCGGGTCGTCGATGCGGACCAGCCGGTGGTCCAGCCCGGAGCCGTCGCGCACCGACAACCGGCCGCTGATGCCCAGATCGCGGTCCAGCCAGGAGTTGAGCCACGCCCCGCCGTAGGGCTCCAGCGCCACCACCTGCCAGCCGGCGACGACGCGGTCGGGATGTTGCTTGACCCGCAGGTTCGGGCTGTCGGTGTGCGCACCGACGATCCGGAACGCACCGTCGGGTCCGGGTGTGTTCCAGGCGACCAGTGAACCGGCGCGGACGGTGAAGAAGCGCCCCGGCCCTGCGGGCCAGGGGTCGGCCTCGCGAAGTTCGGCGTAGCCGGCGGCGAGCAGCCGGTTCGCGGCCGTCGCGCAGGCATGGAACGGGGACGGAGAGGCGTCGATGAATTCGCAGAGGCCTGCGGCGCTGGCCGACATGTTCAACATCATGGCTGTTCGTTACCGCGCAGTTCACGCTAGGGTCGGCAGAGTGCCGACGGTTCAGCCCCAGCCCATCCTCGCTCCGTTGACGCCTGCCGCGATTTTTCTGGTGGTCACTATCGACGCCGGCGGCGAAGCGACGGTCCACGACGCGCTGCCCGACATCTCGGGGCTGGTGCGCGCCATCGGCTTTCGCGACCCGACCAAGCGCCTGTCGGTGATCACCTCGATCGGCTCGGATGCCTGGGACCGGTTGTTCGGCGGGCCTCCCCTGGCAAAAAAGCCCGCCGAACTGCATCCGTTCATCGAGTTGAGCGGACCGCGGCACACCGCGCCCGCCACCGCCGGCGACCTGTTGTTCCACATTCGCGCCGAGACGATGGACGTGTGTTTCGAACTGGCCGGCCGCATCCTCAAATCGATGGCGGGCACGGTCACCGTCGTCGACGAAGTGCACGGTTTCAAATTCTTCGATAACCGCGACCTGCTGGGCTTTGTCGATGGTACCGAAAACCCCGACGGCGCAATTGCTATCGGCGCGAGCACGATTGGCGATGAGGACCCCGACTTCGCCGGCTCCTGCTATGTCCACGTGCAGAAGTACCTACACGACATGACGGCATGGGAATCGCTGTCGGTGACCGAGCAGGAACGGGTGATCGGCCGGACCAAGCTGGAAGACATCGAACTCGACGACGAGGTGAAGCCGGCCAACTCGCATGTCGCGCTCAACGTCATCGAAGACGACGACGGAAACGAGCTGAAGATCATCCGGCACAACATGCCGTTCGGCGAACTCGGCGCCGGCGAGTTCGGCACCTACTACATCGGGTATTCGCGCACACCGGAAGTCACCGAACGGATGCTGCGCAACATGTTCATCGGTGACCCGCCCGGCAACACCGACCGCATACTGGACTTCTCCACCGCCGTCACCGGCGGGCTGTTCTTCTCCCCGACCGTCGACTTCCTCGAAGATCCACCACCCCTTCCCGCGCTGCTCGAGACCGAGCGACCGGAACCAGCCACGGCGAACGACGGCGCACTTTCGATCGGCAGTCTGAAAGGAACCACTCAATGAAGAACAACCTTTACCGAGAACTAGCGCCGATCACCGACGTCGCTTGGGCCGAAATCGAATTGGAAGCGACGCGGACGTTCAAACGCCACATCGCGGGACGCCGGGTGGTCGACGTGAGCGAGCCCGGCGGTCCGGTCACCGCGGCGGTGAGCACCGGACGCCTGCAGGACGTGCAGGCGCCCACCGAAGGCGTGGTCGCGCATCTGCGCGCCAGCAAACCGCTTGTCCGCCTGCGGGTTCCATTCACCCTGTCGCGCGACGAGATCGACGATGTCGAGCGCGGCTCGCAAGACTCCGACTGGGATCCGGTCAAAGCCGCCGCCAAGAAGCTGGCCTTCGTCGAGGACCGCGCCATCTTCGAGGGCTACCCTGCCGCGTCGATCGACGGGATCCGTAGCTGCAGCTCGAATCCCGCACTGATGCTGCCCGACGACCCGCGCGCGATTCCCGACATCATCACGCAGGCCTTGTCGGAGCTGCGACTGGCCGGCGTCGACGGCCCGTATTCGGTTTTGCTGTCTGCCGACATCTACACCAAGGTCAGCGAGACCACCGAGCACGGCTATCCGATCCTCGAGCACATCAACCGGCTGGTGAACGGCGACATCATCTGGGCGCCCGCCATCGACGGCGCGTTCGTGCTGACCACCCGTGGCGGTGACTTCGATCTGCAGCTGGGCACCGACGTCTCCATCGGCTACACCAACCACGACGCCGACTCCGTGCAGCTGTACCTGCAGGAAACCCTGACGTTCCTGTGCTACACCGCCGAGGCATCGGTCGCGCTGGGCACGTAGGAATCGTTTCACCGCAACGGCTTTCGCCGAATTCCCCGATCAGACGGGTGCCGGGCACTCAGAGATCGAGCACCAGCTCGCCGTCCGGAGCCGCGGAGCAGACCAGCACCGTTCCCGGTGGCGGCGGCTCCAGCGGAACTTGGACGTATTTCGCGGTACCGGCCACGACCCCCGTCTCGCACACATGGCATACACCGCTTCGGCAGGAGAAGCGGGTCGGTACGTCGCACGCCTCCGCGAAATCGAGGATGGTGCCGCAGTCTGGTGACCAGTTGGCGGTCAGTCCGCTGCGCGCGAAGGTAATTGACGGACCGGGTCCCGGCGGCCCGGCCGGCGGGTGTGGGGGCGTGCGCGGAGCATCGCCGACGACGCCGGGATTGATCGGCGGCAGCGCACCGAATAGCTCACTGTGGATACGCGTCGTGTCGAGACCCGCGAGAGTCAGAGCCTCACGCATGTCGGTCATGAATTGGGTTGGGCCGCAGAGATACGCCGCGGCGTCGGGCGGCAGTCCTAACGCAACGATGGCCGGCCGATCCAAACGGCCCCGCGCCTCGGTGTAGAACACCTGCTGGCGAGCGTGCGGCAACGACTCGATCAGGCTCGTGACTTCGGTTGCAAAAGCTTGAGTCTCGCGATTACGGCTGGTGTGCAGCCACCAGATATCGCGGGCACTGCGGGTCGCCGCGAGTGCGTGCAGCATCGCCAAGACCGGAGTGATGCCGATTCCCGCCGACATCAAGACCACCGGGCGGTCGTCGTCGGTGAGGTAGAAATCGCCGCGCGGCGCCGCGGCTTCGATGACCGATCCGGGTTCGATATGCGCATGCAACCATCGACTGGCCATGCCACACTCTTCACGCTTGACGCTGATGCGGTACTCGCCCGCGGCGGGATCGCCCGAGAGCGAATAGCTGCGCAGCGGTACCGGATCGCCGGCCCCGGGGATTCGCGCCGTGAGGTATTGCCCCGGCAGTGCCGGGGGCAGCGAGGCACCGTCGTCGGCCGCAAGGCGGATCGACAGCACCGCCGGACTCTCACGGCGTGTTGCAGTGACCCGCAACGGCCGAAACCCGTTCCACCCCGGCTCGACTCCGATGGCAGGAGCCGACTGCGCACCCGAGGTGAGCATGTCGTTGAAGGATTGCTGCCATCCCGGGCTCAGAGCCGGGACGTCGACGATCTTGCGAAGCGTATCGGCATCTTTGTTCGGCAGATACAACAGTGCGTCGACATCGGCGACGGAAAGCTCGTGGCGACCGCGGCGGGTCCGCACGATGTCGTCGCCGGCCTGGACGTGGCCTTCGCTGATCACGCGGAAATAGAACCCTGGACGATGTTGGGCGACAAGAAGGTTGGGCATCTCGGGCTCGTCAAGGCGCAATCCGATCCGGAAGCAGGTGACCCGCGGTTGGGTAACTTCGAATTCGGCGTCCCCGATGCGGTAGCGGTCGCCGATGCAAACGTCGAAGTCGGATAGACCGGTGATGGTGAAGTTTTCGCCGAAATGTCCCGGCACCAGATCGTCGCGCTCGAGGTAGTTCCGCCAGAATTCGTACGATTCGGTCTGGTAGACCATGACCGCGCGTTGCTCACCGCCGTGACCGCCGAGATCGCCCTGTCCGTCACCGTCGATGTTGAGGCGTCGCACCAGGACCGGGCCCTCGACCGGCGTCTTCCAGATCCCGGTATAGACGGTCTTGTCGCGCCACTGCACGTTTTTGGGCATGCCCACATTCACCGACACGAGCCTGCCCACTGTCGTCTCCTCCACGCGGTAACAGATTGGGACAATCGACCCAGAATATTCCGGTGCAACCGAGCGGTCAACTGGAGCGGGGACTATGCGAGCTGATGACTTTGATGCATACTGGGATGCGCATCCCAAAATCGCGGATAGCGCGTCGGACAAACCCACGTGCCGCAGGAGGAATCCCATGCCGGCTGTTCATCATCGTTACACAACCGTCGACGGCCATCGGCTGTTCTACCGCGAGGCCGGGGACCCGGGTAAGCCGGCGCTGGTTCTCTTGCACGGGTTTCCGACCAGCTCCCGCATGTTCCGGCACCTGATTCCGGCGCTGGCCGACCGCTACCACGTGATCGCCACCGACCACCTGGGCTTTGGGTTCTCCGACGCCCCGGCCGTCACCGAGTTCGACTACACCTTCGATGCGCTGACCGACCTAACCGCGGGCCTGCTGCGCAGCCTCGGGGTCGATCGGTACGCGATGTACGTGCAGGACTATGGCGCCCCGATCGGATGGCGGTTGGCGCTGCGTGACCCGTCCGCCGTTACGGCGATCATCAGCCAGAACGGCAATGGCTACGACGCCGGCTTCGTGGAGAGCTTCTGGAAGACCGTGTGGGCCTACCAGGCCAACCCGACCGCGCAGACCGAGGCTCCGATACGCCAATTTCTCACTTTGGACGCGACGCGCTGGCAATACGTCACCGGCGTGGCCGACGAGACGCTCGTCGACCCCGAGTGCTGGCATCACGACTTCGCGCTGCTATCACGGCCCGGCAATGACCTGGTGCAGCTAAAGCTGTTCCGCGACTACGCCACCAACTCCGCGATATATCCGCAAGTGCACGAGTACTTTCGCGCCGCCCGGGTTCCGCTGCTCGCGGTGTGGGGCCGTGGCGACGAGATCTTCGGGCCCGCCGGCGCCGAAGCCTTCACCGACGACCTGCCCGACGCGCAGATTCATCTGCTCGACGGCGGGCATTTCCTGCTGGAGTCCGCCCTCGACGAAGTCGTCGGGTTGATCCGCAACTTCCTCGAGGCTCGCGTGGCCGCCTGACCGGCGCCCGCCAGCGCCGCGGATAACAATGGGCTGGAGATCCCATAATCTGCGGCGTTCGCGAGTTAGCCTGACGCGATGGCCCATCCCGATGTTCAAGACGAACAACGGTTGACCGCCAAGGGGCGTGCCACCCGCGACAGGATTGTGCAGGCCGCCGCCCAGCTCATCGTCACCGAAGGGCTGTCGGCCTCCAACATGGAGAACGTGCGCAAGGCCGCCTCGGTCAGCGGCTCTCAGCTCGCCCACTATTTCGCCGACAAGGGCGCATTGATTCGCGCGGTCATCAGACGCCAGATCGGCGTCGTTCTGGACTTCCATCGCCAGCCCACGCTGGGCGACCTGGACTCGTTCGACGACTTCGAGCGGTGGATCGATCTGAACATGCGTTACCTGCGACGCATCGGTACCTCCGGTGGCACACCGACCTACCATGCGCTGACCGCCCAGCTGGCCAAGTCCGACGACGCGACCCGCGCCACCTTGGCGGAGGGTTACTGGCAGTGGGTGGACTTGATCGAGCCCGCCATCCAGCGGATGAAAGACACCAGAGTCCTGATCGCCGGCGCCAATCCACGAGAGCTGGCGCTCGCCATCATCTGCGCCCACCAGGGCGGCGGCACGTTGGCGTTCACCTATCGAGCGGCGTGGCCGCACGCCGATGCCACCCGATTCGCGGTCAACTACCTGCGAATGTTTGCCGCCGATCCCGACGAACGCACGCCCCGGCCCCCACGACGTCCCCGCGGACGACGCGCGAAGCCAAGGGCGGCAACGTGACTGAGGACAAGCCGCGGTTCACCCGCAAGGGACAGGCGACGCGGGCACGCATCGTCGAGGCCGCCGCCCGGCTGATGTTCCAGCGCGGCGTGGCCAACACCAGCATCGACGAGGTACGCAGCGCCGCCGGAGTGGGCGGGTCGCAGATGTCGCACTACTTCCGCGACAAACGCGACCTGACCCGTGAGGTCATCGCCGCGCGCCGCAATGACGTCATCGAGTTTCATACCCAACCGCGACTCGGCGAGCTGGACAGCATCGAGTCGCTGCAGGCCTGGGCCGACGCCTGTGTCGATGACATCGACACCGTGTATCGGCTGGGCGGATGCGTCTACGGGTCACTGGCCGGCGAACTGATCGAGGCCGACGACGAAGTTCGCGACGACCTTGCGCACGGCTACGACCAATGGCTTGACCTGTTACGCACCGGCATCGACGCGATGCGCCGGCGCGGTGATCTGCGCGCCGACGCCGACCCGCGGCATCTGGCCGTCTCGCTGGTCATCGCGCATCAAGGCGGCGCGATGATCACGCACGCCACCGGTGCGGCCGAACCGCTGCGGGTCGCCGTCAATGCCGCCGTCGACTACGTGCGTTCCTTCGAAGTCGATAGCCGAAAGAGCCCGTCGCGCAACCGCAAATCCTGAGCAACGCCTGATCCATTCAGCGCTGGGCGCGGGCTGAACGGGGGCTGGACAATTTTGGGCTGAGCGGCCCATAATAGTGGGTCATACGGCCCATTATCATCACGCGCGGCGATATCCGAAGTCTGACTGACGATTTGGAAGAGGCAGGACATGACCACCACAAGCAATGCGACCGCACTGCCGACCGCGCCGGCGGTGGTACGCGAGCAACCGGGCGGGGACACGATGCGGGCGATCATCCTGACCGGGTTCGGGGGTCTAGACCGCCTGGTCCACACCGAGATCCCCAAACCACTGCCGAAGGCCGGCGAGGTGGTCATCCGAGTCAAGGCGTTCGGTATCAATCACGCCGAAATACACATGCGCCGAGGCGAGTGGGCCGAAGCCGCCGAAGTCAGCGGCATCGAATGCGTCGGCATCGTCGACTCGTGCCCGGGCGGCGAGTTTCCGGTCGGCGCCAAGGTCGCCGCCCTGATGGGTGGCCTGGGCCGAACTATCAACGGAAGCTATGCGGAGTACACCCGGGTACGCGCGGCGAACGTCACCCTGATGGAATCCGACCTGCCGTGGTCGCAACTGGCGGCATTGCCGGAAACGTATGCGACGTCGTGGACTTGCCTGTTCCGCAATCTCAAGCTGACAGCCGGACAGACACTGGTGATCCGGGGCGCGACGTCGGCGTTGGGCCAGGCCGCCCTGAAGATGGCAGTCATCACCGGTGCCAACATCATTGCCACCGCGCGCGGCGAGAAGCGCTTTGCCATGCTGGAGCAACTCGGCGCCGCTCGTGTCGAGTTGGAACGGCCCGACCTTGCGGCTCACATCGCCGAGGCCAAGCACATCGACGCGGTGCTCGATCTGGTCGGCAACAGCACCATCCTCGATTCCCTGGACATGCTGCGCGTGGGCGGCACCGCCTGCCTCGCCGGATGGCTGGGCGGACTCGCGCCCATTGCTGACTTCAACCCGTTGGCCCGCATGGCCAGCGGCGTGAGCTTCTCCTTCTTCGCCAGTCCCGTCTTTGGAAATCCGGGATTCGAGGTGTCGAACATACCGCTGCGTGAGATCGCCCAAGAGATCGCCGACGGCAGGCTCGACGCGAAGCCGGCGCGAGTGTTCTCGTTCAGCGAGATTCGCGAGGCGCAGCGGGTGGCGGAGTCGGGAGAGGCCGGCGGAAAGATAGTCGTGGTGGTCGACTAGCCGCGGACTGGACATCGATCAGGTGCTGGGGAAAGCATTGGGCATGCCAGGACACCGTCTGTGCTAGTTTTCGACGTCAACGAGACGTTGATTGATATCGACGCCATCGCACCGCTTTTCGGGCAGCTGTTCGGCGACGACCGCGTGTTGCGCGAATGGTTCGGCCAACTAGTCACCTACTCCATGACAGTGACCTTTACCGAACAGTACGTGGACTTCTTCACCATTGGGCAGGGCGTTTTACGCATGCTGGCCAACAGCTACGGGGTCGATGTCACTGACGCCGACGTGGATCGCCTGCAGTCGCATATGCGCACGATGCCCGCCCACCCCGACGTCGAGGAAGGACTTGCCGCGTTGCGTAACAACGGCTTTCGACTGGCCACGCTTACCAATTCTCCACATCGTCCCGGTGCGCAAACGCCGCTGGAGCACGCCGGGCTGGCCGGCTTCTTCGAACAACAATTGAGCGTGGACGCCTGCCGGGCTTTCAAGCCATCTCCGTCGGTCTACCGATACGCCTGCGAGATGCTCGATGTGGCGCCGGGCGATTGCATGATGGTGGCCGCACACGTGTGGGACCTGCTCGGCGCGCACCGCGTCGGCTTCAGCACCGCTCTGATCACACGCCCAGGCAACCCGCCGCTGCCCATCGACGGCCTGCCACAACCGACTTTCGTGGCGAGCGACCTGCGCCAACTCGCCGAGCAGCTGTCCGCGCTGCCGCGCTGATCGCAGCGCCAGACCGCACCGCCGCAGACCAATCCGAAAGCGGGGAGATCTCCAACGATGCTATCCGACAACGAATTCGATGTAGTCGTGCTCGGTGCGGGACCGATCGGGCAGAACGTCGCAGAGCGCGCTCGGGCCGCAGGCCTGGATGTCGCGGTGGTGGAGCAAGCTTTATGCCGACGGCTACAGCGGCCGGGCGCGTATGGTGGTCGAGGAGGATCAGCACTATCTGCTCGGGGTGACTTTGGTCGGTCCGGGTGCCACCGAGATGTTGCACTCTGCCACGATCGCCGTCGCTGGTCAGGTTCCCATCGCCCGGCTGTGGCACGCGGTGCCATGTTTTCCGACGATCAGCGAGCTGTGGTTGAGACTCCTTGAGGCCTACCGGGATTCGGATGACCGATAGTAGCGACAGGAGCGAAGATGGCCACCGCCGATGGATTTCACCCCGACTTCGACGACGCCAAGCAGCAGGCGCCGCAGAGCCGGGTGCACCACATCAAGGCATCGGACATCAGCTCCGACACCGCACAGTCGGAAGGACTGCGCCGCTTTGCGGCCCTGTCCGGTAAGTCGGTCGGCGCGGAGAAGCTGTGGATGGGTGAGACACACGCATTACCGGCGACCGTCTCGTCCAACCATCACCACGGCGAGTCGGAAACCGCAATATATGTGCGAAGTGGCAACCCGGAGTTCGTCTTTCACGACGGCGTCGACGAGGTGCGCATCACCGCCGCCCCCGGCGACTACGTCTTCATCCCGCCGTATCTGCCGCACCGCGAAGAGAATCCCGACCCGAACACGATTGCGGAGGTCGTGATCGCGCGCAGCAGCCAGGAGGCCATCGTGGTCAACCTGCCCGCGTTGTATCCGCTCGAAAGCGGTCAGTAGACCGCGATTTCGACGAGGTTGCCGTCGGGATCCCGGCAGTAGTGCGAGGTCATCGATCCCAGCGCGCCGGTCTTGGTCACCGGCCCCGCGGTGATCTCGACGCCGCAGGCCTGCAGGTGCGCACGCACCTCGTCCGGACTGGAATCGGTGATGAAGCACAGGTCTTCGGAGCCCGCCGCTTCGACGGTCCCGGTCACCCAGTCCGGATCGTCGGCGAGCGCGCCCACCGGCCGCAGGTTGATCTTCTGATTTCCGAAGCACAGCGCTGTTCGGTTGGACGGTCCGAAGGTCTCGCGGTTCATGCCGAGAACTCGCTCGTACCACGCGGCGGTGGTCTCAATATCGGTGCAATTGACCACAATATGGTCGAACCGTTGCACCGCGAAACCCATTTTGAGACCTCCCGGCGTGGTGGCTGGCGCGAACTATCAACGAGACTACTGGCCGCATCACCCGATCAGGCGGGCCGGCGAATTCACCTCTCCCACCGCAAACTCGATCCGTCGCCGCACCGTCGGGGGCAATGACCACCAGTCCATTAATCCATTGCCCTTGACCGGGAACGCGCGGTGATGCTAAGCAGATGCTCAGCATGCCTTGCTGAGGGTTCAGGAGGAGTCGTGGCAACCGCGCAACTGGTCTTCGATCCGTTCTCAGAGGAGTTCTTCAACGACCCGTATCCGACCTATCGGCGCATGCGAGAAGAGGCCCCGGTCTACTACGACGAGACCCACGACTTCTATGCACTGACTCGCCACGAGGACGTCAGCGCCGCGTTCAAGGACTACGAAACGTATTCGTCGGCACGCGGGATCGATCTGGCCATGGTCAAGAACAACGACCTGCCGCAAGATTCCAAGTCGATGATCTTCATGGATCCCCCGGAACACCGGCGGATGCGCAGTCTCGTCAACAAGGTCTTCACCCCACGCGCGATCACCTCGCTGAAGGACAGCGTCACCGAACTAATCGAGTACCACCTGTCCCGAATCAATCCCAACCGATTCGACGTCGTCGCCGATTTCTCCGCGCTCTTTCCCGTCGAGGTGATCAGCACGGTCCTCGGTGTGCCGGCCGCGCATCGCCAGCAGATCCGCCATTGGGTCGATGCCTCGTTGCATCGCGAACCGGGACAGATCGAAATGGGCGACGCCAACTGGGAGGCGGTCACCCAGATTGGCGCGTTCTATTACAACCTGATTCAAGAACGCCGAAAAGCGCCGCAGGACGACATGATCAGCGGTCTGATCGCCGCCGAGGTGGAGCGCGAAGGCGGCGGCACCACACAGCTCACCGACCTCGAAATCACCGGGTTCGCCACGCTTCTGGGCGGCGCCGGCGCCGAGACGGTGACCAAGCTGGTCGGCAATGCGGTCGTGCAGTTCGCGCGCAACCCAGACCAGTGGCAGAAGCTGCTCGACGATCGCGGCAAGGTCCCGGCCGCGGTCGAAGAGGTATTGCGTTATGAGGCGCCGGCGCAGTACAACGTTCGCTGTTCGCTCAAAGACGTTGAGCTGCACGGTGTCACGATTCCGGCGGGCAAGCCGGTGTTCCTGTTGGGCGGCTCGGCCAACCGCGACCCCAACGCGTTCACCGACGCCGACAAATTCGACATCGACCGCGACCGCACCGAGGCGCAGAACCTCGGCTTCGGGTACGGCGTCCACAGTTGCCTGGGCGCCGCGCTGGCCCGCCTGGAAAGCGTGATCGCGCTGAACAAGCTGCTGGACCTGATGCCCCGGTACGAAGTGCTCTGGGATGAGTGCAAACGGGTGAGCATGCAGAATGTCGCCGGCTGGTCGAACGTTCCGGTGCGGGTGCTGCCCTGAACAATTCAGTCGTATTCCGTTGCAGGGCAGTTCACTTCGCGTGACCGGATCGTTATAAACTCAGCAAATTCTCACCAGTTTCTTTGCCGACACATCGCTCGACTCAAAGCATCCGTAAAGCCGCAGGCCTCACCATTGATGCATGACGACTGAGGCGTTGTCCGCCGACTTGATCGAACGCTACCTGCGCACGCGTGGCAGCCGCTATTTCCGCGGCCAGCACGACGGTGAATTCTTCTACGTCGCCAACACCCGCCCGCGGCGGCTGCATGTCCACCTCGGGATCTCTCGTTGGCACCGCGACGAGTTCACGATTCAAGTGACGCCCGGCTGCTTCTTCCCCGCAGCCGACTGCGACGAGCTGGCGCAGCTTGCCGACTCGTGGAACCGGCGCGGCCGCGACGTCGTCGTGACAGTCCACGGGTCCTCTGACCCACAGCGGGTCGGCGTACTCGCGCGCAGCTCCCGCAAGATTCGGGAGCCCCTCGAATTCGACGACTTCGCGACCTACATCGACCACACCATCGCCGCCGCGATCGAGTTCTTCGCCGATCTGGACTCGGTCGCCGAATGCCCCTCGCAGCCGTTGGTGCTAGACGCCGGCTGAGCGGTCCGGCCGGGGCTCACCGAACTCGGCGCGGATCGCGCCCCACGGGTCCGCATAGCCGGCGGGTGATTTCCGGTATGCACCACGGCGGTTGAGAAATTTGCGGGCGATCGGAGAGAGCAGCCGCAGCGGATAGCGCTGCCAGCCCGCCGCGGCGCGCATCTCCGCCACCATGTGCGGCCAGGGATGGCGCTGGAACCGCAACGCCTGTTGTGCGCGGGCGGTATCCATCCAGTCGGTCACGTACCAGTCCTCGTCGCTGTCGGGATCACCCGGGCGCCCCTCGGGCAGAACGTTGACCAGACCACGGGCGGCCGCCAGCGTTTTGCCGACGTCCGACTGCCGCAGTAGATGCGACTCGTCGCCCCCGATCAGCAGAATCTCACCGAGCACGTCCGCGGTCGACGCCGCCGATAACGCGACCGCGACATCGCGGACGTCGACGGTGTGAATGCGCCCGTCGGTCGGCAACGCGCTTTCCAGGAAGGGCGCGTCCAGGCTCAGCGGCATGGCACCGAGATCGACGCTCATCACTGCGGCCAGCCGCAGGATCACCCATGGCAGACCCGCGGCGCGGACCAGCTCCTCGGCCTCGACCTTGTGCGCACCGTAGAGGTCCGACGGTCGCACCGGGGTGTCCACCCGCAACCATTCGCGGTGCCGGCGCGGGTTGCGCGAGCCGTGCACGGCGTTGCTCGAGGCCTGAATGAAACGCACCGGATGCGGGCAGGCCTGGGCCGCGCGCAACAGCGCCGCGGTCGCGTCGACGTTCACCCGCCTGGCCAGTTTCGGATGGCGATAGATGCCGGGTGGAATCATCGCGGCCAGATGGATGATCACCGTCGGGGCCGTCTCGGCCACGAGGCGATCGACCTCGGCCGGGTCGGTGAGATCCGCCCAGCGCGCGGTGGCTCCATCGGGTAACGACCGCGCCGCCCTGCGCTGGGCGGACGTGCCGAGATCGGTCGCGACGACGCGGTGGCCGTCGGCAACCAGCTGGCGCACGGTCTGCGAGCCGACCAACCCGAAACCACCAGTAACCAGAACAACTTCGGTCATTTCCCCCCCGATGCGTGGAACCCACAGCAAACGGATATGACATTCTCCCAAACAGAGAGTAGCCTATGTCACACGCGGTGTGCCCTGGGGGAACGGCCTCGCGCTGGCAACTACGGCAGGAACACAACCGCGGGGGAATCGCGATGGGCAACGCTGAAGAAGACAGCCTGGAAACCGCCAAATGGGATCCGGCGTTCACCGAACAGGTGCGCAACACCGTCGGCCCGGTGGTCAACCGCTGGTTTCGGGCCGAAGTGCGAAACCTGGACAACGTTCCGCCGACCGGTGGGGCGTTGGTGGTGTCCAACCACTCCGGCGGCATCTTCACGCCCGACGTGCTGATCTTCTCGTCAGCCTTCTACGACAAATTCGGTTACGACCGGCCGGTGTACACCCTGGCCCACTACGGGGTATTCCTGGGACCGCTGGACGGCTGGCTACGCCGGGTGGGCGTTATCGAAGCCAGTCGCGAAAACGCTGCCACCGCACTGCATTCGGGCGCGGTCGTGCTGGTCTTCCCGGGCGGAGACTACGACTCCTACCGGCCCACGCTCAGCGCGAACACCATCGACTTCAACGGGCGCACCGGATATGTGCGAACCGCTATCGAAGCCGAAGTGCCGATCGTGCCCACCGTCTCGATCGGCGCCCAAGAGACCCAGCTGTTCCTGACCCGCGGCAACTGGCTGGCCCGCAAGTTGGGAATCACCAAGGCCCGCATGGACATTCTGCCGGTCAGCTTCGGCTTCCCGTTCGGGCTGAGCGTCATCTTCCCGCCGAACCTGCCGTTGCCGTCCAAGATCGTCACCGACGTGCTCCAGCCGATCGACATCATCGCCGAGTTCGGTAACGACCCCGACATCGACGAGGTCGACGCCCACGTGCGTTCGGTGATGGAAGCCGCGCTCAAGCGGCTGGCCGCCCAGCGCCGCTTCCCCATCCTGGGCTAGCCGGCTAATGCTTCAGGTGGCCGCGATCCACAACGACCTGGCCCGAATTCTGCAGCGCCCGAGCCATTTCCACCAACTCGTCGGAGGTACCGGCCGCATACCGGACGGCGGTGGAAACGGGAGCGCACACATCGACGGTGACGATGTCCGCACCTTCGTTGGCAAGCCGAAGGGCATGCGCACGTCCCTGCCCGCGGGCCGCTCCCCTTACGAGCGCGACCCGGCCCTGATCGGCACGAATCGGCGGGCGCCGACCCATGGCTAACCCGGAAGCACTACGGCATAGTTGCTTTCAGGTCGCGTCTACACGGCGAGGTGACGTGTGAAAAGACTCAACGGCATGGACGCCATGCTGCTCTACAGCGAGACGCCGAACCTGCACACGCACACGCTGAAAGTGGCGATACTCGACCCCGCCGACCACGACGGTGAATTCGACTTCGAGGCCTTCCGGCTGCACGTGCGCCGTCGGCTGCACCTGTTGGAACCGTTGCGCTACAAGCTCGTCGACATCCCCGGGCAACTTCATCACCCGATGTGGCAGGAGAACTGCGACGTCGACCTGGACTACCACTTGCGCCGGGTGCAGGTGCCCGCCCCGGGCGGCCGGTGCGAACTGGACGAGGTCATCGGGCGGGTGGCGTCCACGCCACTGGACCGCAGCCGCCCGCTATGGGAGTTCCATTTCGCCGAAGGGCTTGCCGACGGCCGATTCGCGTTGATCGGAAAGGTGCACCACGCGTTGGCCGACGGCGTCGCCTCGGTCAATCTGCTGGCGCGTGCGATGGATCTCAAGGGCGCGGTGACCGACGAGCGCGACAACGACGAGGCGGGCATCACCCCGACGAAGGGTGATCTGCTGCGGGCGGCCGCGAGAGACCACGTCCGGCAGATCGCGGAGCTGCCCGGACTGGTCAAGGACGCCGCGGTGGGCATGGGCCGGGTGCGGCGCCGGTCCAAAGAGCGCGGGGATCACCCGGATCTGGCCGATGCCTTCGCCGCACCGCCGACCTTCCTCAACCACGTGGTGTCCCCGCAGCGGCGTTTCGCCAGCGCGACGCTGCCACTGGCCGAGGTCAAAGCGACCGCCAAGGCATTGGGCAGCACCGTCAACGACGTGGTGCTGACCATAGCCACCGGCGGATTGCGCACGTTGCTGTTGAGCTACGACGGCGAAGCGCAGCGCCCGATCATCGCCTCGGTGCCCACCGCCACCGACAAGTCGGACCGCATCACCGGTAACGAGATCAGCGGTCTGATGATTTCGCTGCCGGTCCACGTCGCCGATCCCGCCGAGCGGGCGCGGCTGGTCTCGCTGGCGACGCGGATCGCGAAGGAAGACCACGAAATCATGGGCCCGGAGCTCTACGGCCGGATGATGGCCTATCTACCGACGGCGTTCGCCCCGGCCGCATTCCGGTGGCTCGGCCGGCACGACGTGCCGAACAAGCTGATGAACGTGGCGGTCTCCAGCGTGGTGGGGCCGCGTGAGCGCGGGCATTTCGGTGGCGCCGCGGTCACCGAGATCTACTCCACCGGAGTGCTCTCGCCGGGCGCACCGGTCAATATCACCGTGTGGAGCTACGTCGACGGGCTCGGGATCGCGGTACTCACCGACGACCAGACATTCAAAGACCCGCATGAAGCGACCGACGCAATGGTCAAGTCGTTCGCGGAATTACGCAGTGCCGCAGGAGTTCCCGCGCAGCAGACGTCAGGCGGCGAGCACGGCGTCGAGCGCTGAATAGAACAAGCCGAGACCGTCGTCGGAGGGGCCGGTCAACGCTTCGATGGCATGTTCGGGGTGTGGCATCAGCCCGACGACGCGGCCGTTCGCCGAGCTGATGCCGGCGATGCCACGCATCGAACCGTTGATGTCGTCGTGGTACCGAAACACCACGCGACCCTCGCCCTCGAGCTCGTCGAGCACGTTCTCCGGCGCCACGTAGCGGCCTTCGCCCGATTTCAGCGGGACCAGCAGGTCGGCGTCGGGCTCGTAGCGCGACGTCCACGCCGTCGAGTTGGATGCCACCCGAAGCCACACGTCGCGGCAGACGAAATGCAGACCGGCGTTGCGGGTCAGCACCCCGGGCAGCAGCCGGGTCTCACACAGCACCTGAAAACCGTTGCAAATCCCCAATACCGGCATACCGCGACCCGCCGCGTAGACCACTTCGGACATCACCGGGGCGAAGCGGGCGATTGCGCCGGCCCGCAGATAGTCGCCGTAAGAGAATCCACCCGGCACCACGACCGCATCGACCGACTTGAGGTCGGCGTCGGCGTGCCACAGGCTCACCGCCTCCGCGCCGACACGGCGGACCGCGCGGGCGGCGTCCACATCGTCCAGAGTGCCGGGAAAGGTGATGACGCCGATCCGCGCCGTCACAGCACTTCCCGGCTGATCGTCCAGTCCTCGATCACGGTGTTGGCCAACAGTGATTCCGCGATCTCGGCGAGCACCGAATCGTCGACGGTATCGTCGACCTCGAGCTCAAACCTCTTGCCCTGACGGACATCTGAGATCCCGGGATGTCCGAGTCGGCCCAGCGCGCCGACAATCGCCTGACCCTGCGGGTCGAGAATCTCCGCTTTGGGCATCACATGAACGATCACCCGCGCCACCGGCGTTCCTCCTGACGAGTCGCTGTCGGCGCCAACTCTACCGGCGGCCGTTGCCAGACGCGGCTCACGGGCATGAGGCGATATAGGCCTCGCACAGCGGGGCCGTCATGGCGTCCAGTACCTGGTTGTCCGCCATCGAGGGCCACGGCGGCTGCGGCGGGGCGCTAGACCACAGCGTCAGCTCGCTGATCGTGCTGCTCGCGACGTGTGCGACCAGGTAGGTGTGCATGACCACCGGCCCGCTGATCACCGCTGCCATCCGGTTCGGTTCGTCGGTCGTGATCGACGGCGACTGCAACCGCGCGCCCTGCTCGCAGCCCCGCAGCACCGCGACGGCATTGCCGAACACCGACGAGGCGATCGCGCCGCCACGGGCGGTATCACCGCGCCAGTGCACGATCTGGGCCTTCAGCTGCCACTGGCCGTCCGGATGGTCCACGGTCGCGCGGGCCGCGACCGCCGAGGCGCGGGGGTCCTGTGCCAGCGGCCGTGCGGCGCACAGTTCCTCGAACCTGAACCGCGGCCCATTGCCGACCCCGGTCACCTGCACCGCCAGGCCCGCCAGCGCGGGCCAGTTGTAGGTGGAGTTCAGCGGCACCGCGCGCGGCTGTATCCACGCGGTGGCCGGGATCTGGTCACAGATGGGCGGACAGGTCTCCGGTTCGGCCGAGGCCGGGACCACGAAGATTAGGGCGGCCACCAGGCCGCCGGCGAACAGCATCGTCGCGCAAACTACCCGCACACGACCACCCCCGTCAGGGCACAATCGTAGACATGCAACTGACGCATTTCGGGCATTCCTGCCTACTTGCCGAGTTCGATCACACTAGCGTGCTCTTTGACCCCGGAACCTTCTCGCATGGCTTCGAGGGCATCACCGGCCTGGACGCCATCCTGATCACACACCAGCATCCGGACCATGTCGACCCGGCGCGACTGCCGGCTCTGATTGAGGCCAACCCTGGTGCGGCGCTCTACACCGACTCGCAAACCGCGGCGCAGCTCGACGCACCCTTTCGGGCGGTGCACGCCGGCGACGAGCTGACGGTCGGTGAACTGACGATTCGGGCGCTCGGCGGAAAGCACGCGGTGATTCACCCGGAAATCCCTGTGATAGAGAACCTTTCGTATTTGGTCGACGACGGCGACCATCGCGCGCGGTTGATGCATCCCGGTGACGCGTTGTTCGTGCCCGACGAGCCGGTAGACGTATTGGCCGCGCCGGCGGCGGCGCCGTGGATGAAGATCGCCGAGGCGATCGATTACCTGCGCGCGGTTTCTCCGAGGCGGGCGGTGCCCATCCACCAGGGCATCGTCGCCCCTGAGGCAAGGGGTATCTACTACGGCCGGTTCACCGAGATGACCGACACCGACTTCCAGGTGCTGCCCGAGGAAAGCGCGGTCAGCTTCTAGCGTCCGCGGCTTCGAGCGTCACGCCGGCGTGACGTTCGCGGTTCATCGTCACGCCGGCGTGACTAGCCGATGTCGTCGGCGGCACCGCGGCCGGCGGCACGGCCGCTGAAGATGCAGCCGCCCAGGAAGGTGCCCTCCAGGGCGCGGTAACCGTGCACGCCGCCACCGCCGAACCCGGCCGCCTCGCCGGCGGCGTACAGTCCGGTCAACGGGGTGCCACCGTCCTGGAGGACTCGCCCGCCCAGGTCGGTCTCGATGCCGCCCAACGTCTTTCGCGTCAAAATGTGCAGTTTGACCGCGATCATCGGCCCCGCTTTCGGATCGCTCAGCCGGTGCGGCGCCACCACCCGGCCCAGCCGGTCGCCCAGATATCCGCGGGCGGCCCGGATCGCGGTGATCTGACCGTCTTTGGTGAACTTGTTAGCGACCTCACGATCGCGGGCGGTCACCTCCGCCTCCACCGTCGCATAGTCCAGCGGGGCCACGTTGGGCAGCTTGTTCATGCCGGTTACCAACTCGCCCAACGTATCTGCGCTGACGAAGTCCACACCCCGATCGATGAACGCCTGGACCGGTCCGGGCGGCCCGGAGCGGGCCCGGTTGCGCACCAGCTCGCGCACGCTCTGCCCGGTCAGATCCGGATTCTGCTCCTGCCCGGAAAGCGCGAATTCCTTCTCAATGATCTTGGCGTTCAAGATAAACCAGGTGTAGTCGTATCCGGATTTGGTGATGTATTCCAGTGTGCCCAGCGTGTCGAACCCGGGATACAGCGGAACCGGCAACCGGTTACCGGCCGCGTCCAGCCATAGCGACGAGGGGCCCGGGATGATCCGGATGCCGTGCAGCGGCCAGATCGGGTCGTAGTTCGTGATGCCCTCGGTGTAGTGCCACATCCGGTCGGGATTGATCACGCGGGCCCCGGCCTGCTGGGAAATGCCGATCATCCTGCCGTCCACGTGGGCCGGCACGCCGCTCAGCATCTGTTCGGGCACACGGCCCATTCGCTTTGGCCAGTTCTTGCGCACCAGATCGTGGTTGCCGCCGATGCCACCGCTGGTGACGATCACCGCGGAAGCGCGAAACTCGAATTGCCCCACAACTTTTCGCGATGATGACACGCCGCGGGGTTCGGTCGACGGCTCGAGGACGCTACCCCGAACGCCGGTCACCGCGCCGCCCCCGGTGCCTTCCAGGATCAATTCGTCGACTTGGTGCCGGTGCGCGAAGCGGACCGTGGAGCGATCCCGCAGTTGCCGCGCGAAGATGTCTACCAGGGCCGGGCCGGTGCCCCAGGTGATGTGGAACCTGGGCACCGAATTGCCATGTCCCTGCGCGTTGTAGCCGCCACGTTCGGCCCAGCCGACCAGCGGAAACAGTTTCAGACCCCGTTCGCGCAGCCAGCTGCGCTTCTCCCCGGCCGCGAAATCCACGTAGGCGTGCGCCCATTGCCGTGGCCAGTAGTCCTCTTCGCGATCGAAAGCCGCTGTGCCCAACCAGTCCTGCAACGCGAGCTCGTGACTGTCCCGAATGCCCAGCCGGCGCTGCTCGGGGCTGTCGACGAAGAACAGACCCCCGAACGACCAGAAGGCCTGACCACCGAGGTTGGCGCTGTTCTCCTGATCGAGGACCAGCACCCGCAAGCCGCGGTCCACCAACTCGCAGGCGGCCACCAAACCAGAGAGTCCGGCCCCGACAACAATCGCGTCAGCGGCGAAGTCCGCCGCCGAAGAATCGCCCATGTCGGATCAGGGTAGTGCCCCGAACCCAGCGATCGATCAGCTGGCTTAGGTCAGGCCGCGTCGCGAATAGCCTTGTCGGGACGCCAGCGGTAAACCGTCGGCGCGCACCCGTGCATCGAAGCCAGGTCGACGGCGTCCAGCATCGCCTGCAGCGGCCCCGGTTTGCGCAATTGGCGGGCCGCAACCGCTACCCGCACGATCCCGCCGCGACGGGCGATCCGCTCGGAGGACAGCACCACCATGCGGCACCACCACGGCTCGGTGAGGAATCCTTCTCCGATGCCGAGTACGCGGCTGCGCACGCTGGTGTGACGGACCAGGTCGGTGATCCCGTGCAAATCGGCCAGCAGCCTAAAGCCGTTGCCCGGCAATGCCTTAACGACGCCCGGTGAGACGGTCCAGCCCGGTGCGGCGAAGAGCCGGGTACGCAGTCCGAGGTGCTCGAGTACCCGGTCGGCTGCCATCAGCCGAAGGTTGGCCTCGTGTGCCCGCAGGATGGCGAACTCGCCTCGCCGCTTCTTGGTGGCGGCGTCGTCGTAACCGTGCAGCACGATGGCGTCGCCGCCGGCGCGCCGGGCGGTCAGCCACTCGACGGTGCGCGGGTCGTGGTCCAGCCGGTAGTCGCCCGACAGCCGCGGAGCCACCAGCAACGAAACCGGCACCTTGCGGGAATCCATTTGTGCACAGAACGCCTCGACGTCGTCCAGCGTGCGCTCGCCTATCCCCGAGACCGAGACGATCAATTCTCCAGCCACAACCGCAGTTTGACGAGCGCAGATGTCGGGATGGTGAAGGACACGCAGACTGCAAGCGTATATCGACGCGTATGCCGGATGTCACTCGCGGCTCCGATACGGCCTTCGCGCAACGTAGTTGGGCCACTGACGTGATGTCCGCCACCCGAGCGTAGCGCGCTGCCCGGCGTCCGCCATGCCGGCATGCCGTGAGCAAACGCGGACCAGCGTCGCGAAAGAGAAACGGTTCGATATGCTAAGCAACGCCATGGAGAAGGCCCGTACCGCAGCGGGCGACGCCGCGCTGCCCACCGCCCCCGCCGGGCTGCCGGGTGCCGAGGAACGTGTCTATCCGGACAAACTGGACGCCCCGCTACTGCGGATTTCCGGCGTGTGTCTGCTGGCCACCATCATGGCGATCCTGGATGTCACCGTCGTCACCGTCGCGCAGCGCACGTTCATCGCCGAGTTCGGATCCAACCAGGCCGTTGTCGCGTGGACGATGACCGGCTACACACTCGGGTTGGCGACCGTGATCCCACTGACCGGCTGGGCGGCCGACCGATTCGGCACCAAACGGCTCTTCATGGGCTCGGTAGTGGCGTTCGTGCTTGGCTCGCTGCTGTGCGCGGTGGCGTCAACGATATTGCAGCTCATCATATTTCGCATAGTGCAGGGCGTCAGTGGCGGCATGCTGATGCCGCTCGGATTCATGATCATGACGCGCGAAGCGGGCCCCGGGCGACTCGGTCGCCTGATGTCGATATTGAGCATTCCCATGTTGCTCGCTCCGATCGCCGGCCCGATCCTGGGCGGCTGGCTGATCGACACCTCCAGTTGGAAGTGGATCTTCCTGATCAATCTGCCGATCGGATTTGCCACGTTCATCCTCGCCTGGATCGTGTTCCCGCGAGATCACCCCGCGCGGTCGGAAACGTTCGACGTCATCGGCGGGCTGTTGCTCTCGCCCGGTCTGGCGACGTTCCTGTTCGCGGTGTCGTCGATCCCGCGCTGCGGAACGGTCGCCGATCGGCGCGTCTTGCTACCCGCGGTCATCGGCCTGACGTTGATCGCCGCGTTCGTCGTGCACGCATTGCGCCACACGGATCATCCACTCATCGATCTGCATCTGTTCCAGAACCCGGTCCTCACCCGGGCCAATGTGACGATGCTGCTGTTCGCCGGCGCATTCTTCGGAGCCGGTCTACTGCTGCCGAGTTATTTCCAGCAGGTGCTGCACCAGACGCCGATGCAAGCCGGCGTGCACCTGATCCCGCAGGGACTCGGCGCGATGCTGACGATGCGACTGGCCGGTCCACTCGTGGATCGGCATGGGCCGGGCAAATACGTGCTCGCCGGTATCGCGATGATCCTCGCCGGTCTGGGCACGTTCGCTTTCGGTGTGGCCAGGCATGCCGGATATGCACCGACCCTGCTGATCGCACTGACGGTCATGGGCCTGGGGATGGGGTGCACGATGATGCCGCTGTCGGTGGCGTCGGTGCAGGCGCTGGCGCCGCACCAGATTGCCCGCGGCACCACGCTGATGAGCGTCAGCCACCAGGTGGGCGGCTCGATGGGAACCGCGCTGATGGCGATGATCCTGACCGACCGATTCGACCGGAGTCCAGACATCGTCGCGGCGAACAAACTTGCGGCGCTACAGCAGCAGTCGGCAATCAGCGGCGTGCCGGTGGATCCGTCACAAATACCACATCAGTCACTCGCCCCGGGATTTTCCGCAAATCTCTTGCACGACCTTTCGCAGGCCTATACGTCCGTATTCGTGGTCGCGCTGGTATTGGTGGCATTTACCATCATTCCGGCGTCATTTCTGCCGAAAAAGCCCGCCGTTCAAACAGCCGTCGAATAGCCGCAATCGGCTCGCCGAGCAGCACCGATGCCAGCTCCGCGCGGTCTCGTGAAAATGGTCTTACGCACGGATTCGGCACGGGTCGAATTCGTCCGCGCGGGTGTCGGGATGATGGCGGCCACGCCGTCGTCCGGCGCCCATCGCGGCCCATCGGCCCGACCTTAGCGGGTCGGGAATACCGGCAAAGCGGCCAAATGCCGGGCCCATCTCGATATGCTCGGCCCTATGCTCAGCGACGCTATGGAAGGCGCGCGTTCCGCGGCCCCCAACGTCGCGATCCCTCTCGCCTCCGGCGGACACAGCGCCGCGGCAGGCCGCGACTATCCCGACAAGCTCGACGCCAAGCTGATGCGCGTCGTCTTCATCTGCGGGCTGGCCGCCGTGATGGCGGTGCTCGACAGCACCGTCGTCGCGGTCGCCCAAGGCACCTTCGTCACACAGTTCAATTCCAGCCAGGCGGTCGTCGCCTGGACCGTGGCGGCCTACATGCTCGCGTTTGCGACGGTCATCCCGGTAACCGGTTGGGCGGCAGACAGATTCGGAACCAAACGGCTCTTCATCGGCTCGGTCCTGGTGTTCATGCTGGGTTCGCTGCTGTGCGCGATATCGCCAACAATCATGCTGCTCATCGCCTTTCGGGTCGTCCAAGGTATCGGTGGCGGCATGTTGATGCCGCTGAGCTTCGTGATCCTGACTCGTGAGGCGGGCCCGAAGCGCGTCGGCCGGCTGATGGCGATCGGGGGAATTCCGATCCTGCTCGGTCCGATCGGCGGGCCCATCCTGGGCGGCTGGCTGGTCGGCGCCTACGGCTGGAAGTGGATTTTCCTGATCAACCTGCCGATCGGCCTGGTTGCGATCGTCCTCGCGGCAATCACCTTTCCGAAGGATCGGCCGGCCCCGGCGGAAAAACTCGACATTGTCAGCGTGCTGCTGTTGCCGCCGGGTGTCACGCTGTTTTTGGCCGGGGTCTCATCGATCCCGGCACGGGGCACGGTCGGCAATCCTGCCGTGTTGGTGCCGACGATCATGGGGTTTTTGCTCGTTGCGGCATTCGTCCTGCACTCCTTCCGCACCGACCATCCGCTGATCGACCTCCGCCTTTTCAAAAACCGCGTGGTCACCCAGGCCAATCTCGCCCTGCTGGTATTCGGTGCCCCGTTTGTCGGGCTGGGGCTGCTGGTGCCGAGTTACTTCCAAGTGGTGATGCACCAGACACCGATGCAGTCCGGGATGCATTTGACGCCGGTCGGCCTGGGCGCGGTCCTGACGATGCCGCTGGCCGGGGCATTCATGGACAAACGCGGACCCGGCCTGATGGTGCTGATCGGCCTTCCCACGATGGCGGTGGGTCTGGGCATCTTCACCTATGGCGTCGCCACGGAGGCCCCTTACCAGCCGACGCTGCTGATCGGGCTGGCGATCATGGGCCTGGGAGTCGGCTGCACCACGACGCCGCTGTCGGCGGCGGTCCTGCAGGCGCTGGCCCCGCATCAGGTCGCGCGCGGCACCACGCTGGTGACCGTCAACCAGCAGGTGAGCGGATCGATCGGCGCCGCGTTGCTGGGCGTGATCCTGACGCAGTTGTTCAACCACAACGAAACTCTGGTGACGGCGAACAAGCTGGTCGCGGCCCAACAGCAAGCCAGCGGGCAACGCATGCCGATCGAAGCCTCGTCGTCGGCATGGAAAACCATGGGCCCCGATTTCGCGACCAACGTGACGCACGGCCTCTCCCACGCCTATACGGCGGTCTTCGTGGTGGCCGTCGCGATGGTGGTGTTGACGATCATCCCGGCCGCGTTTCTTCCGATGAAGCGCCCGGAGCCCGCGGAAGACCCCGAGCCGGCCGAAGCGCTGGCCGACTGATCCCCGCTTAGCCCTCGAACAGCATCGTCGCGATCCGCAGCACGGTCTCCATCGGGTCGGTCTGCTTGACCTGAGCATTGACCGCATCGTTGAGCCAAAGCGTCGAAAACCCATGCACCAGTGACCATGCCGCCAACTGCGCGCCCGCGGGGTCAGCCTGCGCATGGACGTCGCGCAGGGTCGCCACGCCCCGCGACAGCTCGGCACCGGCAGCTGCTTCCGCAGCGGCCAGTTCGGTGTCCGTGACGTCCAGCAGCGACTTGTCGAACATCACCTGATAGTGGCCGGGATGGTCGATCGCGAACCGCACGTAGGCCAGGGCCGCATCGGCGAAGCGACCCCGCGCGGCGGTCAGCGCCTCGGCCAGCAACCGAAACCCCTGCGCGGCCAGCGCGGTGAACAGCCCACGACGATCGACGAAGTGGTGGGCCGGAGCGGCATGTGACACGCCCGCGCTGCGGGCCAGCTCGCGCAACGACACCCCGTCCGCGCCACGCTGCGCCACCAGGCGCGCGGCCTCGCTCAGGATCACCGCGCGCAGGTCGCCGTGGTGGTAATTCGGACGGTCCATGACGGCCAGCATACCGAAGCAATCTTGACAGTGACTAGATACGGGCCTACCTTGAACTATCTATCTTGTCACTGTCTAGATTGGAATCGAGATGGCTCCGCTGATCACCCTGCTGCTGGGCAGCATCGTCGCCTGGATCGCCGGCCGGCTCGGCGTCGGTTACCTCGCCGGGTGGACCGCGGCCATCGCCGCCGGACTGGCCGCGATGTTCGTTCTGACCGGGATCGCGCACTTCGCACCGCCGCTGCGTCGCGACCTGATCGCCATCGTGCCGCCGCGGCTGCCCGCGCCCGGCCTGCTCGTCACCGTCACCGGCGTGCTGGAGTTGCTGGGCGCGGCGGGACTGCTGCTTCCCGGCACCCGGACCGCGGCGGCGGTGTGCCTCCTGCTGCTGATGCTGGCCATGTTCCCGGCCAACGTCTACGCGTCCCGGATGCCCCGTCCACCCCAGTCGATGACGACGCAGCTACCCCTGCGCATCGCCGCCGAGATCGTCTTCCTCGCCGCCGCCGTGGCGGTCGCCGTCGGCAGCGGCTAGCAGCCACGCGTATTGAAATGCGGTCTCCTGCCATCCGCGATAGCGACCACTGACGCCGCCGTGACCCGCCGCCATCTGTGTCTTGAGCAGCACCGGGTTGCCGTCGGGGTTGGCGTACCTCAGGGCCGCAACCCATTTGGCCGGCTCCACGTAGTAGACCCTGGTGTCGTTCAGCGAGGTCATGGCCAGAATGGCGGGATAGTTCTTCGTCTCAACGTTCTCGTAGGGCGAGTACGACTTCATGTACGCGTAGACTTCGCTGTCGCTCAAGGGATTTCCCCATTCGTCCCACTCGGTGACGGTCAACGGCAGCGAGGGATCCAGGATCGTGGTCAGCGGATCGACGAACGGGACCTGAGCGAGGATCCCGGCGAACAGATCCGGCGCCAGGTTGGCCACCGCACCCATCAGCAGCCCACCCGCACTGCCGCCCAATGCCACCAACTCGCGCGGACGGGTTACTCCCGAGTCCACCAAATGCTGTGCCGCCGCGACGAAGTCGGTGAATGTGTTCTTCTTCTCCAGCAGCTTTCCGTGCTCGTACCACAGCCGGCCCATCTCTCCCCCGCCACGGACGTGGGCGATGACGAACACCATTCCCCGGTCCAGCAGCGACAACCGAGCGATGGAAAAGGCCGGATCCGTGCATATCTCGTAGGCGCCGTACCCGTAGATGAGGGTGGGCGCGGGGAATTCGAGGCCGGCACGGTGCACGATCGAAACGGGGATGCGGGTACCGTCGGAGGCGACCGCCCAGTCGCGCCGCTCGACGTAGTCGCTTGGCCGGTAGTCACCGAGTACGGGCTGCTCACGCAACAAGGTGCGCTCGCCGGTACCCAGGTCGACGTCGTAGACCCGCAATGGCGTGACGAGAGACCCCGCCCTGATCCGCAGCTTGGGCGAAACCCAGTTCGGATTGCCGCCCAGGCCCGACGACATCAGTTCCGAATCGAATGCGATCTCTTCGGGCTCGCCGTACTCGCCATCAGAACCGATGGGCCACAACTGGATTCGTGGCAACGCTGCACGCCGGTAACTGATCACCAGGTGACCGGCAAACGCGTCCGCGGCTTCGAGCCGAACGTCGTCGCGGTGCGCAACCAGAGTGCGCTGCTGCGTGGGATCGCTGACCGGGGCCTCGGTGAGCGTGAAGTTCACCGCGCCGTCGTTGTGCAGGATCAGGAAGCGATCCTGTCCTCCGACCACGGCATGCTCCACCGAGTATTCGACGCCTTCACGGCGCGGTAGCACGACGGTGAACTCGGCCTGCGGGTCGGCGGCGTCGGCGTAGCGCATCTCGGATGTGACCGACGAACCCGAGGCGATGAACACATACGCCTCACTTCGGCTCAGTCCCGCCCCAAGCCAAAACCGCTCGTCTGCTTCGTGATACACCAGTTCCGACGGCTCTTTCGAGCCCAGCCGATACCGCCACACCTTGTCCGGGCGGTGGGCGTCGTCCAGGGTCAGGTAGTACACGGTCCGGTTGTCGGCCGCCCACGTCACTCCGCCCGCGATGTCGGCGATTTCGTCGGGATACTTCTCGCCTGTCCGTAAGTCCTTGAACCGCAGCGTGTACCGTTCGTCGCCGATGACGTCGACGGAATAAGCGAGCAGATTAGCGTCCAGGCTGACCAGCGCGGCGCCCAGGGCGAAGAAGTCGTGCCCGTCGGCCTCTTCGTTCGAATCGAGCAGAACCTGCTCGCCCGGTATTTCGGTGTTCTCGTCCAGAGCCGGCGGGTCCCAGTCATCGGGATTCGATACCGGACAACGACATTGGACGCGATACTGCTTTCCCTCGAAGGTGCGCGAGTAGTACCACCAGTCGCCTTGCCTGGTCGGCACCGACAAGTCGGTTTCCTTGGTGCGCGCCTTGATCTCATCGAAGATCTTTTGCCGCAGCGGTTCCAGGTGGGCAAGGGCCTGGTCGACGTAGTCATTCTCGGCCTCGAGGTAAGAAATGACTTCCGGATTCGACTTCTCGCGCAGCCACTCGTACGGATCGATGAACACATCGCCGTGGTGCTCGCGTGTGGTGTCGATCCGCTTCGCGACGGGCGGGGTACCGGCCGCCGTCATGCGGCGGGGCCGATCCAGTCACCGAAGCTCAAGCCGGAAATCCGTTCGTAAGCATTGATATAACGGTCGCGTGTGGCGGCGATGATGTCGTCCGGCAACGGTGGTGGCGGTTCCGTTCCGTGACGGTCCCAGCCGGATGCGGGACTGGTGAGCCAATTGCGGACGAACTGCTTGTCGAAACTGGTCTGAACCACCCCGACGCGGTAATCCTCGGCAGGCCAGTACCGCGAGGAGTCCGGTGTGAAGATCTCATCGGCCAGCAGCAGGTTGCCGTCACGGTCGGTGCCGAACTCGAACTTGGTGTCGGCGATGATGATTCCCCTCGTCAAGGCATGATCGGCGGCCTGCACATAGATCTGCAGCGTGCGGTCGCGCAGCTCGTTGGCGCGTACCGCACCCATCATCTCGATCACCCGGTCGAAGGCGATGTTCTCGTCGTGATCCCCCAGTGCGGCTTTGGTGGCCGGGGTGAACAGCGGCTGGGCGAACTTGCTGGCCTCGACCAGCCCCGGCGGCAGCGTGATGCCGCAGACCTTGCCGGTCGCCTGATAGTCCAGCAATCCCGAGCCGGTCAGATACCCACGGGCCACACATTCCACCGGCATCATCTCCAGCTGGCGCACCACCAGCGCGCGGCCCAGCACCTCGTCCGGGATGCGTGGGTCATCGGGTGGGCCGGCCAGATGGTTGGGGGCTCCCGTTAGCCCCGAGACGAGGCCGAAGAAGAACACACTCATCGCGGTCAGGATGCGGCCCTTGTCCGGGATCGTACTGTCCAGGACGAAGTCGAACGCCGAGATCCGGTCGCTGGCGACCAGCAGCAGGTGCTCTTCGTCGACGCGATACAGCTCGCGGACCTTGCCGCTGGCCAAATGCTGATAGTCGGACAGTGCAGGGCGCATCCGGCCAGCCTATCGGGAACCCCACCCCGACCCGGGAGCTGTGCTGGGATCGAGGGCATGAGATCGCGCTTTCTGCCCTACGCCACCACGCCCGGCCGATTGCTGGCCCAGCTGTTCAGCGACACGGTCATCGTCGTGTGGACGGCGATCTGGTTGCTCGTCGGCACCGCTGTCTACGACGCCATCTCGACGATTGCCGACGCCGGCCGGCAAGTCGAGGACGGCACCCACAGCATCGCGGGGAACCTGGCCTCCGCGGGGCATGGCGCACAACACATTCCAGTCGTCGGCGACAATGTCAGCAAGCCGCTCACGTCGGCGAGCCAGGCCGCCCTGGACATCGCCAACGCCGTCCACGACCTGGACACCACGGCCAGCTGGCTCGCGGTACTGCTGGCGCTGGCCGTGATCGCTCCCCCGATCCTGGTCGCGGCCGTGCCATGGCTTTATCTGCGGCTGCGGTTCTTCCGGCGCAAATTGACCGTGACGGCCCTGGCCGCCACCCCGGCCGGTGAAGAGTTGCTGGCACTGCGGGCACTGACAAACCGTTCGCCGGCGAAGTTAGCCGCCGTCAGCGCGGATCCGGTCGGAGGCTGGCGGCACCAGGATCCGTTCACGATCCGCGCGCTGGCTGCGCTCGAACTGCGCTCGGCGGGAATCACGATTCGGCGCTAGCTGTGGGCGAGGGAAGACGAACGCCCGCCGGAGACGATCGCCTCGACGTCGGCGCGCCGGAACCTCACGATTCCTCTAGCAGCTCCACGACCAAATGCCGGATGCCGGTGTGGCGGTTGCTTCGCGTCCATTCGACGGGCGCCACCACCCGCACGGCGCCGAAGCGCGACAGCAGCTCTTCGTACAGGACGCGCAACTCCAGGCGTGCCAGATTGGCTCCCAGGCAGTAGTGCACACCTTGACCGAAACCCAAGTGCGGATTGGGTTTTCGTGCGATATCGAACTCGTCAGCCCGGTCGAAGACACTGGCGTCGCGATTTGCCGAGCCCTCCCAGATCTGGACCTTCTGTCCGGCTTCGATCGACTGACCGCCGAGGACGACATCGCGGGTGGCGGTGCGCCGCTTGGACGGCGACGGTGATGTCCACCGCACCATCTCCTCGACCGCCGTCGGCAGCAGGCCGAAATCCGTCCGCAGCGCCCGCAATTGGTCCGGATGCTCGGCCAGCGAGAGCAGCCCGCCCGCGACGGCGTTGCGGGTCGTCTCCGCGCCGGCGCTGAACAGCAGGCTGAAGAACAGATATACCTCGAGATCGGACGGGACCGGCCCGTCCACCTCGTCGACCGTCGCGTTGGCGACCACCGACAGCATGTCGTCGGTCGGATCGGCGCGTTTCGAGGCGATCAGCTCTTGGCCGTAGTTGTACATCCGCGACCCGGCCGCGGCGTCTCTTTCGGAGGCGGACAACTGCGAAAGCGAAGCTTTGCGCGAGCCACCGAAGTCGAACTGCGGCTCGATGGCCTCGAACAGCCAATGCCGTTCGGATTCAGGCACTCCGAGCAGGATGCAGATCATCTGCATCGGCAGTTCGGCGGCAATGTCGACGAGGAAGTCGAACGGTTCGCCGGGTACCACGTCGTTGAGCAGGCGTCGGGCCCGGGATCGCAAATCGTTCTCGACAGCGGAGATCATCCGCGGTGTCAGCCCGGAGCTGACCAGCCGCCGAATCTGAGAATGCCGCGGGTCGTCCATCATGTTGAGCACCTGGCCCGCGATGGACAGGTCCTGTAACAGCGTACCGCCGAACGGCCGAGCCCCGCCGGTCACCGATGAATATGTCGCCGGATCCTTCAACACGGCAAGGGTTTCCGCGTACGTCGCAACGGACCAGAAGCCCTCGCCATCCGGGGTGTTGTCGGTCGGCTCGTGCCAGTAGACCGGCGCCTCGCGGCGGTGCACGGCGAACAACTCATGCGGAAAACCGTTGGCGAAGTTGTCCAGATCGGTGAGGTCGATCCCCGAGAGCGCGCCGGCGAGGGTCACAGGATCGCACCCGGAGCGTATTTGGCCGCGTCCGGATAGCGGCCCACCAGCGAATCAACCATCGCGGCAATCTCATCGACCTGATCGCCGGCGGCGCCGGTGAAGGCTTTCTTGTCCGCCAGCGCGGCATCGAGCGCCGCACGATCCAGCGGCAGGCGCTCGTCGGCGGCCAACCGGTCCAGCAGATCGGGCTCGGCACCGCGTTCCCGCATCGCCAATGCCGTTGCCACCGCGTGTTCGCGGATCACGTGATGCGCGGCCTCGCGCCCCATGCCGGCCCGCACCGCCGCGATCAACACCTTGGTGGTGGCCAGGAACGGCAAGTAGCGATCCAGCTCCCGCTCAACCACCGCCGGGTAGGCGCCGAACTCGTCGAGCACCGTCAAGAACGTCTCGATCTGGCCGTCGATCGCAAAGAAGCTGTCCGGCAAGGCAACTCGGCGTACCACCGAGCAGAAGACGTCACCCTCGTTCCACTGCGCGCCAGCCAGCTCGGCGGCCATCGAGGCATACCCACGCAGCACGACCTGCAACCCGTTGACCCGTTCGCAGCTGCGCGTGTTCATCTTGTGCGGCATCGCGGAGGAACCGACCTGCCCCTCCGCGAACCCTTCGGTCACGAGTTCGTGCCCGGCCATCAGCCGGATGGTGTGGGCCATCGACGACGGTCCGGCACCCAGCTGCACCAGCGCGGAGAGCACGTCGTGGTCCAGCGACCGCGGATACACCTGTCCGACGCTGGTCAGAACCGTTGCAAAACCTAGGAATTCAGCAATGCGCCGCTCGAGCTCGCTCAGCTTGACCGGGTCGCCGCCGAGCAGGTCGAGCATGTCCTGCGAGGTACCCATCGGTCCCTTGATCCCGCGCAGCGGGTAACGGTCGATCAACTCGCGCAGCCTGGTCAACGCCACCAGCGTCTCCTGGGCCGCGGACGCGAACCGCTTGCCCAGCGTGGTGGCCTGCGCGGCGACGTTGTGGCTGCGTCCGGCCATCACCAGATCGCGATAGGCCACCGCGCGCTCGGCAAGCCGCGCGACCACCGCCACCCCATGGGAGAAAACCAGTTCCAGCGACCGTCGGATCTGCAGCTGCTCGACGTTCTCGGTCAGATCGCGACTGGTCATCCCCTTGTGCACATGCTCGTGACCGGCCAGCGCGTTGAATTCCTCGATGCGGGCCTTGACGTCGTGGCGCAGTACTCGTTCGCGTGCCGCGATCGAAGCCAGGTCCACATCCTCGAGCACCCGCTCGTAGTCGGCGACCGCTTCCTCGGGCAGGGGAACACCGAGTTCCGTTTGGGCCCGCAACACGGCCAGCCACAGCCGCCGCTCCGCGACGACCTTGGCCTCCGGCGACCAGATCCCGACCATCTCCGCGCTGGCGTACCGGGCGGCCAGCACATTCGGAATGCTCACCGGGTCAGCTTATCGACCGCGCGACTGCGACTGGCAACGCATTTCCTTCAGTAGCGGCGTCGGCGATTACAGTTTCGCGGCATGTACTACGCCGGCGTCGACCTCGCGTGGGGCATCCGCAACCCGACCGGTATCGCCGTCGTCGACTCCGACGGCTGCCTGGTCAGCGCCGGCGCGGTCCGCGACGACGACGAAATCCTGGCGGCGTTGCGCCCGTACGTGCAGGGCGATTGCGCGGTCGGATTCGACGCACCGCTGGTGGTGAACAACCGCACCGGTCAGCGCCCGGCCGAGACGGCGCTCAACCGCGACTTCCGCAGATTCGAAGCCGGCGCACATCCGGCCAACACCGGAAAACCCGAATTCGCCAACGGGCCCCGTGGGGCGCGGCTGGCCCAGGCGCTGAGCCTCGACATGAATCCACACTCCGCGACCGTGCGGCGCGCAATCGAGGTCTACCCGCACGCGGCGACCGTCGCGTTGTTCCGGCTGGAAAGAACCCTGAAGTACAAGGCCAAGCCCGGCCGCACCGTCGAGCGGCTCAAGTCCGAGTTACTGCTGCTGATGGACGGGGTCGAGCGGCTTGCCTACACCGACGTGCCGATGCGCGTCGCCGATCACCCCGACTGGGTCGCGCTGCGCAAACAAGTGACCAGCGCGCAGCGCAAGAGCGAGCTGCGTCGCGCCGAAGACCCGGTCGACGCGGTGGTCTGCGCCTATGTGGCCTTATACGCCCAGCGTTGCCCGGCCCGGATCACGATTTACGGGGACTTGGCCAGCGGATACATCGTCACGCCGTCCCTGCCTACCGATCTGACCAGGCAATGAACGTCAGATCCGCACCGGTCGCTCGTCGATGGGTGCGAGCACGTCGATGATGTCGATCACCGTGCCCATTGCAGCGGTACGCGGATCGCGCCCCTCGACCAGCGCGGAGACCACCGAGCCGTCGACCGCGCAGATCAGGGTGCAGATCAGCCCGATACGCACGGCTCGCCCGGACCGCTCGATCGCCTCGGCGACCGCATCGGCGCGCTGACGCAGGCTGCGGCGCATGGTTTCGCGCAACGCGGTCAGGCGGGTGCAGGCGATGTTGCGTTCGTATCGCGAAATCAGCTGCTCGACGAGGGTCTGATCGGAGAGGTCACCCACCAGTAGGTCGACCAGTACCTCGGCGGTGGTCTCGGGCCCCCGGCGCCGGCGGGACAACGCGTTGACCCGCGCTCGCAGCTGCGCAACCTCGATCATCGCGATGTGTTCGACCGCGCGCGCGATCAAATCGTCCAGGGACGAGAAGTAATAAGTAGTGGACGCCAAGGGCAGGCCGGCACGCTGTGCGACCGCTCGGTGCCGCACCGCTTCGAACCCGCCCTCGGCAAGCAGCTCGGCGGCAGCGCTCACCAGCGCATACCGTCGACGTTCTCCTTTCGGAGTAACCGCTGCAGTCACGACTAGCCATCGTGCCAGCCAAAGTGGTACTGCATTGCCATTTCCGCTAAACGGCCCGCCAGACCGACATGGCATGATGGCCCGCATGCCCGACTTGAGCCGTCGCGCGGTGCTCAGTCTTGGTGCCAGCGCGGCCATAGGAGCAGCGGGCGCGTTTGCGCTCGACAACCTATTACACACCAGAACAACTCGCAGCATCCCGGTTTCGAGCGCCAGCACGCAGGTTCCGTTGGCACCGCCGACCGCGCCGCTGGAACCGGCTCCTCCCGGGGACCCGGCGCCGACGATGACAACGGGTGCTTTCACCTCCGCGGCGCGTGGCGGGATATCGACCAACTGGGCGATCGCCCGGCCACCGGGACAGACCAAGGCACTGCGTCCGGTTATCGCGCTGCACGGCAAGGGCAGTGACGCGGCCACGGTGATGGCCGGCGGTGTCGAGCAGGGTCTGGCCCAGGCCGTCAATGCGGGGCTACCGCCGTTCGCGGTCGTCGCCGTCGACGGTGGCGGCGGCTATTGGCACAAGCGGTCGTCGGGCGAAGACTCCGGTGCGATGGTGCTGAGCGAGCTGATTCCGATGCTGGACAGCCAGCGGCTGGACACCTCGCGGGTGGCATTCCTGGGCTGGTCGATGGGTGGCTACGGCGCACTGCTGCTCGGCGGCCGGCTCGGCCCCGCGCGCACCGCGGCGATCTGCGCGGTGAGCCCGGCGCTGTGGATGTCCTCCGGTGCGGCCGCGCCCGGCGCTTTCGACGGTCCCGACGACTTCGCGGCGAATTCGGTGTTCGGAATGCCCGCGCTGGCTTCCATTCCGATCCGGATCGACTGCGGCGACAGTGATCCGTTCTACGACGCGACCAAGCAGTTCATCGCCCAGCTGCCGAATCCGCCCGCGGGCGGTTTCTCGCCCGGCGGGCACAACCCCGCGTTCTGGAGCTCGCAGCTGCCGGCCGAACTGACCTGGCTGGCACCGCTACTGACGGGGTAGGACGCCCGCCTTCGGTCGCGAGCGTTACCGCACGCTGCAATATCGCTCCGAAATTCCCCGTGGCGTTACGCTCGCGTGGGTGAGCACGCCGTTCGACTGGAACCTCCCATACGCCTGGCCACGCAAGCCCGTTCTGGGAGGGAACGTCGTGTGCACCTCGCAACCGCTTGCCGCCCAAGCGGGTCTTCGGATGCTCGCCGAGGGCGGCACTGCCGCCGACGCGGCCGTTGCCACCGCGATCGCGCTGACCGTGGTGGAGCCGGTGTCCAACGGCATCGGCTCGGATGCCTTCGCCATCGTCTGGGACGGCGAGCGGCTACACGGACTGAACGCTTCCGGCCGCTCGCCGGCGGCGTGGACACCGGAGTACTTCGGCGGCAACGGTGTTCCCCTGGTGGGCTGGAATTCGGTGACCGTGCCGGGAGCGGTGTCGGCTTGGGTCGAGTTGCACACCAAGTTCGGCAGACTCCCCTTCGAGCGCCTCTTCGAGCCGGCGATCTCCTACGGCCGCAACGGCTTTCCGGTCTCACCCACGATCGCGGAGCAATGGGCCGCACAGGTGCCGCTGTTCGAATCGCAGCCGGGCTTCGCCGCGGCGTTTATGCCCGACGGGCGGGCACCGAAACCCGGCGAGCGCGTACGGCTTCCCGAGCACGCTGCCACTCTCGAAAAGATCGCCGCCACCAACGGGGAGGCGTTCTATCGCGGCAACCTGGCGGCCCAACTCGAAGCGCACGCGACGGCGAACGGGGGTGCATTGCGGGCCAGCGATCTCGCCGCCCACCGGGCGGATTGGGTGGGCACGGTCAGCGGAACGTACCGCGGCTACACCGTCCACGAGATACCGCCCAACGGCCAAGGCATCGTGGCGTTGATCGCGCTGGGAATCCTTCAGTACTTCGAGATGTCCTCGCTGCCAGTGGATTCCGCGGACAGCGTGCACCTGCAAATAGAAGCGCTCAAGCTGGCCTTCGCCGACGCGCAAGCCTACGTCTCCGATATCGACCACATGGCGGTGCGCCCCGAGGACCTGCTGGACACCGAGTACCTGAAGCAGCGGGCCGCGCTGATCGACCGCAATCGGGCCAAACCCGCATCGGCGGGCACCCCGGCGGGGGGCACCGTCTATCTCACCGCGGCCGACGCATCGGGCGTGATGGTGTCGATGATCCAGTCGAACTACCTGGGGTTCGGCTCCGGCGTGGTGGTGCCGGGCACGGGAATCTCACTGCAGAACCGCGGAGCGGGTTTCGTTGCGAATCAAGGACATCCGAACCAAGTCGGGCCGAACAAGCGGCCTTACCAGACGATCATTCCGGGCTTTGTCACCAAGGACGGCGCCCCGGTGATGAGCTTCGGGGTGATGGGCGGTCCGATGCAACCCCAGGGCCACGTGCAGGTGTTGGTCCGCATCGCCGACTACGGCCAGAATCCGCAAGCGGCCTGCGACGGCCCGCGGTTCCGCTGGGTGCAGGGCATGCAGGTCAGCTGCGAGCAGGGCTTCCCACCGTCGACGCTCGACGAGCTGCGCCGGCGCGGGCACGACTTGCTCACCGTGGACGACTACAACGCATTCGGCAGCTGCCAGGCGATCTGGCGCCTCGACGACGGGTATCTCGCCGCCAGCGATCCGCGCCGGGACGGGCAGGCAGCGGCGTTCTAAACGTGGATTTTTCCTTCTTGGGCCAACAATCCGATATCAGTGCGGAAGTGGCTGCCCGGCAGCCGAATTGAGTCGAGAATCCGGTACGCGTGCGCCCGCGCACCGGTCAGATCGGCGCCGGTGCCCACCACGGACAGCACGCGTCCGCCCGACGAGACGATCGCGCCGTCGTCGCGCCGCGCTGTCCCGGCGTGGAGCACGCCGTCGGCTTCGGATCCGGCGATGACGTCGCCGACCCGCGGGCGCCCGGGATAGTTTTCGGCGGCCAGCACCACGGTCACGGCCGCACCGTCTCGCCAGCGCAACTCGCCGAAGCCGGCCAGCGCGCCGGTACTGGCGGCGTGCAGTAGCTGTCCGAGCGGAGACTCCAGCAGGGCCAGCACGGCTTGGGTCTCCGGATCGCCGAAGCGGCAATTGAATTCGACCACCGCGGGCCCCTTCGCGGTGATCGCGAGGCCTACATAGAGCAATCCAGAGAATGGGCACCCACGCCGAACCATCTCGGCGGCAACGGGTTCGACGATCCCGCTGACGATGTCGCGGCACACATCGGCGGGCAGCCACGGCAACGGCGCGTAGGCGCCCATGCCACCGGTGTTCGGGCCCGCGTCACCGTTGCCCACCCGCTTGAAATCCTGTGCCGGCAGCAGCGGCACCACCGTCTCGCCGTCGACCACACAGAACAACGAAACCTCGGGCCCGTCGAGGAAGGACTCCAGCAACACGGGATGACCGGACTCGAGCAAGCTCGCGCCATGGGCGCGGGCGGCGTCGCGATCAGGCGTGACTACGACGCCCTTACCGGCCGCCAGGGAATCGTCCTTGACCACCCAGGCCGGCTCACCCGCCGGCGGCCCGAAGCGACCGAGGGCCGCATCCAAATGCGCCGGATTGTCCACGATTTCGCTCGAAGCGGTCGGCACCCCGGCGGCCGCCATGACCTCCTTGGCGAAGGCCTTGGATCCCTCGATGCGAGCGGCGTCCTTGCCGGGCCCGAAGCACGCGATACCCGCGGCGCGTACGGCATCGGCGACCCCGAGCACCAACGGGACTTCGGGGCCGATGACGACAAGGTCGGCCCGGACCTCGCGGGCCAGCGCGACGACGCCCGCGCCGGAGGTGATGTCGACGTCGTGTTGCTCGGCCAACCTGCCGGTGCCGGCGTTGCCGGGAGCAATGGCTAGCCCCGTGACCTGCGGATCTCTACTGAGAGCCAGCAGCAGGGCATGTTCCCGGGCACCGGAGCCGATCACCAGAACGCGCACGACAGGTCAGACTAGCGGCACGGCGTTACAGGATCTTCTCGAGCAGGTTCTTGAGGTCCTTTTGCTGCGCTGCCGTCAGACGTCCAAGGCGCTTGTCGAACTCGGCGGACAGCAGCGCCAGCCCATTCGCGGCAGCTTGGCGCCCGGCCGGGGTCGGCTGCAACCGATGGCGGCGCAAATCCGCCGGGTCGATCTCGCGGCGCACGAAGCCGGCGGCTTCGAGTCGCTTCAGATACAACGTCACCGTCGCCTTGGGCATGCTCAACGCCGCGGCCAACTCGGCCGGGTAGGGATGCTCGTCGATCTCGGCGAGCAGGAACAGCTCTTTGGACTCGAGCCCCAGCGCGCAGATGTCGGCCTCGGCGCACGATATGACCGAGAGCAGTACCCGATAGTTCAGTGACCAGATCTTGGCCGCATCAACCGCAGACATCGACTTGCCAGATCGTTCAGCAGCGAACTAGTTTAGTAATGAACAACCTCATATCCGAACAATCTACCAGGAGTGGCCATCATGCCTCTGGATCAATACGTGACACTGGGACGGTCCGGCCTGCGCGTCAGCCCCCTGTGCCTGGGCGCGATGACGTTCGGCGAAGACCTCGGCTGGGGCACCAGCGTGGAAGAGTCGCAGCAGATCATCGATCGCTACACCGAGCTCGGCGGCAACTTCATCGACACCGCCAACTTCTACACCCGCAGCCACTCCGAAAAGATCATCGGCGACCACGTCGGACGCCACGCAGCGCGGCGCGATCGCCTGGTGATCGCGACGAAGTTCAGCGGCAATCTGTACCCGGGTGACCCCAATGGTGGTGGCGCGGGCCGCAAATCGCTGATCAGCGCCTGCGAGAACTCTTTGCGGCGGCTGCAAACCGACTACATCGACCTGTACTGGCTGCACATGTGGGACAAGAACACTCCGATCGAGGAGACGATGGCGGCTCTCGACGACCTCGTTACGGCCGGCAAGGTTCGCTACATCGGCGTGTCGGACACCCCGGCGTGGAAGATCGTCGAGGCCAACCTGATCGCCCGGTTCCGCGGCTGGTCGTCCTTCATCGGCCTGCAGATCGAGTACTCGCTGCTCGAACGCACCGTCGAGCGGGAGCTGGTTCCGATGGCCAGCGAATTCGGCCTCGGCATCACACCGTGGTCGCCGCTGAAGAGCGGTGTACTCAGCGGCAAGTACACCCGACGAAATGCCGGTCAGCACAACGCCGATCGTGGCGCGCTGGTCGCGAGCTCGCTCACCGAGCGGACCTACGCGGTCATCGACGAACTCGAGGTCATCGCCAAAGCGCACCAGACGAACGTTGCCGCCGTGGCGCTGGCGTGGGTGCATGCACAGACCGCGGTCTCGTCGATCATCATCGGGGCACGCCGGCTCGCACAGCTCGACGACAACGTCCGCGCGGTCGACGTGCACCTGTCCGCCGAGGAACTGGCCCGGCTCGACAAGCTGACCAAGCCGAGTCTCGGCTTCCCCCAGAGCATGCTGGACATGGCCGCGGGAATGATCAATGGCGGCACCACGATCAACGGTGTCTTCGGAGCGCCCTCGGATTACGTGATGCCCGAAGGCGGCCAGCCCTACTGACCGCGGATTCAGACGGCGAGCAGTCCTAGCCGTCGTTCTTTCCCGAGTGCATCTTCAGCGCACCCTCGACATTGGCCTTCTTGTCCTCGCCGGCGCCCTTGGCCGCGGCCTTCTTGCGCTTGGCCACGACGGCATCGACGGCGCCGTTGAGTGCCGATCCCAGCGGGAACCCGAGATAGTGAGTGAGGAAGACAGCCATCTCCTTCAGCTCGGTCTCGCTGAGTTCGCCGTTGAGAAGTGCTGCGTTGATCTGGATCTCGGCCAGGTCGCGGTTCCCGATCGCGGTGACCGCCGTCAGCGTCATCAGGCGCTTGTCGCGCATCGACAACCCCGGCCGCGTCCAGATGCTGCCGAAGAGATGGTCGACGGTCAGGTCGAAGTACGGGTCGCCCTCGATGTTGGGCATCTCCCAGCCGTAGACCTCGTTCATTTTTTCGAGGCCCTTGCTGCGCAGCTCGTCCATTACGCCTCTTTCTCTGTGTGCGGTACCCCAAGGCCGGCGGCCAGGCGCTGGTACGCCAGTTGAGCAAGCGGCAGGTCAACCGATACGGCCTCGCCCAGGGCGAGCGCCAGGCTCAGGTCCTTCTCACCGAGCCCGCGGGTGTGCAGGAAAGGCTCGTACAGGAAGTTGCCCGGCTCAAGGTCTTTCATGTCTTCGCGCACCATGATCGCTCCCGGCCCGCTGGTGAGTGCGTCGGTGTGGCGCACCACCCGGCCCAGTGCCTGCAGATCCAGGCCTGCCGCCTCGGCGAGTTTCATCGCCTCGCACGCCGCGACGTACGAGGTGAACGTCAACATGTTGCGCGCCAGCTTCATTCGGGTGCCCGCACCGGGATCGCCGGCGTGGATGACGACAGCCGCCCAGTGCTTGAATGCCGGCTTGATCCGCTCGTACACCTCGCGCTCGGCGCCCACCATCGTGGCGAGTTCGCCCTTGGCCGCCGCGGCGGCCCCGCCGCTGACGGGCGCGTCGACAACATGGATGCCGTGCGGTTTGAGCTCGGCCGCCAGCTCGACGGCGGTGGTGTCGCTGATCGTCGAGTGGATCGCAATGACGGTGCCGGGCTTGGCGTGTGCGGCCAACTCCGCCACGACCTCACGCACCTGGTCGTCGTTGAGCACGGTGATGTGGACGATGTCGGCGACAGCAACGTCGGCGACGCTGTCGGCGATGCCGGCGCCCTTTTCGATCAGCGGCGTCATCGCCTCGCTGCGAATGTCGTAAACCGTTACCCCGCCCGGCCATTCGGTCATCTTCGTGGCCATCGGGGCGCCCATATTGCCCAACCCGATGTACCCGAGCTTCACATGTTCGGTCATGACCGGAAGATCTGTCCGCCGTCGACGTTGAAGATCTGCCCGGTGATCCAGGACGCCTCGTCGGACAGCAGGAACAGGCACATGCCGACGAGGTCCTCGGGCTGTCCCATGCGCGACAAGGGAATTCCCTTGACGATGTCGGCGACCATCTCCTGCGGCGTGGTGGACCGGTTGGCCTCGGTATCGATCGGGCCCGGCGCAATGGCGTTGATCCGAATGTTCTGACCCCCGAGTTCGGTGGCCAGTTGCTGGGTGAGCCCGTTGATCCCGACCTTGGCCAACCCGTAGAAGTTCGAGTACAGCCAGGCTGCGGTGGACGACTGGTTGACGATTGCTCCGCCGCCACGTTTGGCCATCTTCTTGTACACCGCGCGGGTGCACCACAGCGCACCGTCGAGGTTCACGCTCATGAACTTCTTGTAGTATTCCGGGTCGACGGTGATCAGGAAGTCGAGCTTCATGCCGCCGAAGATCGCCGCGTTGTTCACCAGGTAGTCGATACCGCCGAACTCGGCCAGCGTGCGGTCGGCCATCTCCTTGGCCGACGCCGGATCCGACACATCGACTTGCAGGGCAAGCGCGGTACCGCCCTCACCCACAATCCCGTCGGCCACCTTCTCGGCACCCGCCACGTTGATATCCGCAACGACCACGGCCGCTCCCTCACGGGCCAGCGCCTCGACATACGCCTGGCCGATACCACCGCCCGACCCGGTGACGATGGCGACCTTGTTTTCAAATCGCATGTGCTTCAAGCTCCTCTGGTTAAACCGCTGTCGCAATGGTCTTGGTTTCCAAGTACTCCTCGAACCCGGCCAGGCCCATCTCGCGGCCGTTTCCGGATTGCTTGTACCCACCGAACGGGGCATCCGCCGAATACCACACGCCGCCATTGACATTGATGGTTCCGGCGCGCACCCGCGCGGCGGCCCGGGCGGCCCGCTCCGGGTCGGTGCCGAACACGGTGCCCGACAACCCGTATGCCGAGTCGTTGGCGATGCGCACGGCGTCGTCGTCGCCGTCGTGCGGTATCACCGTCAGGACCGGTCCAAAGATCTCCTCGCGTGCGACGCGTGCGTCGTTGCCCAGTCCGGCGATCAGGGTGGGCTCGATGAAGAAACCGACCTCGCGGTCGGCCGGCCGGCCGCCTCCGCAGGCGAACGTCCCGCCCTCGGCGATCGCCGAGTCGAGGTAGCCCTGGATCCGATCGCGCTGGCGCGCGGAAATCACTGGGCCGCAGATGGTTCCGGGGTCGGTGGGATCGCCGGCCTTGATGCCGCCCATCGTCGCCGCCGCGATGGAGACGGCTTCGTCGTACTTGGCCCGCGGTACCACCAGCCGGGTGGTGATCGCGCAGCCCTGCCCGGCGTGCATGCACACCGAGAAGCCCGCCACGCCCACCGCGCCGGCCAGGTCGGCGTCGTCGAGGACGATGAACGCCGACTTGCCGCCCAGTTCGAGGAAGACCCTCTTGATGGTCGCGGCGCCGTCGGCCATCACGGCGCGGCCGGTGGCCGTCGATCCGGTGAACGAAACCATGTCCACCCGAGGGTCTTTGGACAACATGGCACCCACACTGTGGTCACTGGAGGTGACGATGTTGATCACACCGGGAGGAAAGTCGGTGTGCTCGGCGATCAGCTCGCCCAGCACGGCGGCACACCAGGGAGTGTCAGGAGCCGGCTTCAGGACGACGGTGTTGCCGGCCGCCAGGGCCGGCCCGATCTTGGCGAGGTTGATCTGGTGAGGAAAGTTCCACGGCGTGATGGCACCGACGACACCGACGGCCTCACGGGCGATGGTGCGCCGGGTGGGGATACCCATCGGCTTGGCCTCGCCGAGATCCTGGTTGTACTCGTAGGATTCGGCGGTATCGGCCGCGAACGCCAGGTCGTTGACCGGGACTTCGAGCTGAGCGATCCCGGTGAGCATCCGGGGCGCGCCGACCTCGGCGATGGTCATGTCGCGCAGCTCTTCGAGATGCTGCAGCATCGCCTCGCGCAGCTGGCGCACACACCGCACCCGCAGTTCGGTGTTGCGTGACCAGTCCGTCTCGTCGAAGGCGCGGCGCGCGGCATCGATCGCGCGGCTCATATCGTCGGCGTCGGCGTCGGCCGCGACTCCCAGCACTTCCTCCGTCGCCGGATTGATCGTGGGGAAGGTACCGGCAGCGCCGGGCGACATCTTGCCGTCGATGAAGAGTTCACTGACGCCGTCGGCCAACAAGGCCATCTCTCGCTCCCGTCTATGCATGGCAATTCCAAGGGACGAAATCGATACGCCCATTCGAATGGACAGTTGTCCGATAATCTCCCATGGCACCATAGCCGTCGGGCCATCGGCGGTGCAAGAGCCGATCTCGAAACCGGCGTCCTCCGCAGCATAAATACTCATTGAGCAGCGTATTTAATCGGCAGGCTTGCTTCGCGTGCCTTCTGTCCGATAGCTTGGACATGTGTCCAGCGATGCCCTGGTTACGGCCACAGCCCAGGCCGAGCAGTCAACCGGTCAGGCGCCGCGCAATCGCCGCCAAGAGGAGACCTTCCGCAAGGTGCTTGCGGCCGGCATCGAAACCCTGCGCGAGAAGTCGTACGCCGACCTGACGGTGCGCGCCGTCGCGGCCCGGGCCAAGGTCGCTCCGGCCACTGCTTACACCTACTTCTCGTCGAAAAACCACTTGATCGCCGAGGTGTATCTGGACCTGGTGCAACAGGTCCCGTTCTTTACGGACGTCAACGACCCCATGCCGGTTCGGGTGGACAAGGTGTTGCGCCATCTGGCGTTGGTGGTCGCCGACGAACCCGAGGTCGGCGCGGCGTGCACCATCGCGCTACTCGGCGGGGGCGCCGATCCCGCGGTGGGCGCCGCGCGCGACCGCATCGGTGCGGAGATCCACCGTCGCATTGCGACGGCCATCGGGCCCGGCGCCGACGCCAGCACGGTGTCCGCGCTCGAGATGACGTTCTTCGGCGCACTGGTACAAGCCGCCAGTGGCCAGTTCACCTATCACCAGATCGCCGACCGGTTGGCCTATGTAGTCAGTCTGATCCTGCCCGGCGCCGGGAAGACGAGCCAGGAGACAAGGACTTAAATGACCGTCCATGTTGGAGACCACGAGTTGGTCCTCGATCCCTACGACTACGACTTCCACGAAGATCCGTATCCGTACTACAAGCGGCTGCGCGACGAAGCGCCGCTGTACCGCAACGAGGAACTGAAGTTCTGGGCACTGTCGCGGCATCAGGATGTGCTGCAGGGATTCCGCAACAGCACAACGCTTTCCAACAAGTACGGCGTCTCGCTGGACCCGGCCTCGCGCGGCCCGCATGCCAGCAAGACGATGAGCTTCCTCGCGATGGACGATCCCGCCCACCTACGGCTGCGCACGCTGGTGTCGAAGGGCTTCACGCCGCGCCGCATTCGCGAACTCGAACCGCGGGTCACCGAAATCGCGGTCAAGCACCTCGACACGATGCTGGAGGCGGCGGCATCTTCAGCATCCGGTGGCACCACTGTCGATTTCGTCGACGAGTTCGCGGGCAAGCTGCCGATGGATGTGATCTCGGAGCTGATGGGCGTACCCGAAGCCGACCGCGTGCAGATCCGGGCCTGGGCCGACGGCGTGATGCACCGCGACGAGGGCGTCACCGACGTGCCGCCGGAGGCCGTCGAGGCGTCGATCAACCTGATCGTCTACTACCAGCAGATGGTCGCCGAGCGGCGCACCAAGCCGACCGACGATCTGACCACCGCGCTGCTGGAAGCGGAGATCGACGGCGACCGGCTCACCGACGACGAAGTGCTCGGTTTCATGTTCCTGATGGTGATCGCCGGAAACGAGACCACCACCAAATTGCTTGCCAACGCCGCGTTTTGGGGATACAAGAACCCCGACCAGCTGGCAGGAGTCTACGACGACGCCGACCTGGTGACGCCGTGGGTCGAGGAGACTCTGCGCTACGACACGTCCAGCCAGATCCTCGCCCGTACCGTGGCGGGCGAGCTCACCCTCTACGACACCACGATCCCCGAGGGGGACGTAGTTCTGCTGCTGCCCGGTTCAGCCCATCGCGACGAGCGGGTGTTCGACAAGCCCGACGATTACCTGATCGGACGTGAAATCGGCTCCAAGCTCATGAGTTTCGGTAGCGGCGCGCACTTCTGCCTGGGCGCCCACCTGGCCCGGATGGAAGCGCGCGTAGCGCTCACCGAGTTGTTCAAGCGAATCCGCGGATATCAAGTCGACGAGGCCAACGCTGTCCGCGTCCACTCCAGCAATGTCCGCGGATTCGCTCACCTACCCATCACCGTGGAGATCCGCTGATGCCTCGCTTTGGCCCCCTTCCCGAACGTCGGCCGGTGATCGTGGCCGGCGCCTCCTCCGGTATCGGAGAGGCCACCGCGATCGAACTCGCCGCGCACGGCTTCCCGGTCGCGCTGGGTGCCCGCCGGGTCGAGAAGCTCGACGACATCGTCGGCAAGATCAACGCCGACGGCGGCGAGGCGGTCGGATTCCACCTTGATGTCACCGACCCAAACTCGGTGAAAACCTTTGTCGCACAATCGGTCGACGCGCTGGGTGACATCGAGGTGCTGGTCGCCGGCGCGGGCGACACCTACTTCGGCAAGCTCGCCGAGATCGCAGGCGACGAGTTCGAGTCGCAGCTGCAGATCCACCTCGTCGGCGCCTTCCGGTTGGCCTCAGCCGTGCTGCCGGGCATGCTCGAACGGCAGCGCGGCGATCTCATCTTCGTGGGTTCCGATGTGGCGCTGCGCCAGCGACCGCACATGGGCGCCTACGGCGCGGCCAAGGCGGCACTGGTCGCCATGGTCACCAACTTCCAGATGGAGCTCGAGGGCACCGGTGTGCGCGCCTCGATCGTGCACCCGGGCCCGACCAAGACGTCGATGGGATGGAGCCTCCCGGCCGACAAGATCGGCCCCGCGCTGGAGGACTGGGCCAAGTGGGGCCAGGCCCGCCACGACTACTTCCTGCGCGCGGCAGACCTCGGACGGGCCATCACGTTCGTCGCCGAGACACCGCGTGGTGGATTCATCGCAAGCATGGAGCTTCAACCCGAAGCCCCGTTGGCCAACAACAAAGACCGACAGAAACTCGCACTGGGCGAAGAGGGGATGCCGTCATGACTTCGCGATACGACGATTCGGCGCGCGCCACGCGCGCCGGTGAGGAGTGAGCATATGACCACCGCCATCGTGCCCCGGGTTTCCGGCGGCGCAGAAGAGCACGGCCATCTTGAGGAATTCCGTACCGACCCAATCGGTTTGATGAAGCGCGTCCGCGAGGAGTGCGGTGACGTCGGCTGGTTCCAGCTGGTCGACAAGCACGTGATCCTGCTGTCCGGTGCGAGCGCCAACGAGTTCTTCTTCCGGTCCGCCGACGAGGATCTCGACCAGGCCGAGGCCTACCCGTTCATGACGCCGATCTTCGGCAAGGGCGTGGTGTTCGACGCCAGCCCGGAGCGACGCAAGGAGATGCTGCACAACTCCGCGCTGCGCGGCGAGCAGATGAAGGGGCACGCCGCCACGATCGAGGGCGAAGTCAAGAAGATGATCGCCAACTGGGGCGACGAGGGCGAGATCGAGCTGCTCGACTTCTTCGCCGAGCTGACCATCTACACCTCGACCGCCTGCCTGATCGGGCTGAAGTTCCGTGAGCAGCTCGACCACCGGTTCGCCGAGTACTACCACCAATTGGAGCGCGGCACCGATCCGCTGTGCTACGTCGACCCGTACCTGCCGATCGAGAGCTTCCGGCTACGCGATGAGGCGCGGGTGAAACTCGTTGCACTGGTGCAGGAAATCATGGATCAGCGGATCGCGAACCCGCCCAAGGACAAAAGCGACCGCGACATGCTCGACGTGCTGGTGTCGATCCGCGACGAAGAGGGCAACCTGCGCTTCTCGGCCGACGAGGTCACCGGCATGTTCATCTCGCTGATGTTCGCCGGGCACCACACCAGCTCGGGGACCTCGGCGTGGACCTTGATCGAGCTGATCCGCCATCCCGACGCCTACGCCGAGGTGCTGACCGAGCTCGACGAGCTCTACGCCGACGGTCAAGAAGTGAGTTTCCATGCGCTGCGGTCGATTCCGAAGCTGGACAATGTGGTCAAGGAGACCCTGCGGCTGCACCCGCCGCTGATCATCCTGATGCGGGTGGCTCAAGGCGAATTCGAGGTCGAAGGTTTCCCGATCCACAAGGGCGACTTCGTCGCCGCGTCCCCCGCGATCAGCAACCGGATTCCCGAGGACTTCCCCGATCCGGACGCGTTCAAGCCCGACCGCTACAACAAGCCCGAGCAGGCCGACATCGTCAACCGGTGGACGTGGATTCCGTTCGGCGCCGGGCGGCACCGCTGCGTGGGCGCGGCGTTCGCCCAGATGCAGATCAAGGCGATCTTCTCGGTCCTGTTGCGCGAGTACGAGTTTGAGATGGCACAGCCGGCCGACAGCTACCATAACGACCACTCCAAGATGGTCGTCCAGCTGGCCCGGCCCGCCAAGGCCCGTTACCGCAAGCGCACCGCCTAGGAGCCTGCCATGGCATTTCGTATCGGAGTCGACCTGGACTTGTGTCAGGGCCACGCCATGTGCGAGCTGGAGGCACCGGATTACTTCAAGGTGCCCAGGCGGGGCAAGGTCGAGATCCTCGACCCCGAACCGCCCGAAGACGCCCGCGATGAAGTCCGGCGCGCGGTCGATATGTGCCCAACCCAAGCACTATTCATTGAGGAAAAGGAAGACTGATCCATGACATCACAAGCGTCACACTCGCGCGCAGATCTCGAGGCATGGGTCGAGCGCTGGCTGCAGACCAACAAGGACTGCGAAAAGGCCGGCGACTGGAAGCCGTTGGCCGACTTCTACACCAAGGACGCGACCTACGGCTGGAACATCGGCCCGAAGGAAGACGTGATGTGCGTGGGCGTCGACGAGATCCGCGATGTCGCACTCGGCCTGGAGATGGAGGGCCTGGAGAACTGGGTCTACGAGTACCAGAAGGTGCTCATCGACGAGAAGCAGGGCGAGATCGTCGGCTTCTGGAAGCAGATCGTGAACAAGACCGACGGCACCCGGGACGAGATCTACGGCATCGGCGGCAGCTGGTTCCGCCTGAACGCCGAAGGGCTTATCGAGTGGCAGCGTGACTTCTTCGACTTCGGTCACGTCGCGTACATGTTCGGCAAGCTGATCGAATCCGGCGACCTGAGCGAAGGGATGCAGAAGCGCATCGAGCGCAGCATGGCCGGCGAGAAGCTGCCCGGTTACTACCCGCTCGGCCAGGCTCCTGTTCCCATCTGGTGACCTCCCGACCGGTTGGTGGTCCCCCGCTTGTTTACAGCCCGGTGATGCACGTCATAATGGTCTGCGAATGAGAACACGTTCTAAATTGCCATCCGGCCCCGGCCGGCCCCTTTCACCGGCACTCGGGTCAGGGCACGTTAGTGGAGGTCCTTCATGAAGACAAAAGGCGCACTGATCTGGGAATTCAACCAGCCGTGGACCATCGAGGAAATTGAGATCGGCGACCCGAAAGCGCACGAGGTCAAGATCCAGATGGAAGCGGCCGGAATGTGCCATTCGGATCATCATCTAGTTACCGGAGGCATCCCGATGGCGGGCTTCCCGGTTCTCGGCGGCCACGAGGGTGCGGGCATCGTCACCGAAGTCGGCCCCGGCGTGGAGGACATCGCCCCGGGCGACCACGTGGTGCTGTCGTTCATCCCATCCTGTGGGCAGTGTCCGACCTGCCAGTCCGGCATGCGCAACCTGTGCGACTTGGGCGCCGGCCTGCTCGGCGGTGAGGCGGTCAGTGACGGCACCTTCCGCATCCAGGCCCGCGGCCAGAACGTCTTCCCGATGACGCTGCTGGGCACCTTCTCGCCGTACATGGTCGTGCACCGCGCCTCGGTGGTGAAGATCGATCCGTCGGTGCCGTTCGAGGTGGCCGCCCTGGTCGGTTGTGGCGTCACCACCGGCTACGGCTCGGCGGTTCGCACCGCCGACATCCGCCCGGGGCAGGACGTCGCGATCGTCGGCGTCGGCGGTGTCGGCATGGCCGCGCTGCAAGGTGCGGTAAACGCCGGCGCGCGCTACATCTTCGCGATCGACCCGGTGGAATGGAAGCGCGATCAGGCACTGAAGTTCGGTGCCACCCACGTCTACCCGGACATCAACGCCGCGCTGATGGGCATGGCCGAGGTCACCTACGGCCTGATGGCTCACAAGGTAATCGTCACGGTCGGCGAGCTGCACGGCGCCGACATCGACAACTACCTGAACATCACCCAGAAGGGCGGCACCTGCGTGCTGACCGCCATCGGCAGCCTGCTGGACAACAACGTGAACCTGAACTTGGCGATGCTGACCCTGATGCAGAAGAACCTGCAGGGCACCATCTTCGGCGGCGGTAACCCGCAGTACGACATCCCGCAGCTGCTGTCGATGTACAAGGCCGGCAAGCTCAACCTGGACGACATGGTCACCACTCAGTACCGCCTCGAGCAGATCAACGAGGGCTACCAGGACATGCTGGACGGCAAGAACATTCGCGGCGTCATCCGGTACACCGACGCCGACCGGTAATCCGACCGGTCCTGGGTGACCAGCTTTCCGCACCTCTTGGCGCCGGGGCGAATCGGCGCCATGACGGTGCGCAACCGGGTCGTCATGTCTCCGATGGAGACGATGTACGGCACCGGCGACGGGCTGCCGTCGGAGCGCACCCGCGACTACTTCGCCGCGCGTGCCCGCGGCGGGGTCGGGTTGATCACATTGGGCGCCACCGGGATCGACCATCACCATCCCGAGACTCCCGGTGGCTTGCATCTGGGCACCGACGCTGCGGTGGGCGCCCATCGGGCACTGGTGGACGTCGTGCACGAACACGGCGCCAAGATCCAGCCGCAGATCGTGCACGCCGGGCCCGACGGGCTGGGTCCGGAGATCTTCGGTGTCGAATCGTTGGGGCCGTCGGTGATCCCGTCGTATCTCACCGGCCGTCCGTCCAGCGAGATCAGCAAGCGACAACTCGGCGAGATCTTCGACTTGTTCAAGGCGGCGGTGCGCCGCGCCGCCGAGGCCGGCTACGACGGCATCGAACTGCACGCCGCACACGGCTACATGCTGCTGGGTTCTTTCCTTGCACCACAACGTAATCGTCGAACCGACGACTATCGGGGCGACTCGGCACGGGGTCGGCTGCAGGTGGTGCTGGAGACGCTGGCAGCCATTCGGTCCGAGGTGGGCGATGCGCTGCCGATCACGCTGCGCATCTCCGGTTACGAGCGGGTCGCCGGAGGGCGGCCGATCTACGAAACCGCCCGAATGGCACCCGAACTCGTCGCCGCCGGCGTCAACGCCTTCCACGTCAGCGGCGGGGTGATCGACCGGCTCGTCACCGGCATGGTCAACGCCGCCGACGACGGCGACGCGCTCAACGTCGGCGCCGCCGCGGCCGTCAAGCAGGTGGTCGATGTGCCGGTGATCGCCGTCGGCCGGATCCACGACCCCCTCCGTGCCGAGCAGATCCTCGCCGGCGGACGCGCGGACTTCATCGCGATGGGGCGCCCACTGCTTGCCGACCCCGACCTGCCCCGCAAACTGCGAACCGGTCATTGGCACCGCGTCCGCAAATGCATCTCGTGCGAAAACTGTATCGACGCAATGGAACAGCGCTTCTCGGTCGACTGCGCCGTCAACCCCCGCACCGGCAAGGAACGCGAACTGTCCGCGCCACGCGCCGGTCGCGCCAAGCGCGTCGTGGTGATCGGTGGTGGGCCGGCAGGTTTGGAGGCCGCCCGGGTCGCCGCCGAACGCGGCCACCGCGTCACGCTTTTCGAACGCGCCGGCCAACTCGGCGGCGCGCTGCGCTGGGCGTCCGTACTGCACCCCGAGAACCAGCCGTTCCTGCGATATCTGCGCGACGAGATCAGGCTTACCAACGCCAAAGTGCATCTGGGCCATGCAGTTTCGGCCGACGATGTCGTCGCGCATGCGCCTGACGCCGTGGTGGTGGCCACCGGCGGCCACGTCGCGGTGCCGGCGATTCCGGGAGCCGACCTGCCGCACGTGCATACCGGGCCGGGATTGCGTGAGTTGCTCGGCGGCCACGCTGACGCCACCGATCCGGCCTGGCAACGGCTGGGCGCCTCGCTGCTGGCGGGTTGGCGGCAGCGGCTGGTGCGCCCGGCCGCCGTCCGGCTTGCCACCCGCGCCTGGATGCCGGTGGGCCGGCGGGTCGTCGTCATCGGCGGAGACCTGGTCGCCCTGGAGCTCGCCGAGTTCCTGGCCAGCCGGGGCCGGCTGGTGTCAATCCTCGAGTCCGGCAAGGACATCGCGCCGGAAGTGGGTAACAAGCGCAAGACCGAACACATGGATCGACTCGACCGGTTGGGTGTCACCGTGCACATCCGCGCGGCCGTCCACCGCATCACGACTCAGGGTGTGATGTTTACGCCTGTCGGTGGGGCGACTCGGGAACTGCCCGCCGACAGCGTTGTGATCGCCGGATCCGTCGAACCCGACACCGCACTGTTCGACAGCGTGACGGCCGCCCTGCCCGGCGCCGACGTGCATGCTGCCGGCGATTGCAGCGGTCTGGGGCTTATTCGTAAGGCAACCGAAGAGGGCGCACGCGCCGCGTGCGCGATCTAACGACAGGAGAGATAGCGATGACCCAAACCACCCAATCCCCGGCCTTGACCGCGTCGCAGTCGTCGTGGCGCTGCGCCCAAGGCAAAGACCGCGACGGCTGGCTGGCGCTGATGACCGACGATGTGGTCATCGAGGACCCGATCGGCAAGTCGGTCACCAACCCCGACGGCACCGGTGTGCGCGGCAAGGCCGCCGTCGGCGAGTTCTTCGACAACAACATCGCGCAGAACCAGCTGACCATTACCTGCGAGGAAACGTTCCCGTCCAGCTCGCCCGACGAGATCGCTCATATTCTGGTGCTGCAGAGCAAGTTTGAGGGCGGCATGACCAGCAAGGTGCGCGGCGTGTTCACCTACAAGGTCAACGAGGCGGGGCTGATCACCAACATGCGCGGCTACTGGAACCTCGACGTGATGGAGTTCGGCCAGCAGGACTGACGCAACGGCGTCGGATCGTCGAACCTATGCTGGGGGCCATGGCGTCGATCTTCACCAAGATCATCAACCGTGAACTACCCGGCCGATTCGTCTATGAGGATGACGACGTCGTCGCATTCCTGACGATTGAGCCGATGACCCAGGGGCACACGCTGGTGGTGCCGCGCGCCGAGATCGATCAATGGCAGGACGTCGACAGTCCCGCGTTCGCGCGTGTGATGTCGGTGAGCCAGCTGATCGGCAAGGCGGTGTGCAAGGCCTTCCGGGCCGAACGTGCCGGGCTGATCATTGCGGGGCTGGAAGTGCCGCATCTGCATGTTCACGTCTTTCCCACCCGCAGCCTCAGCGACTTCGGCTTCGCCAACGTCGACCGCAATCCGTCTCCGGAGTCGCTCGATCAGGCGCAGGCCAGGATCAAGGCGGCGCTCGAGCAGCTGGCCTAGGCCTAGCCCACCTGGGCCGGTACGTCGCTGACGCGCGGCAGGGTGACGCGGAAGCAACATCCCTCACCGGGCGCCGTTTGGACAGTGACCTTGCCTCCGTGCGCGTGGACCAGCGAGTCGACGATGGACAGCCCCAGGCCGGTACCGCCGCTGGCCCGCGCGCGCGACGAGTCGGTGCGATAGAACCGCTCGAACACCCGCGACGCATCCTGCTGGCTCATGCCGGGCCCCCGATCGGCCACCTCGATCACGGCGTCGTCGCCGTGGGTTCCAACCCGCACAATGACGTCGGCACTTGTCGGGGTGTGCTGCAGCGCGTTGGCCACCAGGTTGCTCAGCACCTGGCGGATCCGGGGCTCGTCACCGAGCACCTCCGGGGTGCCGGGACCGTCGAGGATTTCCATCGTCACCTTGCGCTTCGGGTCGATCGCCTGCACATCGTGCACGGCGTCACTGGCCAGCGCCAGCAGGTCGACGCGATGGTGTTCCAGCGGTCGCTGCACGTCCAGGCGCGCCAGCAGCAGCAGGTCGTCGACCAGCAGGCCCATCCGGCTTGCTTCGCTTTCGATGCGCGACAACAACATCGATACGTCGCGGGCCGCGCCCTGGCGATACAGTTCGGCGAATCCGCGAATCGTGGTGAGCGGGGTCCGTAGTTCGTGACTGGCGTCGGTGATGAATCGTCGCATCCGGTCCTCCGAGCCGCGTGCCGTCTCGGCCGAGGACTCGGAGGAAGCCACCGCTTGCTGAATCTGGGTGAGCATTCCGTTGAGCGCCAACGAAAGTCGGCCCACCTCGGTGCGCGGATCACGTTCCGGGACACGGCGATCCAGTTGGCCCGCGGCGATCGCGGCGGCGGTTTGTTCGACCTCGAGCAGCGGGCGCAGGCTGCGGTGCACCACCGCGAATCCGGCGATGCCGACCACCACCAGCACCGCGACCCCGATGCCGAACTGCAGCCACACCAGGGAGCGCACGGTGTGCTGGACATCGGACAGGTCGATCGCGACGGTCGTCAGGCCGTTGGGCCCGCGCACCGATACCGCTCGCCACTGAATATCGGAGCCGTTGACCGAGGGCAGCGTCGTCGGATTGGGGCCCACGTCGTTGTCGGGCGGCAGGGCCGGTTCGGCGTTGCGGTCATTGATGGCCGTAAACGGTTTGCCGTCGGTGCCGACGCCACGCACGTAGTACTTCGACGGGGGCCGGCCCGGGTCCGGGCCTTCGTAGGAGGACGCCGTCAGTTGCCGCCGCGGGGCCAGCGCCCAGCCCCGCGAGGCCTCGAGCAGCGTGGTGTCGATCCGGCTGACCAGACTGTGCCGCAGGATCGACGTGACCATGACACCCGAGGCCGCCAGCCCGCACGCCACCAAGACCAGGGTTGCCGCGACCAGGCCCACCCGGAGGGGCAGTCCCCGGCGAACCTGTGTGGCCGTTTCCGTCTTCTTCGCCACCAATTGCTACTTTCCCCGAATGGCTAAGCGCGTACTCAGCGCGGCTCCCGAAGAACGTAGCCCACCCCGCGCAGGGTGTGCAGCAGCCGCTTCTCCCCAGTATCGATCTTTCGGCGCAGATACGACACATAGGACTCGACGACATTGACGTCGCCGCCAAAGTCGTAACGCCAAACGTGGTCAAGGATTTTCGGCTTGCTCAGCACCGTGCCCGCATTGATTACGAAGTAACGCAGCAGCGTGAATTCGGTGGGCGACAATGACACCGGTTCGCCGGCCTTCCACACTTCGTGCGTTTCTTCGTCGAGCTCGATGTCGGCGAAAGTCAGTCGGGCATTGTGGGTTTCGGCGCCACCCTTGCCGGCGCGCCGCAAGATGACCCGCAACCGGGCAACGACCTCCTCCAAACTGAACGGCTTGGTCACGTAGTCGTCGCCACCCAGCGTCAGACCCGCGATCTTGTCCTGCAGGGAGTCGCGCGCGGTCAGGAACAACGCCGGGGCATCGATTCCGTCGGCCCGCAGCCGGCGCAGCACACCAAAGCCGTCCATGCCGGGCATCATCACGTCGAGGATCACCGCGTCGGGGCGCGCTTCACGTGCGCGGTCCAGGGCCTGGGCTCCGTTGGTCGCGGTGGAAACCTCGAACCCCTGGAACTTAAGACTCACGGAGAGCAGCTCGACGATGTTGACCTCGTCGTCAACGACGAGGATGCGCGCTTCCGGTTTGGTGTCGCCTTGAGGTGCCGCTGTCATCTGGTTGTTCCGTCCTAAGCTGAACGTTGCCTCTGTAATGATTGTGTGATTCCTGTGAGCTCGGTGACAAGCTTCTGCTAGTAGTCTGCCAGGAATCGTCGCGTCAGCTTGGACCAGTACCCGGTTTTCGAGGGCGCGTCGTGCATAGACTCGGACCATGGATCTCGCCAGGAGCATGGTGTTCGCCGCGACCGCGCCCGCCCGGGTCGGCCTTGCGGCTGCCGAGGCGAGCCTGAACCTTGCCACCGCGGCCGTCGGGGTGGCGAAGCGATCACTCGGCGAGAGCGGGCAAACCCGCACCAACGCGGTGACCTCGATGTTGGGGCTCGACGACGCGATCAACCGTGCCAATCGGCTGGCCAGGATGATGGACGACGACGCACCGCTGGGACGCGCAATGGCGGCCGACGGGCCGCTCGACCGGCTCTTGCGTCCGGGCGGCGTGGTCGACCTGCTGATGTCGGACGGCGGCCTGGTCGATCGGCTGACCGCGGAGGGCGGCGGCCTGCACCGGGCGCTGCAGCCGGGCGGGCTGGCCGATCAGCTGCTGTCCGAGGACGGGCTGATCGAACGGGTGCTGTCCGAGGATGGGCTGGCGGACCGCCTGCTGTCCGACGGCGGGCTGATCGACAAACTGACGGCCAAACACGGTCCGCTGGACCAGCTTGCCGACGTCGCAGACACGCTCGCGCGATTGACTCCCGGCATGGAGGCGCTCGAGCCGGCCATCGCCACGCTGCAGGACGCCGTCAACGCGCTCACCATGGTCGTCAACCCGCTGAGCAACATCGCCGATCGGATCCCGCTGCCGGGCCGGCGACCCGGGCGCCGCACGGTGTCGCGTCCGGTGCCCTCCCAGCGGATCATCGAGAGCGACTCCTGAACGGCTAAGCTTGCAGCCGATTTACCCGGCCTCCTTAGCTCAGTGGTAGAGCACTCGCCTTGTAAGCGAAAGGTCGTCAGTTCAATCCTGACAGGAGGCTCCGCGCTGGGTGATCCGGTTTACGGATGGCCCGGGAGGTTTTCCAGACCACCCGCAATGCCGTGTAGATCGTCCTGAATGCCCTGCAGCTTTCCTTCGATGGCCTGCAGATCCGAGAGAGTGTTCTGGTAGGCCGGCTGCACCTCGTCTGCCATCGAAGGCCGAGACTGCGGGCAGTACGAGATGATCGCGCCCGCGGTGACATCGGCGCTTTGGTTGGCGTCCCATATCGAAGATCGCTGCACGAATCCGACCGCATCCGCGAAATTGCGTTGGCGCGCTAGGAAATCGCAGACCGCGTGCCCCTGGGCCACCACGTATTCCTGGCTGGGAACCGGTACGCCTTCATGCTTCAACGCCTCGATGAACGCCATGTCGACGACGTCAGCCCGCGGCCCGGGCGCTTTGGGCGCGACCGGCTGGGGCGGCGGGGCCGACGGCGAGGCTTCCGTCGGTTGCGCTTCCACCGACTGCGCCGATGAATCGTGGTGGCGCAACGCAAGCATCACCACCACCGCGGCGACCAGGGCTACCAGAGATAGCGGCAGCGCTGCGACAAGGCCAAAGCGGCGCACCGCGCCCTTGCGTCGGCGCGGTGGCGCTTTTTCGGTTTTGGTCTCGCGAGGGGTCTCGCGCAACCAGGCGTCCGGGATGTAGTCGAACTCCCCCGCAACCGGGGCGGGGGACGGGATCCCGGCGCTATGGGCCAGCAGCTCGTCGAGCAGCTCGTCGGCCTCTCGGGATGAGGGCTGGGCGCCCTGCGCAGCGATCCGCCGTAATTCTGACTCGATGGTCTCGCGGTCGCGCATATCAACCAGTTTGCGAGCGTCACGACGTTGTGACAAGTCCGGGCCGACACCGTGCGCAACGCGGTAAGGCGCCGACGCGCGATGTCCGTCGTCCCCTCGCGGCTCCAACGTTCCCGACCGTTGACCAGCCGACCGATGAATCGTCACGCGTCCAGGTATCGGAACACATACGGACATCTCCCGACGGATGGATCCACACCGACACCGGGGGCGCCCACTCACTGCCAGCAGCAACAAAGGAGTTCACGATCATGGTCACCATCTCGGACAAAGCGGTGCTGATTACCGGGGGCAACCGCGGTATCGGACGCGCCCTCGTCGACGAAGCCCTGGACCGGGGCGCCAGTCGGGTATACGTCGGATCACGAAAGCCGTTGGCCAACTTTGACTCTCGTGTCACACCACTAGCGCTGGACATCACCGAACCGGCGCAGATACGGCAGTCGGTCACACAAGTGGATGCCGTCGATATCCTGATCAATAACGCGGGTGTGGCGCTGTACGACGACCTGAGCGACCGATCCGCACTTGAACAACACTTGGCCGTAAACCTTTTCGGCACCTACGCGGTAATCAACGCGTACCTGCCTCTCCTGGCACGCCACGGCGGCTCGATCGTCAACAACCTTTCGCTCAACGCCCTGGCGCCATTACCGATCATCCCGGCGTACTCCGTGTCCAAGGCCGCGGCGTTCTCACTGACGCAGTCGCTGCGTTTCACCTTGGCGCCACAGGGGATCCGCGTGCATGCCGTACTCACCGGCCCGGTGGATACCGATATGACACGAGGCCTCGAAATACCCAAAGCCTCACCGCAATCGGTAGCGCAAGGGATCTTCGACGGGCTGGAAAACGACGAGGACGAGATATTTCCCGACGCCCTCTCGCAGTCCTTGGCGGGAACGTGGCGCACGGGCCCAGCCAAGGTACTCGAGAATCAATATTCAGCGCTGCTCGCCCGCGCCTAGCCATTCAAAGGCCAAGTGCGACAACCCATCAACCCAATGTCGGCAAATGGTGATCGACTCTTAGACGGGACTGCGTTCAGCTACCCGGGAAGATGGAAGTCCACACAGTGACAACACAGTAAATTCTCGGTAAACGCGCCTACGTTCGGCGGTCATGAAGAAATTGTTGTGCCAAATGTCGCTGATGATTCCGCTCGTTGGAATTGGCGCGCTGCCGGGCGCGATCGCCACGGCAAGCGCCGATCAGGTGACCTTCTCGCCCGACTGGCCGAACCACAGAAATCAGACGGAAAAGACGATATGCGCAGCACTGGCACAGGGGCGGTCACGACGTCAGATCGTCAGCACCGCGGAAAGGGCGAACAATTACGACCTGACCGGGTTGGCTAACGATGCGGCCGCCGAGCGCGCCGACGCATACATCGATGCGGCTCGCTATGAGGATTGCCCGACCCTCAACGCGAACTGACCCTATTCGCGCGTTTGGCGATCTGACCACGAGCCCTGGCCGGGTTTACCCGCACGGCGCGTCGGGTAATTCCACATTCAACGCATCTGACTGGGTCGAGCCGATGACCATCGGCGCCGCACCGCGGAAAGAAGGATTGTTCGTGGCCGCCAAGCACCGACTGACGAGACCGGGCAGGCGGCTCCGAGTTGTCGCGTGTGGCGCTGCTCCCGTCTCCATTTTGTGCGCTGTGAGCTTCGCCGCACTTACGGTCGACACCGAAAAGCCAACGGCACCCGGCCATGTGACGGCCGCAACACCACCCGCGTCGGTCCCGGTGAGTCAGGAGGGAGTCCTGATCGCGGTGTCGGCGGATTCGGTAACCGCGCGAAGCGCCAGCGGGTACACCCAGACCTATTTGCTCACCCCGGATACCACCGTAATCACCGGCAACGACGGCAAAATCCTGACTGTCACTTCACATTTCACTGTCAATGATGCTGTGGACATTGTCGGGACCGTCCAGGGCGGTAGGGCACTCGCGACCAGCCTGGCTCATCGCAATATCGGGCACGGCGATGGTCCACCAATGGATGCCATTGTAGGCCAATAGATTAGCGACTCGTGAGCAAAGCGTCACAGTCGGATTAATGGATATTATCAAGGGGTAAACCACTTTTCAAGAAGCGCTCTATGAGCGTCGCCCGCCCGAAAGGTGGATCCCCCCGATGACAGCGCCTTACCCGATAGATGTACTGCTCGTCGAAGATGACCCCGGCGATGAACTGATCACGCGAGAAGCGTTCGAGCACCACAAGATCGCCAACAAGCTCCATGTCGCCCGTGACGGCGCCGAGGGATTGGACTTCCTCTACCGCCGTGGGGAATTCTGCGACGCACCACGACCCGATCTCATCTTGCTGGATCTCAATCTGCCGAAGTTTGACGGCCGCCACATCTTGCAGACCGTCAAATCAGACCCCGACCTGCAGGACATCCCGGTCGTAGTGCTCACCACATCGTCGCTCCAAGAGGACATCTTGCGTAGCTACAACCTGCATGCGAATGCCTACGTCACCAAGCCGGTCGACCTCGACCGTTACCTGGCCGCCATCAGAAAAATCGACGACTTCTTCGTCCAGGTCGTGCGGCTGCCCCCACGGCGCTGACCTTGCGATTCGCGCAGGTCTCGGCGCGGCTATGGATCTGTGGCGGAAGCGATGCGCGGCCCTGGTTTTTTCCAGAATCGACGGGGTATGCGATGGCTTATGAGCGTTGAGGACCCCGCAGTTTCCGCCGAGCCGGCGCAGTTGAGTTGTACGGGTGCGGCCGACGCCGTGACCGCGTGCACGTTACGCCGTACGCTCCAAAGCTGGCTCCGGGAGCTTCCGCAGGCGTCACCAGAGGTCAGCGGGGACGTCATTCTCGGCGTCAACGAAGCACTCGCCAACTGCGTCGAACACGCCTACCACGCTCGGGACGCCGTCGGCACCATGCGACTTCAGGCCGGTTATGACCCTGCGGCGCAGACGATCAGGGTGTGCGTCAGCGATCGTGGCAGTTGGCATCGGCGCTCGTCGCGCCAACCCCACGACCCTCGCGCTTCTCGCGGCATCATGTTGATGCACGCCTTGGCAGACCACTGCACCATCAGCACTGACCCCGACGGCACTACCGTGTGCCTGGATTATTTTGCAGCCCAGAGACATTGAGCTAGCTTCGTTAAAGCTGTTAGCTTCCAAAGGATTTACTCGTTGCGCGCGGGCGGTGGCCGCCTCGATCCCGGCGACCGAGGCGGCCGTCGTGTAATCAGATGCCCGGCGGTCGCGGCGCTCCGGGCGGCGGCGGTCCAAACGGAGCGCCGGGAGGCGGACCCCCAATCGGCCCACCCGGCCCCGGGGGACCGAATGGCCCACCCGGCCCGGGCGGCGGCGGTCCAGGTTGACCAGGGCCCGGCGGTTGCGGGAAGGGATCCGCTCCGGCCACCGCGCCACCGATGCCCGTCGCGGCGATACCGAGAGCACCCGCTAATAGCGAGCCAGCGATTAAGTTCCTTATCTTCATCCTCGACCTCTCATATCTGTTCGTCGGTTGATTCCCGCAATGCGCGCCCTGTGGCGGCGGTCGTGCCGGCGGCGCCCGCAGACGAGACCGCCAAAGTGCGCATGGCGTCAACGGCCCTGGCCGGATGGCGGGGGCGGCGGCCCACCAAGAGCCGGTTGGTGCGCACCCGGCGATGGTTCGGGATTCCAGGCTCCGGGGGGTGGTGGCGGCAGCTGCCCCGGCGGCGGCGGCGCGAGGGCCGGTCTGGGCAGCGGGGCCGGCGCTCCCCAACCACCGGCCGGGCCGGCCCATCCTTGCGGCGGTGGCATGGGAGCACCGCACCCGCCCGGCGCGAAGCCGCACGGCGGTGGCGCCGGCATGGGAAACGGCCCTGGCGACATCGGGCCCGCCAAGAGAATCGGCAGGAACAGGGCCGTCAGTATCGCGCCGAAAATGAACCCGGTCGCGCCGACTCCGACCGCGACGCCGACGGGGTGCCGCCGCACGAAGGCCGGCCCACCCGGCGGGCTCAACTGATCGGCAGGGACCGCGATCGGCGCCCGCTGGAATTCCCCGCTCGCCTCATCAGGTCTGGTCCGTGGTGGTTGCTCGTCAACCATGTGTCCTCCAAATGTGTGAACTGCTGCGATGCCGGCGACGCTAGGAAGCGAATCTGGCCCGAACCTGAAGACATCGACCCGAGGCGTGATTTCTTCATGTTGGTTTCAGAAACCTGTTGAGAATGAAGAGATGAGCCATCGCTTCGACTCCGGTCGAGCGCCGCGGCCGGCTGGTAGACCCCGCTCCGGCACCGCCGCGGCGCGAGTACTGGTCGTCGAGGACTCGGAGGCAATCCGCGAAATGGTCAGCGAGGCGTTGACCGACGCCGGGTATTTCACCGCGATGCGGCCCGATGGCGCAGAGCTGGAGGACGTGCTCGACGGCTTTCGGCCAGACCTAGTGGTGCTGGACGTGATGATGCCGGGACGCGACGGCTTCACGTTGATCGACGTCATCCGCGATTGGGGCCACGCCGGGATCGTGTTGCTCACCGCGCGCGACGGACTGCCCGACCGGTTGCGCGGTCTCGACGGCGGCGCGGACGACTATGTCGTCAAACCCTTCGAGCTGGCCGAGTTGATCTCCCGGGTGGGCGCCGTGCTACGCCGACGGGGCCGCCTTCCGGCGGTCGTCCAGTGTGGCGACCTGACGTTGGACCTCGACGCGGCGGTGGCCACGCGTGCGGGAACCGCGATGGATCTCACCGGCACCGAACTCCGGCTGCTTGGCTTCCTGGTGGAGCAACGGGGGCGCATCGTCAGCACCGGGCAGATCCTGACCGCGCTGTGGGGCTACGACGCTTACGACGCAAACCTGGTGCATGTTCACATCAGCGGGTTGCGCCGGAAATTGGAAGCCCACGGACCGCGCATCCTGCATACCGTGCGCGGCATCGGTTATCGCCTGCAACCAGCGCGGCCATGAACGACGACTCCGCGCCGGTATCGCGGACCCCGACCCCGTCGTTGCGCCGACGGGTTGCCGTGCTTGTCCTCGGCGTGCTCACGGTGCTCCTGGTGGTGCTGGGTGTGACGATTGACGCGCTGCTGGGCATCCAGGCCCATCGTGATCTGCATGACCGGCTGATGGCCACCGCTGCGCGCGCCGATGCGCTGGCCGCCGGCAACACCCCGCCCGACCAGCTGGTGGCGCAGCTCGGCGGCGGCGGGATCCGCGTCTTGCTGGTGGCCGCGGACGGAAGCAGCTACGGGGACCCCACCATCTCGCCCGACACGGTCGACGGGCCCACTGTCCCTCCTCCGCTGCCACCGCCACCACCGGGCTGGCAACTTCCACCACCGCCGCCCGGATGGGGTCCTGCACCGCATCCGGGCGCGGTCTTCCCCTTCCCACCGCCCGGACCACCGCCGGACGCCACAGCGACGGTCGTGGTGCACCCGTTGGCGTCGGGCGGGCGAGTGATCCTGGTAGCGGACACCACCCAAACCACCGCGCTGATTCGGCGCTTGCGTGAAGTGATGATCGCCGGCGGCGTGATCACTCTTGTGGTGGCCGGTATCTTGCTGATCGTCGTCACCCGCACCGCCCTGCGGCCGCTGGACCGGCTCACCACCCTCGCCCGATCCATCACTACCGGCGATCGCGGGCGGCGACTGTTGCCAGACCGTGCGAACACCGAATTAGGCCGAGCCGCAGCAGCTTTCGACGGCATGCTGGACGCGTTGGAAGCTTCCGAACAGCGCACCCGCCAGTTCTTGGCCGATGCGGCCCATGAACTGCGCACTCCGATCACCGGTATCCGGGCCACCGCCGAGCAGATCTTGGGGGCCACCGTGCAAGAGGAAGACGACGCGCCAGCCAACAGCCAATACCGCCGCGCGACACTATTACTCACCGAATCCCGGCGGGCCGGTCGGCTGGTCGCCGACATGCTCGACCTGAGTCGCATCGACGCCGGCCTGATCCTGGAGCTCGCCGACACCGACCTCGTCGCAATCGCCGAAGCCGAACGTGAACGAGCGGCCGTGCTCTCCCCCGATCTCACCGTGAGCCGTACCGGTGACCCCATCGCGCCCATTCACGCCGACCGCACCCGAGTCACCCAGATCGTGTCGAATCTCGTCGACAACGCCCGCCGGCACACCCCGGCCGGCGGCCACATCGTGCTCGATGTGCGCGAGGCCAATCATTCGGGATTGCGCTGTGCCGAGCTGACGGTCACCGACTCGGGACCGGGAATCCCGGACGCTGACCGCGAACGAATCTTCGACCGCCTTGTCCGACTTGACTCTTCGCGCAACCGGGACCACGGTGGCGCCGGGCTCGGCCTGCCCATCGCGCGCGCACTGGCGCGTGCTCACCACGGCGAGCTGACCTGCCTGTCCAACGACGGAGGGGCACGGTTTCGGCTCCTGCTGCCGCTACGCGTCGTCGCGCCATAAGCACCCCCGCATACCGATGGTCAAGCGACAGCTAGTCAGTAGACATCGCGCAGGTAGCGATGGTTCTTCATGAGGTCGTTGACGTAGGCGTGTGCGGCGCCGTCGCCCATCCCGCCGCAGCTGCCCACAATTCCACGTAGTGCCTCGTCGACGTCCTTGGCCATTCGCTCGGCGTCGCCGCACACATAGACATACGCACCGTCCTGCAACCAGCCGAAGATGTCCGCTGCATTCTCCCACATACGTTGCCGGACATACTGTTTCGATTCGCCGGCCACCCCATCGCGAGAGAATGCCAAGTCGAGTCGGGTCAGCGTGCCCGACCGGAGGAAGGCAGCCAGCTCGTCGTCGTAGAGGAAGTCGCAGTGACGCCGCCGGTCTCCGAAGAACAGCCATGATCGCCCGGACGCGCCGAGAGCTTGTCGCTCTTGCAGGAAACCACGGAACGGCGCGATGCCGGTGCCCGGGCCGATCATGATGATGGGCACGTCGGCCGCAGGCAAACGGAAGGAGTGGTTGGGTCGCAGGTGTACGCGTACGGTGTCACCGCGGTCCGCCAGGAACGTCGAGGCGACGCCGCCATGCCGGCGATCGCCGACCGTGTAACGAACCGTCGCCACTGTGAGGTGCACGTGGTCGGGATGTACCAGCGGGCTCGACGCGATCGAGTAGTCGCGCGGCTGGAGGAGACGCAGGGTGTCGACGACCTCGTCGACAGTCAGCTCGCCCAGCCGGATCAGGTCGAGCACGTCCTTGCCGTACCACCAAGAGCCCTGCCCCGCAACGGCTTCGGTATCCAGCTCGCTGGCGGCGGCGTCGCGTGTGCGGGCGGCGACCAACGTCTGCAGCGATCGCGACGGTGTCCGTATCTCGAGGTGCTCGGTGAGCAGCTCGCCGAGCCGCTCGTCGTAGCCGATGACGGCGTGGTCGGCACCCACGCCTAACTCGCTCAGGATCGCTGCAACAAGGATCGGATCATTGCTGGCATGGACTGCAATGGAATCGCCGGCGGTGTAATCGATTCCGGAACCGGAAAGGTCGACCTCGTAATGCCGGACCTCTTTGTCGGACTCGGCAGTGGTGAGCAGTCGGTTGACCACGACGCGCGCGTCGAACAGCGGATGGCTGCGATCGCGCCGTAATTGTTCAACGCTGTCGGACGGGCGAGGCTCCGGCGCGCCAACGGCAACCGCGGGCACAGGATCGGTGCGACCGGCCAACAGCAGCTTGACGAGATCGTTGGTCCACGCCTCAGCCTCCTGCACATAGACGCCGTCGACGTCGACGCGGTCCATCAGACGGATTCCGCCCAGGGCTTCCAGTCGCTCATCGAGGAGCCGCCCGGCGTTGCAGAACTGCTCGTATCCGGTGTCACCGAGGGCAAGTACCGCGAACCGCACATGATCCAGCCGCCCGGCGCCCTCGGCGCTGATCGCCTCCCAGAACAAGGAGGCGTTGTCCGGAAACTCGCCCTCGCCCCACGTCGAGCACACGACGACGAAGTGGGTCGCCGATTGCAGGTCGGCCGGCTCGACCTGGTTCAATTCGACGGCGCTGGCGCTGAGGCCCAGCGACTCCTCGACCGCTTCGGCGAACGTCATGGCGGCGTCTTCGGCATTGCCCATGTCACTGCCGTAGCCGACAACGAGCGAGAACTCTGGTTGAGAAGTCATGAATCGCTCCCATTGTCGTCGCGCGTGATACCCACTCCTTGTAAGCTTAGGCTTACCTTATTTTTCCGCTGCGCGATACGCAACAACCCTGACCGCGACGCTCGCGTTCAGCGAACGGCAGGACTAGCTCTTGTCGCGCTTGCGGGAGAGGAACGCCCGCATGTGCTGCTGCGGCTCCCCTGTCAGAAAGGCCATACCGAACTGCTCGACGCTGTCTTCGATCGCCCCGTGGAGGGTCATCTCGAACCATTTGTTGAGCAGGCGCTTTTGCTGACGGACCGCGGATGTGCCGAACCCGCTGAGTTTCGTGGTGAGTTCGGCGATGCGGTGGTCGAGCTCGTCGGCGGCGACCACCTCGTGGACGAGTCCCCACCCGAGCGCCGTCGCGGCGTCGATCGTCTCGCCGGTCAGCAACAACCAGCCCGCATGCGAGGCCCCGATCAGCGCGGGCAGCAAGGCCGAATGGATGACGGAGGGGATGCCGACGGCCACTTCCGGCATGCCGAATTTGGCCCCCGGCGCCGCGATCCGCAGATCGCAGCAGATCGCGACTTCCAGGCCGCCGCCGAGACACCAGCCCGCGAGTCGGGCGATGACCGGCACCGGGCATTCGCGAATCGCCTCGCACAAGCCCGCGAGCCGACGGATGAAAATCTCGCCGGTGGACCGATCCAGCTCGACCATCTCGTTGATGTCGGCGCCACCGATGAACGCCTGCTCGCCCGCCCCGCGCAGCACCACGACCCTGACGTCGCTGTCGTGGCTGATGGCCCGGAACGCCCGGGTCAGTTCGTCGATGGCCGCGCTACCCAAGATGTTGAGCGGCTTGGAGTTGATCAGCTCGACGGTGACCAGGCCGCCATCGCGGCCCAGCCTGGCGAATCGTCGCTCCAACTAAGGGTTTTCGGTGTGCTTAGTAAAGCGGGACCCACACACCGAAGAACCAGTAACCCCAACCGCCGAACTGCCAGTTGAAGACCGGTACGACGGTAAAGGTGTTGTAGGCAAACGGCGAGAAGTTGCTGCGCGCATACACCACATCACGCGGCGGCCCGACCCACGGACGGTTCCAGCCACCAGGAGGCGGTGGGCCGTCCCAGCCACCCGCAGGCGGCGGGCCGTACCAGTGTGGTGGCGGGTGACCCGGAGGCGGGCCGTCGTTCCAGCCCCAGCCCCGCGGCGGCGGTGGCGGCGGTGCCCCATGGCCGACGACGCTGAAGCCGACAGATGAGTCCATCGGTCCGCCGATCTCGGCGGAGGCCGTCAGGTAGGTGCCGCGCGGCTGATACGGCTCGTGCGGCGGTTGGGTGCTCGGGGCCACCACGGTCCGAGTGGGTCGCTGTCCGGACGGCGAGGTGGTTTGGCTGCCCGCCGGCGTCGTGGTTTGAGCGCTCGGCGCCGTAGTGGTCTGTTCGGCGGGCGTCGTGGTTTGGCTGGTCGGCGCAGTCGTGGTCTGTTGGGCCGGCGTGGTCGTTTGGCTGGCCGGCGGGCTCGTGGTCTGCGTGGCCGGTGCGGTCGTGCTCGGGGTGGTTTGCGGCGCGGTGGTCTGCGGACTCGGCTGCTCAGTGGTCTGCGGCGCGGCAGTGGTCTGCGGCGCAGCGGTGGTCTGCGGAGCAGCCGTAGTCGCGGGCGCGGCAGTGGTCGCGGGCGCCGCGGTGGTAGCCGGCGGGGCGGTGGTTTCCGGCGCCTGCGGGCTACGCGGTCCGCCGGGTCCGCCGGGCCCACCCTGGCAGCTGCCATTCGGGCACGGCGGTGGGTCGAGTGGGAAGGCACTCGCGAATCCCGGGTTCAATGCGGAGATGCTGAGTCCCGCCGCGAGCGCCACCGCGCTGACACGCTTTTTCGACATAGCTGCGTCCCCTCTGGGCCCCTTCGGCCCCGACGATGTCTCGTTGGCCCGCGCTACGGGCAGGTCACGTCCATCTCAAAAGGCTTGGTTAGCGTCTGCGGCTGTTCCGGATTGGTCATATCGGTACCGGTTGCAGTGCCCTTGATCGCGTAGTACTTGCCGTCCACCGCGGCCCCGGCATTGCTGGCCTGGTTCGGCGCGGCATCGGAATAGCCGAACGCGATGCCGTTGACGTTGCCCAACCCGACCGCATGGACGATGGGCGGGTTGGCGTTGCTGATGACCGCGCCCACGCCGGCGGAAGCGTCACCGATGCCGATGTTGATGTTGTCGCCGGCCGGCGTGCACGTGACCTGGCCAGAGACGTTCTGCTTCTGGCCGTCCACGATGACCTGGGGGCCGGCCGGTGCTGCCGCCGTGCCCGATGCGCCGGTGTTGGACTTGTTGCTCGAACAGCCGACACAGCTTGCGACCACCATGGCGACGCCGGCCGCGCCGATCACGATCTCACGTTTCACCGACCACTCCCTTGTGTTGCTGGTGCCGCTAACCCCACGTTGCCTCTGTCAACACCCAGGGACCCTACCGGGCGGCGCGGGTCCGTATTCAAGATGCCGGAGCGGCTAGTACCCCATACCGAGCGCGCCGAAACCCGGGACTCGTCAGGGCAGAATGCGGATTCCCCACTTGCCCAACAGCGGCTGCACGAGGGTGAAGTAGGTGGTGTTGTCGTCCCCCTCCGGCGAGGACATCAAGATACCCACCGCACTTACGGTCCCATCGTCGTTCTTCACGTAGCCGGGACTACCGCTGTCGCCACCCAGGCTGTACACGCCGGCTTCGACCACATCGCCGTTGATCGCGGTGATGGTTCCGCAGGTCTCTCCGGTGACCGCACCCAACTTGCAGAACGGTGTACCTACCTTAAGTTCGTTGCTGCTCAACACATCTCGGATAGTTAGTCCACCGACACCACCGGTTGGCACGCCCACAGCGGGGTTGAGGCGGATGATGGCGGCGTCGCGCTTGTCGCCCTCTTTCTCGCTGACGGTGATCGCCCCCAGCGGGATGCTCGGGCCATAGGTCCATACCGAACCGTCGTGCGCGTCGCAGTGGCCGCTGGTCAGCAAGTAATAGCTGCCGTCATTGCCTTGCGCGGCGAAACCCGCTGTGCACCTGCTGCTTTCGTCCTCAAGCTGCACACCCGGCATCGGCGGCTCCTCTGCCGCAGCCTTATTCGCAAACACCGTCGCCGCCACCATCATGGCAGCGAACAAACCCAACCCCCGCAACCGCGCTATAGCCACGCCGCTCTCCTCTTGTCGGGCCAGGATGCTACCAGCCCGATACGGCTTGCTCCTGGTCAGAGCCGCGAGGACGCCGACGGGGTCGCTCGCAATGGCCCAGGTGCGGCTGGCAAATGGCCGGACGTTATCCGACGTCAACGTGGCGGGACAGGAAATCCAGGACAGCTCCGGCGAAAACGTCGTTGCGGTCGCCGGCGACCATGTGCCCCGCACCGTGCACATCGGTGAACTCGACCTCGGGAAAGCGGGCGAGAAATTCGTCGGCGCGCTCCTGGCTGACCAGATCGCTCACTTGGCCACGAACCAGCAGCATGGGCACACCACTGCGCAGGATCGCCTCGACGGCGGCGTGCATGCGATCGGCATCGGTTACCTCGAATGGCGGGAAAGCCGCAGTGCCACTGATGAATTGGGGATCCCAATGCCAATACCAACGATCCCCGCGGCGGCGCAGATTGGTGGTCAGCCCCTCGAGGTCCGTCGGCCTTGGCCGGTGCGGGTTGTATTCGGCGATCGCGTCGGCGACTTCTTCCAATGAGGCGAACCCGGATTCCACCCGGTCGGCCATGAAGTTGTGAATGCGATTCGCCCCGGACTGCTCCATGTTGGGCACGATGTCGACGAGAACGATGGCGCTGGCGATGCCGGGCGAGATCTCCCCGGCCAGCAGCATCGAGGTGAACCCGCCCAGCGAGGCGCCCACCAATACGGGTTTCGGCGGCAGCCCCCGCAGCACCTCTTGGACGTCGGCGGCAAAGCTGACGACGCGGTAGTCGCCTTCGCTGGACCAGTCGGACTCGCCGTGGCCCCGCAAATCGATCGTGACGGCTTGCCAGCCGCGCTTGGCGACCGCGGCAGCCGCGCGGCCCCAGGAGCGACGGGTCTGTCCGCCGCCGTGCAAGAACACCACGGCCCGGGAAAGCGGCTCGCCCTGGCGATCGGCGACGATACGAACGCCGCCTATCCCTGAGGTGGAGAACTGTTCAGGCGCCGTCGTCATCAGGAGATCGTAAGACCACCCCGATCAGTCGTTGCCGCCTGGGGAATCGTGTTCGCCGCGAAAGAACTTGGCGAGCCGCTGTGCGATCCGCCCCACCGGGCCTCCCGATCGCCGTGCTTGCTTAATGCGATCGTGCGTTTGCTTGCCTTTGCGGGCGTAATCGTTGACTGATTCGTCGCCTTCTTCAGCGCGCATCCGTATCCTCCGTTCCATATCCTGTTCGGGCCTTGGGTCCTCTGACGCTGACGCTGCCGGTACCCGCGGATCCGACATGTTCACTCCCCGAGCGAATTCAACGTTGCCTACCCACCCGGACCGGTGTCTCAAAACGGTGCGCGGTCACGCGTCGTCAGCAAATGCGCGATACGTTGCAAGCCAAGTATTTACCGCACGTCAGCGTTTGCCGGCAACACTCGCAAGCTTCACCCGCGCTGCTACCTAATACTTGTTCAGCGTGGCATCGTGCGAATCGCGCTGCCGCTGATCGGTGTTCGGCTTAGCCCTCAGGACACCTGCTCCTTGTGGGCCTTGATCGGAGCACTACTCGGCGGCAGCTTGAGCAGATTGCCACGCAGACTGCCCCGAGCGGTGCGGACCGCCACCAACAACCAGGTGAAGAGCAGACCGGCGTAGGCGATCGCCGCGGCCACCTTGAAGGCCGGCAGATGCGTGTGCGCGGCAAGCTGCGAAGTCCCGGTCACGAAGGTGCCGACCGGGAACGTCAGGCTCCACCACGTCAGGGCGAACGGCATCCCGCGGCGCAGGGTGCGCACGGTGAGCGCGGTGGCCAGCGCGATCCACAACACCGCGAAGCCCCACACCGGAACCCCATACAGGATCGCGAACGCGTTCAGGTCCTCGGCCACGTCGTGGTCGATGGAGCCGTGCAACGCGGCCGTCCCGAGAAGTCCTGCGGCCGTGATGGATTGACCAAGCGGACCCAACACGATCCACAGCGTCGGCACTCGCGCGGTGCCCGAGGTGCCATACAGCACCAGTCGGCTCCAGATCATCGCGATGATGTTGAAAGAGGCCAGCAACGACAACCCGAACATCGCGTAACAGAAATAGAGCATGGTCTGACGGCCGGTGCCCGCGGCGATGTGCGGCAACAGCATCGCACCCATCGCCGCGGTCACCATGGGCGGAACCACGGGCATCAGCCAGCCGCCGAAGGCGGCATCGGGTTCGACGTCGTGCTGGGTGAACATCAGAAACGGGATGCTGACCGCCGTGAACAGACCGCCGAGGGTTCCCGCGGTCCACAGCACCCAGTCCAGGTCGACGGCGACGCGCGCGCCGATCAGGTCCCTGCCGACCACCAGCGCTCCCCCGCCGACGGTCATCAGCGCCATCGGCGCGGCGCCGTAGAAATGGGCCATCTGCGGATTGCGAGCGTGACCGCGCGCCACCGTGGGGTGACGCAGCCAATGACTACCCACCAAGACAATCAGCGCCACCAGCAAGACCGCGGCGATGACCCACACCGCCTCCGCGAACGTGCGCAGACCCACCACGTGAAACGGCAGCGTCGCACCACCGATAGCAACAATGCCCGTTCCCATTACCGAGGCAAACCAGTTGGGGCCGATATTGCCGAGCACCTCGACCCGGGCATGCGACGACGATGGGTTGTCAGACGTTGCACTCGTCATAGCTGACAGACCCTACTTCCCCGGCATCAGGCGATGTTGCGCTTACACTCCATCGGTGACGTATTCCGTGCAAACGAGGCACACCGTGAACAAAGCCCCAGTCTTGATCGGAATCATCGTCATGCTGGTAATCGGTGTACTCGCGTTGCCCACCAAGCAACGGTGCGGGGCGCCGGGCCTGACCTGTGCCACCGCTTTGGATAAGCATGGCTACGTTCACTTTTACTACGAAGTCGAACCGCTCGGCGTATACCTCGCAGAGATAGTCACCGGGTCGAATATCCGGGTGTTCTACCATTCGGGCGAGGACCTCGAAAAAGTTCGCTAACTTTGGGCCACAACAGCTTTCGTTATCCGTGGCAAACCTGCAACGCATAGGCCATCGGTTCGCCGCGCCGCGCGTCGAGCTGAGACGAAACCGTGAGCGCAGGGCTCACGAAGTCCTTCTGGATACCGAATTTCGTTAGGTTCAGCGTCATCTCGACGGTGTCGGGTGCCGTCCTTCTGGCGTGCGTGCCAAGATCCGTACTGATGTCGGCACCGTCGGATCGGATGTTGCTGATCGCCAAGTCGTCGCTGCCCGGCCGCTGGGTCAGCACGGCGAACGGGGTGCCGTTGTTGGCGACGCGGTAGGTCAATTGGTAGCTCGGCGCCGCCGGCAGTGGTTGGGCGAAGTGCACCACGAGCTGCAGGACGTCGGCCCGGGGATGGGTGACCCCGACGGAGTCCACGACGAGCGCGGGCGGCGGTCTGGTCACCGACTGCATCTGGCAGATAAGTCGGTCCGGCAGATGCGACCAATCGTCCCGTGAAGGCCGCACCCAGTTGTAAAAGCCGACGATCACGACGGACACCAACAGAGTCAGGGGTATTACCGTCCGAAGACCCGGTGGGACCCTCTGCCAGCCCTGCCGTAGGCCGCGTTGCGGCGCCTGGGCATCGAGATTGCCCGGGTGTCGGTCTCCGTCCGATGACGAGTCGGAATCGATCTCGTCGGCCATGTTCTCCTCCTGAGACCGGTCCGCGACGGTTGCGGACCCTAAGCTCGGGGCATCCTAGCCAAAACCTGCTGGTAGCGCGAAGATCGCAGACGGCGATTCGGGCGTTTCGCCAGCGTGAGAAGCACCACAGTGAGCCGCTGGGAGTGGTCAAAAATTGGGGGCTTCACAGCCAGCTACCGCATACTTGACCTCATGCTTTTCCCCTTATCACCGCAAACCGCTGATGCGGTGTCCAGTGGTGTCCGGGTGAAGGGTCAAGGTTTCTGATGGCACGTTCCGGCGGAGCACATCGCCGCCATCGAGCAGTTCGTCAACCCTCACCGCTACGCAGAGGGGTGACGCGGGCGTTCATGACACTGGTGTCCACCGCGGCGGTGCTGATGACCGGCGCCGGCTACTACGTGGCGCACGGGGCGCTGGGCGGCATCACCGTTTCGCAGGCGCTGAGTCCCGACGATCCGCGATCCAGCGGTGACAACATGAACATCCTGCTGATCGGTCTGGACTCGCGCAAAGACCAAGACGGCAACGACCTGCCCAATTCGATCCTCAAGCAGCTGCACGCGGGCGATTCAGATGACGGCGGTTACAACACCAACACGCTGATCCTCGTGCACGTCAGCTCCGACAATAAAGTGGTCGCCTTCTCGATCCCCCGCGACGACTGGGTGCCGTTCAACGGCGTGCCCGGGTACAACCACATCAAGATCAAGGAGGCCTACGGCCTCACCAAGCAGTACGTCGCTCAAAAGCTGGCCAACCAGGGTGTGAGCCAGAAAGAGCTGGAGACCAAGGGCCGCGAAGCCGCCCGGGCAGCGACATTGCGCGCGGTCCGCAACCTGACCGGGGTTCCAATCGACTACTTCGCCGAGGTCAACCTGGCGGGCTTCTACGACCTGGCGCAAAGCTTGGGCGGCGTGAACGTCTGCCTCAACCACGCCGTCTACGACTCCTACTCCGGCGCCGACTTCCCCGCCGGGCCGCAACGGCTGGATGCCTCCGAGGCGCTGGCCTTCGTCCGGCAACGCCATGGCCTGGACAACGGCGACCTGGACCGTACCCACCGCCAGCAAGCCTTCATTTCGTCGGTCATGCGAGAGCTTCAGGATTCCGGCACCTTCACCAACCTGGACAAGATGAAGAGCCTGATGGCCGTGGCACGCAAAGACGTCGTGCTGTCGGCCGGCTGGGACGAGGACATGTTCCGCCGCATCGGCGAAATCGCCGGCAGCGCAGCGGCGAACCAGGTGGTATTCCGGACGCTGCCGGTGGTCCGGTACGACAACATCGGCGGCCAGGACGTGAACATCGTCGACCCGGTCGCGATCAAGGCCGAGGTCGCCTCGGCGATCGGCGGCGACATCTCGACAAGCTCGTCCCCGACGACGGCCGCCAAACCCAATCCGTCGACCGTCGTCGACGTGGTCAACGCCAGCAGCACAAGCGGTCTCGCCAGCCAGGTGTCGCGCGCGCTGAAGAAGTACGGCTACACCGCGGGCACGGTCCGCGACCGCAACTGGTTCGACCCGAGCAAGACGTCCATCCAGTACGGCGCCGGCGCCGAGGTCGATGCGCAGAACCTCGCGAACCTGCTCAGCCTGGACGCCCCCAAGCAGCCCGACGCCAGCCTCGAACCCGGGCACGTCCGGGTGACTGTGGATACCAGCTTTACGATGCCGACGCCGGACGAATCGATGGACGATTCGTACTCGTCCTCGTCCTCGTCCTCGTCCACCACGACGTCGAGCAAGAGCAGCTGGAATTACGGCTACGGCACCAGCACCTACCCGACACCCGATCGGGGCAAGCCGATCGACGGGGGCGGCGTGCCCTGCGTTAACTAGCGGCGATCGCAGGCCCGTCTCAGGCGTGCGTGCCGCCGTCCATCCGAATTTCAGTGCCCGTGATCCAAGCTCCGTCGTCGGACACCAGCATCGCGATCACGCCGGCCACCGCCTCAGGTCCTGCCATCCCCGCGCCGCTGGATTCCGTCGTGGTCGGCAGGATCGGCATCAGCCGGGGGAACAGCGACCAATCGGCGTCTTTCGGGATGTATCCGCCGGTGGCATCGGTGATTCCGGACTTGATGCTGCCCGGCGCGACGCACGCCGCACGCAGACCGTCCTTCGCATATTCGAGTGCCAAGGCATGGGTGAAGGCCTGGATTCCGCCCTTGCTCGCGGCGTAGGCCGCCATGTAGGGGTGGGCGAACGACGCCGATGTCGAGCTGAAGTTCACGATCGCGCTGCGCGAATTCGCCAGTAGTGCCGGCAGCGCTTCGCGGACCACGAGGAAGGTGCCGGTCAGGTTGACGGCGATGATCTGATTCCACTGGTCCAGGGTGGTCTGGTGGGTGTGCCAGGCCCGCAGGATGCCCGCCGCGTTGACCAGCGAATCCAAGCCGCCGAGTTTCTCGACCGTCAAGCGCACGCCGTCGATGACCGAGTCCTCATTACCGACATCGATCGGGATGGTGGTGAGCCGCTGCGCTGTCCCTGCCCCCTGCGCGCCGGCCTGGGTGTTGCTGAGACCGTCGGCCGAAATGTCGGCGGCCACAACGCTGGCGCCCTCGCTGAGCAACCGCAACGCGGTGGCCTGGCCGATCCCCGATCCGGCGCCCGTCACCAGGATCCGCTTGCTCTCGAGCCTGTTCATCTGCTTCTCCTAGACCACTCCGCGCAGCGCATCCTCGCCGAACATCTGCACCATCATCGAGGAGTAGTCCGGGCCGCGGCGCAGGATGTGGCCGCCGTCGACGTTGATGCACTGTCCGGTAATCCAGTTCGCCGCGTCGCTGAGCAAGAACAAGGCCAGGTTGGCGACGTCCTCGACCTCGCCCACCCGGGGCAACGGCGTGCACAACGCGTAGTCGCCGCTGATCTCCGGGGACTGAATGACGCTGGCATCAACAAGATCCGTGCGAATCAGGCCCGGGCGGATGCTGTTGACCCGCACCCAGGACGGCCCGAGTTCGTCGGCGGCCAACATCATCATGTGGTCGATCGCCGACTTGGTGACGCCGTAGGGTCCGAACCATCGGTGGGTGTTGCTGGCCGCGATCGACGAGATTCCGACGAACGAGCCGCCGCCGCCCCGCACCAATTCACGGCACACGTGCTTGAGCACGTACATGGTGCCGTTGACGTTGAGGTCGACGGTGTTTCGCCATGCCTCCGAGTCGGTGTGGGTGATCGGCCCGATGGTCAGCGAGCCACCCGCGCAGTGCACCGCGCCGTCGAGCCGGCCGTGCCAGGCCGTCGCGGCGTCCACCGCGCGGGTCACCTCGTCCTCGTCGGTGACGTCGGCCGGCTCGTAACGGATCGCACCGCCGTTACCGGCGCTGTCTGCCAGCGCCTGGACCTCCTCGACGGCGCCCGCCAAACGGTCGGCATTGCGGCCGACGATCATGACCGAAGCCCCGGCCGCGGCCAGCCCGGCGGCAACGCCCTTACCGATTCCACTGCCGCCACCGGTGATCACATACGTCCGGTCTTCGAAAGATAGCTGCACGAGTGCCCTCTCAAACTGGAACAGGTTCTAGCTATAGAAGCATGCAGCACCCGCGGCGAATATCGCTACCCCGGGTCTCGTTAGGCGGAACACCGATGTGCCCGATCGACTATCGCCCCGACTGGGGCGCCGGCCACTACGGCTGGTCGCGGCGAGCGAGCTTCGTCGGCTTCGCGTCACGCCAATCCTCGACGTGCGGCGGCTGGCCGACCGGCCACCTGTTCTCGTTGAACGCAGCCCAGTGCGCGTGGCCCAGCAGATGGACGTGGAACGCGTGGCGCAGCGCCTCGGTATAGCCCATCGCGTCGGAGGCGGCGTTAACCGAATCCTTGATCAGCAGCGACGCCATCGTGGGCCGCTCGGCGATACGCCGCGCGAATTCCAGTGTCTTTTCCGATAATTCGTCGACCGGGAAGACCTTGGAAACCATACCCAGTCGGTGCGCTTCATCGGCGTCAATCGAATCACCGGTCAGCAGCAGCTCTTTGGCCTTACGCGGTCCGAATTCCCAAGGGTGTGCATAATATTCGACACCCGGCATGCCAAGCCGCACGGCAACGACGTCGCTGAACTTCGCGTTGTCGGCCGCGACGATCAGATCGCACGCCCAGATCAGCATCAGGCCCGCCGAGATGGCGTTGCCCTGTACCTGGGCAATGGTGATCTTGCGCAAATCACGCCAACGGCAAGTGTTTTCGAAGAAATAGTGCCACTCCTGGTGGTACAGCTTCTCCATGATCGGCTCGAGCGTGGCCCCGCGAGACCGGAAGCTCGGGTGCTGCCCGGGCCCGGGTGCGCGCTCGGCCAGTGCCTGCTCGGAGCCCAAGTCGTGGCCGGCGGAGAAGTTCCTGCCGCGCGCCGCCAGGATCACCACGCGCACGGTGTCATCGGCCTCCGCGCGGCCGAACGCCTCGTCGAGCTGGACCAGCAGGCCACGGCTCTGCGCGTTGTGGGCCTCGGGCCGGTTGAGCCAGATTCGCGCGATGCGGCCATCGTCGAGGGTCTCGTAGGCCACCAGCTCGTTGGCGCTGGAGTTGGACGCAGCGGCGTCGGCGTGCTCGGAGACTGTCATTGCGCCCACCTCGTTCGTCGTTGAATGCAGTTACACATTACGGCGAGTATGTAAGCAGCTCCGCGCCGGGTTGGTCGTCACCGGCCGAGCTGCGGCCAGCCGAGTTACGGCTGGTCGAGTGCGGCCGCCAGGAGGGCGGCGGCGGATTTGAGCAAGCCCAGCGAGCGGGCCAGCTCAGCGTTCTCTTGCTTCAACTGATCGAGTTCGGTCGCCTGGTCGGTGGCCACGGCGCCCTCGCGGCGGGTCCGCTCGTGCACCGTCTCGGTCAGCGTGTTGCCGAGCGTGTCGGTGACCGCCCGGATCGCCATCCGCTCCATGTCATGGCGTCCGTGCACCGCCGCGACCGCACGCGTCTCCTCGAGGCGCCCGGCCCCGTTGACGGCGACCGGCGGTACCGCTCGCAATTGCTGGCGCGCCATCTGGCCGGCGCCAGGCTCTGCACCCGAGGCGACCGCCTGGGGCTGCTCCAGCAGATGGTGCAGCTCGGCTTCGTGCTGTTCGATCTCCGATTCCCGCTCGGCAAGCCGTGCTTCGTGCTGCTCGAGCTCGGCTTCCTGCTGGCGAAGCTCCGAATCCCACTGGTTGAGCTCGGCTTCCCGGCGGCGAAGTTCGGATTCCCGCTGGGCGAGCTGCGCCTCGTGCTGCGCGACTTCCGCCTCGTGCTGGGCGAATTGCGCCTCGCGCTGCGCAACCTGGGCTTCCCGATAGCGAAGCTGGGCGACCTGCTGGGGAAGCGGCGTTGCCCGGTGGGCGAGTTGGGACTCCTGGTGGCGAATTTGTTCTCCGTGCTTGCGGATTTCCAGTTCTTGGCGGCGGACCTCGGACTCGTGCTCGTGCAGCATGGCTTCCCGCTGGGCCAGCTCGGCTTCCCGCTTCTTGAGCCCCCCATCCCGGTTGCGCAGCTCGGCGTTGCGGTGACGTAGCTCGGCGTCCTCTTCGATGTGGCGGATCAGCTCTTGCTCAACCAGGTCGATGAACAGGTCTACTTCTTGCTCGCTGTAGCCACGTTTTCCAATGCGCGCCCTGGAGAACGCGACATTGTGAACATCGGCCGGCGTGAGAGCCATTGTTCTTCTCCCGAAGTCTTAGACGTCAACGCAACGCCAAAACGCGGCGCACTGCGGCTTAGGATAATGCCTTCGTCGCGATGACATCCTGGTTTGCCTTTGAACAACTGGACATCAGTCAGTAGACAGACAGCTGCGGCCGTAAGCAGGCTACCGCGAAACGAACCATCGGCACCACCGTCTGGGCGCGTCTTTCCACGTCGCACCAGTGATCGTGCCGAACGCGACCCCCTACAGGCGTTACCCGACCGTCAATGGGGACCGGCGCGGATCCCACCCGGATCGCCGGCGCCCGAGCCGCCGCAAACGTTCGCCAGGACACCCCGCGCAATCATCACCCGGAATCCGCCGAATGCGAATCTTCCGATTTAAATCGGCGCCTTTGCTCGGCGCTTGGGCACGACCCCCGCGACCGCATCTCGCCCCGACGAAAATTCGGCATTTGTTAACGACTGCAGTTCTTTGCATGAACAAATGGCCGCGCGAGGGTTTCGACCCGGGGCGCGGTACGGGCAAACCCGCTCCCGCGGGCGGCCCGGCCCTGGACCGCGCCAGACGGCTGCGGGCCGATATCGACGTCGCATAGAGTTGTCCTATGCCTACCAAATCTGACCCTGGCGAAATCGGCGATGTCGAGCCGTTGGCCGACAGCACCGCTAACCAGGCCAGGCGTGTCGTCGCCGCGTACGCGAACGACGCTGACGAGTGCCGCGTTTTCTTGTCCATGCTCGGTATTGGACCGGCGAAACTCGACGCATAAATGGCTCCCCGGCGAAGCCAGCGCTCGACCCCTTCACATTTCGGGAATTCCGACTTTGTGGTGGTCGCCAATCGGCTGCCGGTCGATTTGGAACGGCTTCCTGACGGCACCACAACCTGGAAACGCAGCCCCGGCGGCTTGGTCACGGCCCTGGAGCCGCTACTGCGCAAGCGCAGCGGGGCGTGGGTCGGGTGGCCCGGCGTCGTCGACGAGGAAGTCGACGTCGATGACGAGCCGGTAGCCCAAGACGAGCTGCAGCTCTACCCGGTACGCCTCTCCTCGGACGACGTCGCCCACTACTACGAGGGATTCTCCAACGCGACGCTGTGGCCGCTGTACCACGACGTCATCGTCAAGCCGATCTACCACCGCGAATGGTGGGACCGCTACGTCGAGGTCAACCAGCGCTTCGCCGAAGCCACCTCCCGCGCCGCCGCAAAGGGCGCGACGGTGTGGGTCCAGGACTACCAACTGCAGCTGGTCCCGAAGATGCTGCGCACCCTGCGCCCGGACCTGACCATCGGTTTCTTCCTGCACATCCCGTTCCCACCGGTCGAGCTGTTCATGCAGTTGCCGTGGCGCACCGAGATCATCGAAGGCTTGCTGGGTGCCGACCTCGTCGGATTCCATCTGGTCGGTGGCGCACAGAATTTCCTGTTCCTATCCCGGCAACTGGTCGGCGCCAACACCTCGCGCGGCGCCGTCGGCGTGCGGTCGCGGTTCGGCGAGGTGCAGCTGGAATCTCGCACCGTCCGGGTGGGCGCCTTTCCCATCTCCATCGACTCGGGCGCTCTTGACCAGGTAGCCCGGCACCGCGATATCCGGCGCCACGCCAAGGAGATTCGCGCGGAGTTGGGCAACCCGCGCAAGATCCTGCTCGGGGTTGACCGGCTCGACTACACCAAGGGCATCGACGTTCGGTTGAAGGCCTTTTCCGAGTTGCTCGCCGAGGGACGCATCAAGCGTGACGACACGGTGCTGGTCCAGCTGGCCACGCCGAGCCGCGAACGCGTGGAGAGCTACCAGATTCTGCGCAACGACATCGAACGCCAAGTCGGCCACATCAACGGCGAATACGCCGAAGTCGGGCATCCGGTGGTGCATTACATCCATCGCTCGGTTCCCCGCGACGAACTCATCGCGTTCTTCGTGGCCAGCGATGTCATGCTGGTCACTCCGCTCCGGGACGGTATGAACCTGGTAGCCAAGGAGTACGTCGCCTGCCGCAGCGATCTCGGCGGTGCACTGGTTCTGTCCGAATTCACCGGCGCTGCAGCCGAATTGCGGCAGGCCTATCTGGTCAACCCGCACGACCTGGAGGGTGTCAAGGACACGATCGAGGCGGCGCTCAACCAGCCCGCTGAGGAGGGCCGCCGGCGGATGCGATCGTTGCGGCGCCAGGTACTCGCTCATGACGTGGACCGTTGGGCACGATCATTTCTCGATGCGCTCGCCGAGGCGCATCCGCCGAATACCAAATAGCGGCGACCCATGGTGTTGGCGCCGAAACGCTGTTTTACTCGATGCAGCGTAACGGGAGGGCCGGAAGGGAGGGCACTGTGAGGATGCGTCGCGCGCTGGCCGCGGGAGCCGGCGTCTTCTCAGCAGTGGCAATCGGAATCGCGCTGGACTCCGGTATTCCGGCACACGCGCTCGGCCCACCGGCAGACGGCCAATACAGCTACAACGAAGCCGGCGTATCGGGGGTCACCTGGACCATCACGGCCCTGTGCGATCAGCCCTCCGGAACCCGCAACATGAACGACTATTCCGACCCGATCATTTTCGCGATGCAATGCGCGCTGAATATCGTGAGCGCCACTGACGAGAAGATCAGCGCTGCCGACAAACTGCAGAACTTCAGCGGCCGGGCCCGGATGTCCAGCATGCTGTGGACTTTCGGAGTCGACAAGGCAGATGGTGTCTCATGTCCGGGCGGCGGCACGGCACCCTCCACCGAAACCTGGGCCTTCAGTGACGAATCGATGAGCGGCACACACACCACGATGCACGGTGCCGTCTGCGGCATGGAACCGGCGATGAAAAAGACGCCGTTCTCGCTGCAGATGACCGGGCCGCCGCCCAGCCCGATCCAGCGTTACCCCATGCGCTGCAACGAATTTGCGATGTGCTTCTGAGCAGATCGGCTTAGATCGGCGTGATGTAGTTGATCAGCCATTTATTGCCGATCCGCTTGAAGTCCACCCGTAATCGGCTGCCGTCGTAAAGCGGTTGCCGTGTCTTGTCGGTCACGGTGCGGTTCATGTACACCATCACCGACGCGGAATCCCGCTTGGCGGACATCACCCCAACGCCAACAACATTCGCCTGGACGACCACCTCGCGCTTCTTGGCCTCGGGAATGATCTGCGTGTTGGCACTCTTCTGGAATTCCTGGCGATAGTCGGGCGTCAGCATCGGATACGCATCGGCGAGACTGCGTTCAACGGTCTGGTAGTCGTATGCGAAGACCGCGGGCACCTCTTTGGCGGCCAGCTGCGGTAGCACCGCTCGGGCCGTCTGCTCGCCGCGGATCTCCACCCGTTCCCAGTAGAACCAGCCGGCCGCGGCGGACAACCCGACCACGCCCACGACCGCGAGGTATCCCGCGGTGGCGACCAGCCAACGCCGCCAACGCATCAGTTGCCCCCGTCGGGGTACTTCAGGTCGTAACCCGTCATGTGCCCCTGCTCGTCCTCGTGCACGACGACTCGCAGTCGGTAGGGCATGGATGGCTTGTGGACTCCGTCGATGTCGGCCACCGTTACCCGGACGGATACCAGCACCGAGGCGTTATCCGTAACCGTGTCAATGCCTTCCAGAGCCGCGCCGTTGATCACCGCCTCGGAGGTCGCGTTGGTGGAACGGAACAGCGCCTTGAGGTTTTCAATGTTGTTGTTGGCGCCCAACATGCCGCGCAGCGGGCCGCTGGTGCCGTTGTAGAAACGGTTCACGCTGTCGTCGATGTTGTCCTGCTTGTAGCTGAACATGTTTTGCACCGTCTGCGTGGCGGTGTCGACGAAACGCTGATCACGGGCCTGCGCGGCTTCGGCGTGGCGTTGCGAAATAACCAGCGCGGTCAAGCATGCGGCCAGCCCGCCAAGCGCCAGCAACGCGGCGGCGAACGAAATCCAGCCAACCATGCGCCCATTCGGCCGCCGCCGCGGTGGCGGCTTGAGCGTCTTGAGGGTCTTGACGCGTTTGACCTGTTGCTTCTTCGGTGCGGCGGGAGCCTCGAGCGCCACCTCGGTCGCGGTGCTCGACTCGCTCTTCGCCGGGCCAGCCGCGCGCGATGCCCGGCGACGGGCACGCGGTGCCGCCGTGGATTGTTCGCCGCTGGTTGCAGATGTCACTTACATCGGCCTTGGATCAAGCATGAGGTCCACCCAATTCTCGGCGCTGGACGTATTCGCGCCGGCCGCGAAGATACCAGTGCCTCCCGCCGGGTCCCTGAACGCGCCGGTGGACTCGTCATAGGTGGTGTACGCGGGGCCGCTGGCCTGCGACGGCAGACTCGGCGCAACCGGCGGACCCATGGCCTGCGGGGGTGATGGCGGCGGCAGCCACTTCGGATACGGGAGTATCGGCGGTACCGGGGGGACGCCCGGCGGCATCCACGACGGGTTGCCCGGTGGCGGCGGCCTGTCGTTGGGCGGCGGCGGATCAAAGGCGGGCTGATGGTTGGGCAGCGGCCCCGGCCCGGGCACCACCCCCGGCGGGGGCGGACCGACGATAGGAGTACCCGGATCCGGCTCAGCCTCGGGCGGAATGTAAGGGAACTTGTTGGGCGGCAACGTGTTCAGCCCGTTTGTCTGCGGCGTGTTGTACGGAACCGGCGGACCGCGCCATGGGTTACGCCCGATCGGCACATAACCCCTCGGGTCGCGACACAGCTGAATCGTCGGTGCCCGTTTGCCCGGGAACTCCTGGCACGGATAGTTACGCGCCCCACGCACGGTGCTCGGGTCGTTCTGAGCGACCTTGCAGTACATGTCTCGGGGCAGCTCGCGCACCGTCTCGTCGGCGGGCGTGCGCATCAGCGGCGGCGGCAAGAACCCGACAGCGCACGGCGGCGGGTCGTTCAAGTCGAGCTTGAAGTCCAGCTTGCCGCCCTCGTCCAGAGGCGGGCCGCCCGCCATCGTGATGATCGCGGCGAACAGCGCCGGCAGAACCACCAAGAGTTGCTCGATCGACTTGTGATAGATCACGCCGACCCGGCCTAGGTTCGCCAGGTTGGCGGCCAGCGCCGGGAAACTGGGGCGGATGCCGGAGAACGCCGTGCTGGCCTCGTCGGCCGCGCCCGGAGCGTTGGCCAATGTCGAACGCAGCTGCGGGTCGGCCCGTTGCACCTCGGAAGTGAACCGCGCCAACCCATCTGCCAGCGACTTGATGTCAGCGCCGGCGCGGATCTGAGATTCCAGGAACGGGCCCGCCTGATCGATCAGCTGCGAGACTTGCGGATAGTCGGCGTTGGCCTCGTCCACCAGCAACCGGGCCGATTCGAGCAACCGGGCCAGCTCTGGACCCGAACCGTTGGCCGCCTGGAACGTCTCGTGCAGCAACTCCCGCAACTTGGTGTCACCGAGGCTGTTGACCAGCGCCTCAGCCCGCTTCAACAGATCGGCGACGTCCTGACCGATCCGGGTGTTGGCCTGATCGATCCGAGAACCGTTGTGCAACTTGCTCGATGCCGGATCTTTCGGTGGCACCAGGTCGATGTACTGCTCACCGACGGCGGACACGCTCTTCACGGTGGCGATGACATTCGACGGAATCGGAGTGCCGCTGTTCAGCCGCATTTCCGCGGTGACGCCCTTCGGGTTCAGCGCCACCGAGTCCACCCTGCCGACAGCGACGCCGCGATAGGTGACGTTGGCATTCTTGTACAGGCCGCCACCGGCGACGAAGTCGGCACTCGCCACATAGGTCCCGATGCCGAACGTCGCGGGCAGGCGGAGGTAGAAGATCGCCATGATGGTCAGCGTGATCACGGTGATCACCGCGAATACCCAGAGCTGAATCCTGGTGAGTTTGTCAATCATTGCGCCGCCCCTACTGTCCCGAAGCCGTGCCGGGCGGAATCTTGAACGGGTCGGCGGCCTGTCCGGACAGGTTTGCCAGTTCGCCGGTCAAGAAGTCGGGCGGGTTGACGATCTCGCTCATGTGCATCATGTTCGGGTCAAGCGCATACGACGTGGTGAAGAACGTTTCGCCGAGCCGGCGCAAAGTGAGGTCGAACGTGGTGAACACGTTGAGGTAGTCGCCACGTACGGCTTGCTTGATGCCGTAGTTGGGGAACGGGAACGTCAGCAATATCTGCAGCGACGTGACCAAATTCTTCCGGTTGTCGTTGAGCGCCTTCACGACCGAATAAAGGCCTTTGAGATCTTCGGCGAAGTCGGTCTTCGTCTTTGACAGCACGTGTGAGGTGACCGTCGCCAATTTCTTCAGCGAAGCGAAGGCCTCGATGATGTGTTCGCGATTCTTGTTGAGCACCTTCAGCGCCTCAGGCAGCGTGTCCAGCGCCCGGCCCAGGTTGTCCTTATCGCGCGCGAGCGTCGCGGAAAACCGGTTCAAACCGTCGACCGCATCGATGATGTCACCGACCTGCCGGTTGAGCCCCGACGTCAATTCAGCCAGCCTGGGCACCAGGTCGACGAACTGGTTCTGCCGTCCCGCCACCGCTTGGTACGTCTCATCGGTGATCTCTTCCAACGCACCGAGATTGCCCTTGTTGACCACGACACCGAGGGCCGAGAAAACCTCTTCGGTGGTGGGGAACCGGCCGGTGTTGGACTCCGAGATCTTGGAACCGTCGACGAGCCTGCCGGTCGCCGGCTTGCCCTTGGGCGCGGCGAGATCGATGTGCAGCGAACCCAGCAACGACGTCTGCGCGACGGTGGCGGTGGAGTTCGCGGGCAACACGACATTGCGGTCCAGCGCTAATTTCACTGCGGCATAAAAGGATCCGTCGGGACGCTGCTCGGCAGCGATACCGGCCACACTACCGACCGTGACATCGTCGACCATGACCGGTGAGTTCTGCGGCAATGTCGCGACGTCGGGCATTTCGACAGTGATCGAGAATGCGCCGCTGCCGTGACCCGCGGTGCCCGGCATCGACAGCGAGTTCAGCCCGCCGAACTGGCAGCCGGCGAGCAGCACACTGCCCGCCGCTAATGCACTGCCGCGCAACATGATTCGTTTCATCCGCCGCCGCCTGGAGCGTTTTGCAGCCCGGCGGAGGGGCCCGGCGCAGGCCCCGGCAGGGGGCCGAACGCGGATCCCGGGGCGGGACCGGGGGCAGGAGCGGGCGCGCCGGACGGACCCGGCACCGGTCCGGCCTGCGGGGCCGTCGGCACCAGCAGGGCTTGCAAATCGGCCGGATTCTGGACCGCCGGCGGCGGAACACCTTGCGCCGGTATCCAGGTCAGCTGCGGAATCGGTGTCTGCGCTTTGGCTTCGGTGGCCGGGGTGTCATAGATGATCTGACCCTTGTAGGCGGTGATCGTGTTGAGCGGGTGGAACATGACCGGCGGGTAATTCACCGCCAGCCGGCGCAGCACCGGCCCCAGCCGCTCACGGCACAGCTCGGCACGCCGGTAGTAGTCGGGCGCCCTTGGCCCGCCAGCCGTTTCGAAGGAACCGCCGCAGATGAACTGCACCGGGTTGGCGAACTCCGGGATCGACAACAGACCGTTCAGCGTGCCCTGTGCCGGGTCATAGATGTTGTAGAAGTTGGCGATACCGGGACCGGCGACGTGCAGCACCTGTTCGATGTTGTCGCTCTGGTCGCTCAACGTCTTGCTGAAATCATTGAGCTGGTTGACCGTATCGATCAACGTCGAGTTATTTTGGTGCAGGAATCCCCGAATATCCGTGAGTGCCTGGTTGAGATTGCCCAGCGTGTTGTCCAGGTGACGCGAGCTGTCGGCAAGGACCTGCGATACCGAGGCCACGTTTCCGGCGAACTGCACGATCTGTTCGTTACTGGCCGACAATGCATTGACCAGAACCTGCAGGTTCTTGATGGTGCCGAAGATGTCGCCGCGCGAATCCCCCAGTCGCCCAGCGATTTGCGAAAGCTCCTGCAGAGCGCTGTGGAACGATTGGCCGTTGCCGTCGAACGTATCCGCGGCCTGGTTGATCGCCGTACCCAACGGCCCCTGCATGGATCCGGCCGTCGGACCCAGCGAAACCGCCAGTTGGGTCAGCGCTTCCTTGACCTCGTCCCATTCCACCGGCACCGCGGTGCGAGACAGATCGATGCTGGCGCCATCGGGCAGCACCGCCCCGCCGGTGTAGGCCGGGGCGAGCTGAATAAACCTCGCCGCCACCAGGTTCGGCGACATGATGACAGCCTTGGCGTCCTTCGGGATCTTGACGTCCTTGGGCACCGTCATCGTGATTTTCACATCGGACGGCCGCGGTTCGATCGAATCGATCTTGCCGATCGGGACACCGAGGACACGCACCTGATCGCCGGGATAAAGGCCGACCGCGGACGTGAAGTAACCGGTGATGGTCCGGTTATTCGCCCGCGATGTAAGCACATACACGCCACCCACCAGCGCCGCGACCAGCGCGATGATGGTGGTGTAGCGCAGCCCGCGGCTGCCGGCAATCCTCCTCATGAGGACAATCCCGCCATCATGGCGACTTCGGGCGGATGGTCCAGCGTTCCTGGATCAATCCGCGCAGATAGTCGGAGAGGCTGGCCGGCAGCTTGCCCGGCTGGTAGAAGAAGTCGAACATCGTGGCCAGCAGCGGCGCCGGGATGACGCCGTAGACGTTGACGTTGAACCCTGGCCCGGAGCCAACGACCTCGCCGAGCTCGGTCGCGTAGGTGGGCAACCGCTTGAGAGCCTCGGTGATGTAGTCGCGACGCTCGTTGAGGTTGCTCAGTACGTCGTTGAGCTTGCTCAAGGCGGGGCCGAACTCTTTCCGGTTGTCGGCAACGAAGCCGGAAATCTGGGTGGAGACGTCGTTGATGCCCGAGATCAATTGCCCAAGTGCGGCGCGGCGCTCATCGAGCGCGGCGAACAATTCGTTGCCGTCGTCGACCAACTTGTTGACCTGGTTGGCCCGGTCGGACAACACCGCTGTCACCGACTTCGCATGTGCCAGCAGGCTTTGCAGCGCTTCGTCCCGGCGGTTCAGAGTGCGGGACAACGATGTCACCCCATCCAGGGCGCCGCGCAGTTGCGGGGTGGCGCCGTGCAGCGTATCGGTGAGAACGTTCAACGCCTGTTCGAACTGCGGCTTGTTCAGGTTGTTCGCATTCTGACCCAGATCCTCGAGGGCACCGGCCAGCGTGTACGGCGTCGTCGTGCGGCTGCGCGGAATCGTGGTCGCCTTGCCGTGGCCGGCGGGAGTCACCGCAATCGAACGCTCGCCCAGGATCGTGTCGGTGCGGATCGCGGCCAGTGACTGGTCACCGACCGCGACGTGGCGATCGATGGAGAACGTCACCTTCGCGCTGTCGCCGGCCAGCCCGACCGCCTGCACCTTGCCCACCTTGAAGCCCGACACGTATACGGAGTTGCCGGGCGAGATGCCGCCGGCGTCGCTGAAGTAAGCGTCGTAGACGCGGCCCTGCGGCCAGAACGGCAGGTTGGCGTAGCCGAATGCGAGCAACACCACGCACAGGACCAGCACCACACCGAAGACCCCGGTGCGCAACGGGTCGCGTTCGCGCTTGTCATTGCTTGACAAAAGCGCACCTCCCTTGGCTGGGATCCACCTGGCCACCAAGGGGCAGGCGGATGTCGCTACCGGCCGGTCCGTTGATCTTGATCGTCACGGAGCAGAAGTAGATGTTGAAGAACGAGCCATAGGCACCGAGTGCGGCCAGGCGCAGATAGTCCTCACCCAGTTGCTCGACGTCGTTGTCGACTTCGGCCTTGCGGTTGTCGATCTCGGTGGCCAACGGCCGGGTGTTCTCCAGGATTCCTTGCAGCGGCCGGCGTGAATTCTTCAGCAGCTCAGTGAGATCCGTCGTAGTCGACGCAAGCGGCGGAATGGCTCCGGCGATCGAGTCCTTGTTCTTGGCCAGGCCACTGATCAATTGCTGCAGCTGGTCGACGCTGGTCGAGAATTGCGCGCTCTTTTGATCGATGGTGCCCAGCACCTGGTTCAGGTTGGTGATCGTGTCGCCGATGAGTTGGTCGCGCTGGCCCAGCGCCGTGGAGAAAGCGCTGGTGTCGGCCAGCACATTCGACAACGCTCCACCCTGGCCCTGCAACAACTCGATGACGGCGCCGCTGATCGTGTTGACCTTGTCGGCGTCCAAACCCTTGAGTACCGGCCGCAGTCCACCCAGCAGCGCGTCCAAATCCAGTGCGGGCTGGGTGTGTTGGGCGTTGATCGTGCCACCCGGCGCCAGCTTGCGCAGCTCCCCCGGACCCGACGTGATCTCGAGGAAGCGGTCGCCCACCAGGTTTTCGTAGCGGATCACCGCGCGCGTCGACGAGTACACCGTGTAGCGGCTGTCGATGCCGAATGCGACGTCAACGGTGTTGTCCGGGTTGAGTTTGACGCCGTTCACCGAACCGACGGGCACACCGGAAATGCGAACCTTTTGGCCGGCCTTCAGTCGAGACGCGTCGATAAACGTTGCGTGATAGGTGCTTTCGTCGCCGAATCGGAAGTCGCCGAAGACCACCACCAAGCCCGCGGCGACCAGCAGCATCACCACCGTGAAGATGCTGACCTTGATCACCATCGACCGGTGCGACGGCATTTCCGAACCCGCCATCAGAAGTCGTCCCGTTCCGCGAAGGAGCCGTGGAACAAGAACTGCAGCGTCGAGGGCGCGTCGAACTGCAGTTCGGTAAACGGCTCGTACGGGATGTTGGCGTTGTCGGTGACCAGGAACGGCGCGCGATACCACGATCCGCCGTTCTGCTTGTTCGGAATGTTCGGCAGCCCACGGCAGTTGGGTCCGCCGGAGGCGTTGACGATCGGCAGGGACTCCGGATACGTGTAGGCCGGCGCGCCCAGGACGAAGCTCGACGAGGTGAACAGGCCTGCCTTGCGGACACCCAGAATTGGGCCGAACTCCTTGAGGCCCCGATCGATACCCGCGAACAGGCAGCCGAATTCGGGTGAGTAGTCGGCGGCCACCTTGAGTGGGGCCCGCAGCCGGTTGATCGCGTCGATGAGGTCCTTCTCGGCCGGTTCCAACGTCTCATAGGCGTTGTTGGACAGGCCGATCGTGGCCAACAGGGTGTCGTTGAGGTTCTTCTGCTGGTCGACGACTGTCCTGTTGATGGTGGGCAGGTTGTCGAAGATGGTGTTCAGGTCCGGGGCGGCGTCGGCGTACACGCCTGTGACGATCGCGGCCTTGCGGAAGTCCTCCTGCAGCGCGGGCAACTTCGGATTCGTTTGCTGCGTCAGGGTATTCAAGCCCGACAGCAGCGCACCGAAGTCGTCACCATGACCACGCAAACCTTCGGCGAAGGCGCTGAGCGTCCCGTTCAATTCCACCGGGTCGACCTTATGCAGCAGATCCATCAGCGACTGAAACAGCGTGTTGACTTCCAGCTGCACCGCGGAGGCCTCGACGTGTGCATTGGGACGCAGCGAGGTCGGCGAAGGAGCCTGGGGCACAACGAATTCCACTGACTTTGCGCCGAAGATCGTATTTCCCGAGATATGCACCGGCGCGTTGGAGGGGATGAAATGCATGTCGTCGCTGTTGATTGCCAGGGTCAGGCGTGCCTGCTCGGCCCCGTAGCTGATGTCAGTGACCTTGCCGATCTGGACGCCGCGGTACTTGACCTTGGCACCCTTGTCCATCACCAGCCCCGCCCGGGGTGCCGCGACCGTGACCGTGTCGACGGAGGCGAAAGCCGCTGTGTACGAGAGGTACGTCAGCGTCGCAAACGCCACCAACAAACTGGCCAGCAGCGCCGCTGCCAGCCGAACAGTTGTGCGTCGCGATCCGGTGTCTGCCATGTTTTAAGCGGTCCCCTTAACCCGAGAGGTTGAAGTTACCGGACGCGCCGTAAACGGCTAGCGAGATGAACAAAGTAATGACGACGACGACGATCAGGGAGGTTCGCACCGCCTGACCGACCGCGATGCCCACGCCTACCGGCCCACCGCTGGCGTTGTAGCCGTAATAGGTATGGACCAACATCACCGCGATGGACATCACGATGGCCTGCAGGAACGACCACAGGAGGTCCGACGGGATGAGGAACGTATTGAAGTAGTGGTCATAGAGACCGGCCGACTGCCCATTGATGTATACCGTGGTGAAGCGCGCGGCGAAGAACGCGGCGAGCACCGACAGCGAATACAGCGGGACGATCGCGACCAGGCCGGCGATCAGCCGCGTCGACACCAGGTAGGACACCGAGTGCACCGCCATGCATTCGACGGCGTCGATCTCTTCTGACACCCGCATGGCGCCCAGTTGGGCGGTGGCACCGGCACCGATCGTGGCCGCCAGCGCGATACCGGCAATGACCGGCGCGACCACGCGGACGTTCAGAAACGCCGACAGGAAGCCGGTCAGTGCCTCGATACCGATGTTGCCCAGCGACGAGTAACCCTGGACGGCGATGACACCGCCGGAGGCCAGCGTCAGGAACGCCGCCACGCCGACCGTGCCGCCGATCATCACCAGGGCGCCGGCCCCGAGCGTCATCTCCGCGATCAGCCGGATCGTCTCCTTGCGGTACCGGGTCAGCGCATTGGGGACATAGCGCACGGTTTGGCCGTAGAACAGCGCCTGCTCGCCGAAGTCGTCGACCGGGCCTTGCAGCCGCGCCGCGATATTGCGGAACCGGTAAGTGAAGTCGTAGCTCATCGCGTGATCACTTCGTCGAGAACCGCACGCCGATGGCCGTCATCACGACGTTGATGACGAACAGACAAATGAACGCGTAGACGACGGTTTCGTTGACCGCGTTGCCGACGCCCTTCGGCCCGCCCTTCACGGTGAGGCCGCGGTAGCAGCCGACGAGTCCGGCCATCACACCGAACAACAGAGCCTTGACTTCGGCGAGCACCAACTCGCGCAGTCCGGTCAACACGGTCAACCCGTTGATGAACGCGCCCGGATTCACCCCCTGAAGAAACACGGAGAAAACGTACCCACCGGACAAACCGATCGCGCACACCAAACCGTTAAGCAACAGTGCGACAACGGTAGACGCCAGAACGCGGGGCACCACCAGCCGGTGGATCGGGTCGATGCCGAGCACCCGCATCGCGTCGATTTCTTCGCGGATGGTGCGCGCACCGAGGTCGGCACAGATCGCGGTGGCGCCCGCCCCGGCGACGACGAGCACGGTCACCACCGGGCCTAACTGGGTGATGGTGCCGAACGCCGTTCCGGCGCCGGACAAATCGGCCGCGCCGATTTCACGGAGCAAGATATTGAGGGTGAATGCGACCAGGACGGTGAACGGGATCGACACCAACAGGGTCGGGACCAACGACACGCGTGCGATCATCCACGTCTGATCCAGGAATTCACGGCCTTGAAACGGTCGTCGGAAACAGGCACGGGCCGTATCGATCATCATCTCGAAAAACCCGCCGACAGCACGGGCGGGAACCGCAAGCTGTTCGATCAACCCGGTAGCCCCCCTTTGCTGCTCACGGCGAAGCCTGTCCTTCGCCTTGCGTGGTCTTTCGTCGCAGCCGACTCCGTGTGAGCCGGATCATATTAACTCAGAGAAAGTTCACGCTGTCAATGAACAGGTTATCTCTGTCTAAACCGTTAATTTGTCCTGGTCAGCGGCTTTAAGCTATTGCTAATCTGACACACGTTCTACTAGCTGATTTCGCCCCGAGAAACAGCTTTGCGTCGCTATTGTTCCATTAACGCGGTCGCGGAAAAGTTACGTTCTGGATCCCGACCAGCAAAGTAGTCGCGCAATGTGCTGGTGAGTTCGGCCGAGTCCCATGCGGCGCCGTCCGCGGTGAATCGGTGCTCCGCCGTCGGAGCTGAGACCAATGTCACTTGCGGTCCGTAAACAATGAACACCTGGCCGTTCACCTCAGCGGCTGCGGGAGACGACAGGAACTGCACCAGGTTCACCACGTGCTCGGGCGACAGCGGGTCGACGCCGCCCTCCTCTATATCTGGTGCGCTGCCGAACACGTCGGCCGTCATCGCCGTGCGCGCACGTGGGCAGATCGCGTTGGCGCACACACCGTAGCGGCCCAGCGCCCGTGCGGCGGTCAGGGTGAGCGAGATGATGCCGGCCTTGGCGGCACCGTAGTTGGCCTGCCCGACCGGCCCCACCAGTCCGGCCTCGGATGCGGTGTTGACGATCCGGCCGAAGATCGATCCGCCGGCGTCCTTGGCCCGACTCCGCCAGTAGGTCGCGGCATTGCGGGTGAGCAGGAAGTGCCCACGCAGATGAACCGCGATGACCTGGTCCCATTCCTCATCGGACATGTTGAACAGCATCCGGTCGCGGGTGATGCCGGCATTGTTGACCACGATGTCGAGTCCGCCCAGACCGTCGGCACAGGACACCAGTTCGTCGGCCGTGGAGCGCTGGCTGATGTCACCGGCCACCGCGACGGCCTTGGAACCGGCGGCACTGATCTCGTCGATCACGTCCGAGGCATCGAGGGCGGCGGCGATGTCGTTGACGACGACGGTGGCGCCAAGGCGGGCCAGACCAAGCGCTTCGGCGCGCCCAAGTCCTGCGGCCGCACCGGTCACCACCGCGACCTTCCCGGATAGATCGGTCGCGTTCGTGCTGCTAGTCAATTTATGAATACCTCTAGTTTCGGGGTCCCTCGCCGCTAGTCTTCGCGCAGCAACGCCGCGCGCGGGCACTCGGCGATCGCCTGCTCGGCGAGATTTTCTTGGTCGGACGGAATCGGATCAAGCTTCACGACGGCGTAGTCCTCATCGTCGAGGTCGAAGATATCTGGTGCGATTCCCAAGCACACCGCGTTGCCTTCGCACCGGTCACGATCCACGATCACCCGCACGGCATCCTCCTTGAAGCTGGCCCGGATCTCGTCCTATGTCCCATCAGAATGTAGCTCCACCATAGGGCTCACGTGCGTCTGAGGAAACGGTCGCTGGATTCCCAGACTAGAACGTGTTACAACCGGGAAGACGAACGGGTAGCCGTTGGTCGAATAGCCGCTTGTCACGTTTAACCAAAGGACGGCTGGAATGCGCATCAGTTACACCCCTGAACAGGAGGAGCTGCGTCGCGAGCTGCGGTCGTACTTCACCACGCTCATGACGCCGGAGCGCCGCGAGGCGCTGCACTCAACCCAGGGCGAGGTCGGAACGGGCAACGCGTATCGCGACACCGTTGCGCAGATGGGCAAGGACGGGTGGCTCACCCTGAACTGGCCCAAGGAATACGGCGGCCAGGACCGGTCCCCGATGGACTCGCTGATCTTCACCGACGAGGCCGCGATCGCGGGCGTGCCGGTGCCGTTCCTGACCATCAACAGCGTGGCGCCCACGATCATGGCGTTCGGCACCGAGGAGCAGAAGAAGTTCTTCCTGCCCAAGATCGCCGCCGGTGAACTGCACTTCTCGATCGGTTACTCCGAGCCCGGCGCCGGTACCGACCTGGCGAACCTGCGCACCACGGCGGTCCGCGACGGCGATGACTACGTCATCAACGGCCAGAAGATGTGGACCAGCCTGATCGCCTACGCCGACTGGGTCTGGCTGGCGGTGCGCACCAACCCCGAGGCCAAGAAGCACCGCGGCATTTCGATGCTGGTGGTGCCGACGACCGCCGAGGGCTTCTCCTGGACTCCCGTGCACACGATGGCCGGGGTGGACACCAGCGCCACCTATTACTCGGACGTGCGCGTCCCGGTGACCAACCTGGTTGGCGAGGAGAACGGCGGCTGGAAGCTGGTGACCAACCAGCTCAACCACGAGCGGGTCGCCCTGGTGTCGCCGCAACCGATCTTCCTGGCCCTGCGCGAGGTTCGCGAGTGGGCACAAAACACGAAGGACGACGGCGGGGCCAGGCTGATCGACTCCGAGTGGGTCCAGCTGAACCTGGCGCGGGTGCATGCCAAGGCCGAGGTGCTCAAGCTGATCAACTGGGAACTGGCTTCTGCGGAGGGCGAAGCACTGGGCCCCGCGGACGCGTCGGCGGCGAAGGTGTACGGCACCGAGCTGGCCACCGAGGCCTACCGGCTGCTGATGGAGGTGCTGGGCACCGCGGCAACCGTGCGCCAGGATTCGCCGGGTGCGCTGTTGCGCGGCCGGGTCGAGCGGATGCACCGCGCGTGCCTGATCCTCACCTTCGGCGGCGGCACCAACGAGGTGCAGCGCGACATCATCGGCATGGTCGCTCTCGGCCTGCCTCGAAACCGCTAAGTACCGCTGAGCATCGAGAAGGACGGCATCGGAATGGATTTCACGACAACCGAAGCGGCGGCTGACCTCGGGGGCCTGGTCGACACGATCGTGGGCTCGGTGTGCACACCGGAGCACCAGCGCGAGCTCGACGGGCTCGAGCAACGGTTCGACCGCGGCCTGTGGCAGAAGTTGATCGAGGCCGACATCCTCACCAGCGCGTCGGCGTCAGCGCTGGGCGGCGACGGTTTCGGCGCGCTCGAACAGGTCGCGATCCTGGTTGCGCTGGGCCGCCAGCTGGCCGCCGTGCCGTACCTGGAATCGGTGATGCTGGGCGCCGGAGTGCTGGCGCGCTTCGGCTCCCAGGAGCTGCAGCAGACCTGGGGAGTCCCGGCCGTCAAAGGCGAGAAGATCCTGACGGTGGCCCTGGACGGCGAGATGGGCGAGGGCCCCGTGCAGGCCACCCGCGCGGGCGACGGCTACCAACTGACCGGGACGCGCACGCAGGTCTTCTTTGGCCCCGTCGCGGATGCCTTCCTGGTTCCCGCCGAAACCGATTCCGGCACAGCCGTTTTCCTGGTCAGCTCCGAAGACCACGGCGTCAAGGTGACCACGCTGGCGACCACCGGGAAGAACAGTGTCGGGCATCTCGCGCTCGACGGCGTAGCGGTGGACGGGGCCCGGAAGGTCGGCGGAAGCGAAGTCGTCGCCTGGCTCGGCACGCTGGGAACCCTGGGCCGCAGCGCGTATCAGCTCGGGGTGCTCGATCGCGGTTTGCAGATGACGGCCGAATACGCCCGCGAGCGTGAGCAATTCGACCGTCCGATCGGCAGCTTCCAAGCGGTGTCACAGCGACTGGCCGACGGCTACATCGACGTCAAGGGGCTGCGGTTGACGCTCACCCAAGCGGCGTGGAAGGTCTCCGAGGACATCCCCGCCGAGATCGACGTGGCCAGCGCGGCGTTCTGGGCCGCCGACGCCGGACACCGCGTCGCGCACACCATCGTGCACGTGCACGGTGGCGTGGGCGTCGACACCGATCACCCGGCGCACCGCTACTTCCTGGCCGCCAAAGAGGCCGAGTTCGCGTTGGGCGGCGCCACCGGGCAGCTGCGCCGGATCGGTCGCGAGCTGGCGGAAACTCCTGCCTAGCAGCCCGGCGACGATGCGGTTCGTATGAACGACCGAGGTGAGGGCACCCCCAGCCGCGGAGCGGCGAGGGGGGAGTGGGCGCATTGACTGCGGTGATTCCGGCCGACCCGACGGTTACCAAGCTGCTGGAGCCGCTGGCTGAGATCGACGACCGGGGGATCTACTTCGAGGAGTCGTTCACCAGCTGGCGCGATCACCTGCGACACGGTGCCGCGATCGTGGCGACGCTGCGCGAGCGGCTCGACCCGAACAGGCCGCCGCACGTCGGCGTACTGCTGGAGAACACACCGTTCTTCTCGGCGATGTTGACGGCGGCCGGGATGTCGGGGATTGTGCCGGTCGGTCTCAACTCGGTGCGTCGCGGCGAGGCACTGGCACGCGATATCAGCCGGGCCGACTGCCAGCTGGTCCTAGCCGACTCGAAATCTGCTGCGACACTGGATGACATCGATCACCTGAACGTGGATTCTGCGCAGTGGGTCGCCGAAGTCGACGCACATCGTGATGCCGAGTTGAGTTTCCAATCAGCGTCGGCCGAAGACCTTTTCATGCTGATCTTCACCTCGGGAACCAGCGGTGAACCGAAAGCGGTGAAGTGCAGCCACGGCAAGGTCGCGATCGCCGGAACGACGATGGCACACCGGTTCGACCTCGGCCGTGACGACGTCTGCTATGTGTCGATGCCGCTGTTTCATTCCAACGCGGTTCTGGTCGGCTGGGCGGTGGCCGCGGCGTGCCGGGGCTCAATGGCGTTGCGGCGCAAGTTCTCTGCATCGAACTTCATGGTCGACGTGCGCCGCTACGGCGCGACCTACGCCAACTACGTGGGCAAGCCGCTGTCCTACGTGCTGGCCCAGCCGGAGCAACCCGACGACGCGGACAACCCGCTGCGGGCGGTGTACGGCAACGAGGGAGTGCCCACTGACATCGAACGGTTCGCACGCAGATTCGGCTGCAAGGTGCAGGACGGGTTCGGCTCGACCGAAGGTGGAGTCGCGATCGCCCGCACCCCCGATACGCCGACGGGCGCATTGGGGCCGCTGACCGAGGGGCTAGACATCGTCGACCCCGAGACCGGCAGGTCCTGCCCGCCGGGAGTCGTCGGCGAACTGGTAAACACCAGCGGGCCAGGCCGATTCGAGGGTTACTACAACGACCCTGCCGCCGAGGCCGAACGAATGGCCGGCGGGATCTACCACAGTGGTGATCTCGCCTATCGCGATGAGGACGGATTCGCGTACTTCGCTGGGCGCCTTGGTGATTGGATGCGGGTCGACGGCGAGAACCTCGGCGCAGCACCGATCGAGCGGGTACTGCTGCGATACCCCGACGCGGCCGAGGTCGCCGTGTACGCGATCCCCGATCCGGTGGTCGGTGATCAGGTGATGGCCGCTTTGGTGCTGGCGCAGGGTAGCGAGTTCGACACCGAGAAATTTCGGGCGTTCCTGGCCGAGCAGCCCGACCTGGGGCCCAAACAGTGGCCGTCGTACGTCCGGATCAGCGCGGAGCTGCCGCGGACGGTCACATTCAAGGTGCTCAAACGCCAGTTGGCGGCCGAAGGTATCGACTGTCATGATCGGGTATGGCCGATACCCCGATAGCCCTATGACGTCCCGGCCCCTGGAGCTCGCGCTGGAAGCGAGTTTTGAGCAGCTTTGCGACGTGGTGCCGGCCAACATTGGTGTGGCGATCGCGCGTCCGGACCGGACCTATTCACTGGGCAGATGGTGGTCGGGCGTGGCCTGGTCGACAATCAAAGTGCCGCTGGCGATCGCGGCGTTGCGTAGCGATTGGCTCAACGCCCGCGAGCTGGCGGTCAAGGCCATCACCGAATCCGACAACCGCGCTTCCGAACAGTTGTGGTCGCTGCTGGGCGAACCGGCGGACGCGGCCCGCAAGGTACAGGGCGTTGTCGCCGAGGGTAGCGACACCGCGACGGTGGTCGAATCGCGGCGAGTTCGGCGCGGTTTCACCGCATTTGGCCAGACGCAGTGGACGCTGCGGCGGCAAGCCCGATTCGCCGCGGAGTTGCCGTCGGTCCCCGACGCGACTGAGGTGATCGAGCTGATGACCGACCTCACACCCGATCACCGATGGGGCCTGGCCGCCAATGGCTCTGCGGCCAAAGGTGGTTGGGGTCCCGGAACCGATGGCGATTACCTGGTGCGGCAATTCGGGATCCTGCCCACGCCTTCGGGGGAATGGGGCGTGGCATTGGCAGCCGAAGTCCACGATGGCGGCTTTGAAACCGGTGTCGAGGTGGTCAATACGGTGACGGACTGGCTCGTCAGCCGGCTTCCCGTGCTGGCCCGCTATTGACGATATCGAACTCCAAGGGCCGAATCGGGTTGCCTCAGCCCGTAATCGAAGGCACCACCGCGTCGATCAGATGCGGCCCGGGTTCGGCGAAGCCTTCGCGCAGCGCATCGGCGAACTCCTCGGCGGTGCTCACCCGGCGGGCCGGTACCCCCATACCTTCGGAGATCTTGACGAAATCCATTGTAGGACGCGATAAATCAAGCAGATCCAGCGCCTTGGGACCGGGGGCGGACCCGGCACCGACGCGCTGCAGCTCAATCCGCAAGATGTCGTAGGCGCTGTTGTCGTACAGCACGGTGGTCACGTTGAGGTTCTCACGCGCCTGCGTCCACAGCCCGGCAATCGTGTACATCGCCGACCCGTCGGATTCCAGGCAGAGCACCGGCCGGTCCGGGGCGGCCACCGCCGCACCGACCGCGGTGGGGATGCCGTAGCCGATCGCCCCACCGGTCAGCGTCAGCCAATCATGCGCCGGTGCCCCGGCGGTGGCCTGCGCCAGCAGCAGGCCCGAGGTATTCGACTCGTCGACGACGATCGTCCGTTCGGGCAACAGCGCGCCGATCACTTCGGCCGCCGACGCCGAGGTCAACGCGCCGGTCGGCAGCTGCGGGCGCGACGCGGCGGCCAGGGGCGCAACCGTGCCGGGCGCGATCTCGTCGGCCAGTGCGATCAGCGCGTCGGCCGCACCGAGGTAATCGGCGAGCACGTGCACCTCACAACCCGCCGGTACCAGGTCGCTGGGCATGTTCGGGTAGGCGAAGAACGACACCGGAGATTTGGCACCGGCCAGGATCAGATGCTTGGCGCCGTCCAGTTGGGCCGCGGCGGCCTCGGCGAAATACGCCAACCGCTCGACGGCGGGAACGCCGGCGCCGCGTTCCAGGCGCGTCGGAAAGGTCTCGCAGAGCCAACGGGCCCCGGTTGCCTCCGCGATCCGCGCGGCGGCGGCCAGCCCGGGGCCGCGGGTCGCGTCACCGCCCACCATGATCACCGCCGGTTCTCCCGATCGCAGGACCTCCGCGACCTCGGGCGCCAGCAGGGGGTCCGCACTCGCCGGCCGCGCGGGCGGTGCTGCGGCGGGCTGGGCGCCATCCGACCAGGACACGTCGGCGGGCAGGATCAGCGTGGAGATCAGCGAGCGGGCCCGGCTCGCCGCGATCGCCTCGGCGGCGTCGAGCGCCACGTCGGCGGCGGTAGCCGTGCGGCGCACCCATCCCGAGACAGTGCCCGCGAGCGCGTCGATATCGGATTCCAGTGGGGCGTCGTACTTTTTGTGATAGGTGGCGTGGTCTCCGACGACGACCACCATCGGCACATGCGCCCGGCGCGCGTTGTGCAGGTTGGCCAGGCCGTTGCCCAATCCTGGCCCCAGATGCAACAACACTGCCGCCGGCCGATCGGCGATGCGGGCGTAGCCATCGGCTGCGCCCGTGGCGACACCCTCGAAAAGCGCTAGCACGCCCCGCATTTGGGGAACGGTGTCCAGCGCGGCCACGAAGTGCATCTCCGAGGTGCCGGGATTGGCGAAGCACACGTCCACGCCGCCGTCGACCAGGGTGTTGATCAGAGCCTGCGCACCGTTCACCTGATTGCCTCCAGTTTGAATACGCGTGCGGCATTGCCGTGCAGAAAGTCGCGGCGAGCCTCGTCGTCCAGCCCGAGTTCGTCGAGCCCGGCCAAAGCATGCGTGTGCGTGATCATCGGGTAGTTGGTGCCGAACAGGACTTTGCGTTGTCCGGTACCGGTTTTCATGAACCGGATCAGTTCGTCCGGCAGCCGCCGAATGGTGTACGCCGACGTATCGATGTAGACATTCTCGTGCTTGCGCGCAACGGCCACCATCTCCTCGGTCCATGGATAGCCGACATGTCCGCACACAATCACCAGCTCAGGAAAATCCAGCGCCACCTGGTCGATATAGGGTATCGGGCGCCCGGTCTCCGAGGGCCGTAGCGGGCCGGTGTGACCGACCTGGGTACAGAACGGAACGCCGGCCTCGACGCACTCGGCGAACAGCGGGTAGTAACGGCGATCAGTGGGCGGCGCGTTCCACAGCCAGGGCACCACCCGCAGCCCGACGAATCCTTCGGCGACCCGGCGCCGCAGCTCACGGACCGCCTGCATCGGACGATCGAGATCGACGGCCGCCAGACCGGCAAACCTGTTCGGGTGCAAGCGAACCCAGTCGGCGACCTCGTCGTTGGAGACCATGTCCTGGCCGCCTGGGCCGTACCACGCACTGAGCAGCCCGAAGCCGACGTCGGCCGCGTCCATCGCCGCGACGGTGACGTCGATCGGGATATCGTCGTCCGGGATGGAGCCGCCGGTCCAGCGACGTAAGGACGCCAGCATGTCGCTGCGCAGGAACCGCGCAGTGGGGTGCTGCATCCACACATCGACCGTCATCGCGATTCGACTGTACGGCGCGGACGGGCCACACAGCGCAGGCGGCTGGTCAAGGAGGCGCCATCCATAACAACTGCTGTGGAAGATGCGCGGAACTGCAATAGTGTTCGCAGGCTTCCAGGTGTCGTCCCAGAGCCAACGGAAACTCCACGAGGGCTGATGAAAATTCGTTTGCGTGTGCTGGGCGCGGCGGTGCCGCTGATGCTGATCGCAGCCGCGTGCGGTTCACACTCACCAGGCGCTTCGCCGACGTCTAGCGCCGCCGTCAACATCGCCACCACCCCACCGACGTCAAATGTGACGCTGTCAGAGTCCGGTTCCAAGGACCTCTACCCGTTGCTCGATGCGTGGGTTGCGGCTTATCACTTCAAGTACCTCAACATCACGATCAATATCGCCCGCGCGCCGGCCGCGGTCGGGATCTCGCAAGCTGCAGCGGGAGCGGTGAACATCGGCGCTTCCGGCGTCCACCTGTCCGAGGCTGACGTGGCGGCCCACCCAGGGTTGATGAACATTGCGCTGGCCGTTTCCGCTGTGTACGTCCACTACAACCTGCCCGGTGTCGCCGGGCACCTCAAACTGAATGGCAAAGTGCTGGCCGCCATGTACCAGGGCAAGATCAGGACCTGGAATGACCCGCAGATCGCGGCCCTGAATCCGGGGGTGAGTCTGCCGGCGACTCGGGTCGTTCCGCTCCACCGTTCCGATGCGGGGACCAGCGACACGTTCCTGTTCACCGAGTATCTGTCCAAGCAAGATCCCGAGGGCTGGGGCAAGTCCCCCGGCTTCGGCACCGCCGTCGACTTTCCAGCAGTCCCCGGCGCGCTCGGTGAGACCGGTGCCCCGGGCATGGCGGGCATGGTGACCGGCTGTGCCGAAAATCCGGGCTGCGTTTCCTATCTCGCCAGCAGTTACCACGAGCAGGCTATCCAGAGTGGACTGGGCGAAGCCCAACTGGCCAATGCTTCGGGGAATTATGTGATGCCTGAAGCTGAAAGCATTCAGGCAGCGGCCGCGGGGTCGGCCTCGCAGATGCCTGCGAACCAGGTGATCTCACTGGTCAACGGGCCTGTCCCGGACGGCTACCCGATCGTCAACTACGAGTACGCGGTCGTCTACGCCAAACAGAAGGATCCTGCGGTGGCACAGACCATGCAGGCTTTCCTGTCCTGGGTGGTCACTGACGGCAGCAAACCCAACTTCCTGGACGCGGTGCACATTTACCTTCGGCCGCTGCCGGATTCGGTCCAGAAGCTGTCCATGGCCCAGATCTCCAAGATCACCGCTAGCTGAATTCGTCTCAGGCGTTCAGCGCGGCGCGGGCACAAGCGTGGGTGCGCTGGGCATACCCGCCTCCGAACAGCACGACGTGCGCCAGCAGCGCAAAAAGCTGGTGCAGGCCGACGCGGTCGCGCCAACCTGGTTGCAGCGGTCGCACCTGCTCATACCCCGCGATGATGGCGTCGTAGTGCGGACAGCCGAACAGCGCGAGCATCGCCAGGTCGCTCTCGCGATGCCCGGCGTGCGCGGCCGGGTCGATCAGGACCACGCCGTCCGGTGTCCACATCACGTTGCCGCCCCACAGATCGCCGTGCAAACGGGCGGGCCGGTCGCCGTCTTCGAAATCGCCCGCACGGCAACGCCTCATGACGGCCTCGGTCGCGGTCCGGGCCGACGCATCGAGCCCGCCCGCGGCGAGCTCGAGCATCGGCGCCAACCGCTCTTCGGCGTAGAAGTCGCCCCAGCTTTGATGGCGGCGCAGCGACATCGGCAATGGCTGCGACAGCGGCCCGAAGAAGCCCGGCCCATCCCAGCCGTCCGGACCGGCGCCAAACGCCGGAGCACTCGCGTCGTGCGTGACGGCCAATTGGCCGCCGAAGGTATGTGCGGCCTTCGGATCCGGACTCACTGCTTCGAGGCGCCGTAAGGTCAGGCTCGTTGCGTCAACCGCCACGATCGGCGCACAGGGCACGCCGCCGCCGACCGCCGCAAGCCATCGCAGTCCCGCGGCTTCCCACGCGAAGTAGCCGGAGGGGGCGCCGGCGTGCTGTTTGACGAAGTCGGTCAGGGTATCAGGCAGTCGTCGCGTGAGCGGCGTGCACGTCGTCGGCCGGGCGCGCTTCGGTCTGCTCCTTGGCCCAGCGGTAGTCGGGCTTGCCGGCGGGCGAACGCTTCACCTCGTCGACGAGCCAAAGACTGCGTGGCACTTTGTATCCCGCGATCTCGGAGCGCACGAAGCTATCCAGTTCGGACAGCGCCGGACGGGTCCCCGGCCGCGCCTGCACGACGGCAGCCACGTGCTGGCCGTAGCGGGGGTCGGGCACGCCGACCACCAGGGCGTCGAAGACGTCGGGGTGTCCCTTCAGCGCGGCTTCGACCTCTTCGGGATAGATCTTCTCGCCACCGCTGTTGATCGACACCGAGCCGCGGCCCAGCATCGTGACCGTGCCGTCCTCCTCGACGGTCGCGTAGTCACCGGGGATGGCGTAACGCACGCCGTTGATGGTCTTGAACGTCTCGGCGGTCTTCTTCTCGTCCTTGTAGTAGCCGACGGGAATGTTGCCCTTCTTGGCAATGAATCCACGGACTCCCGAGCCAGGCTGGACCTCGTTGCCGTCGTCGTCGAGGACGACGGTGCGATGGTCGATCGTGACCCGCGGGCCGCCGCTGTGCGGGGCGTCCTTGGCGACGACGCTGGTGCCGCCGAAGCCGGTCTCCGAGGAGCCGATCGAGTCGGTGATGACGCGGTTGGGCAGCAGCTCGAGGAATTTCTCCTTGATGCTCGGGGAGAACAGCGCGGCGGTGGAGGCGAGCAGGAACAGCGAGGACAGGTCGTACTGGTTGCCCTTGTCCTGGTGCGCCAGCAGCGCGTCCAGCAATGGCCGCGCCATCGCGTCGCCGGTAAAGAACAGCAGGTTGACCTTGTGGTCGTGAATCGTGCGCCACACTTCCTCGGCGTTGAATTCCGGTGCGAGGACGGTGGTTTGACCCGAGAAGATCGACATCCAGGTCGCCGACTGGGTGGCGCCGTGGATCATCGGCGGAATCGGGTGGCGGACCATCGGCGGGTTCGCCGCGGCGGCCTTGGCCAGGTCGTACTCATCCTCGACGAATTCTCCTGTGGCGAAGTCGGTTCCACCGAACAGCACGCGGTAGATGTCCTCGTGGCGCCACATCACGCCCTTCGGGAATCCGGTGGTGCCGCCGGTGTAGAGCAGGTAGATGTCGTCGGCGCTGCGTTCGCCGAAGTCGCGCTCGGGTGAACTGTTCGCGATCGCGGAGTGGAACTCGACGCCGCCGTAGCGCTGGAAAGCGTTGTCTGGAACATCCGAGCCGTCCTCCACGACCAGGATCGTCTTGACGTTGGGAGTCTCGGGCAGCACGTTGGCCACGCGGTCGGAGTACTGGCGTTCGTGGACCAGCGCGACCATGTCGGAGTTGTCGAACAGGTAGCGAAGCTCCCCCTCGACGTAGCGGTAGTTGACGTTGACCAGGATGGCGCCGGCCTTGATGATGCCGAGCATCGCGATGACGATCTCGATGCGGTTGCGGCAGTACAGCCCGACCTTGTCGTCCTTCTTCACACCCTGCTCGATCAGGTAGTGCGCCAGGCGGTTGGCCTTCTCCTCCAGTTCGGCGTAGGTCAGCTTTTCATCGCCGCAGATGAGGGCTACACGGTCAGGCACGGCGTCGATGGCGTGCTCGGCAAGATCGGCAATATTCAGGGCCACGGCCACCAAATTAGAACGTGTTACATTTCTTGACAAGTTCGCCCCCACCGACGACGGAAAGGCAGTAGCCGTGGCTCAGGATAATGGGCAAGCGCCAGCAAACGAACCAACGGGACCGGACGCGATCGTTGAGCAGCGCGGTCACACGCTCATCGTCACCCTGAATCGACCACACGCCCGCAACGCGCTGAGCACCGAAATGATGGAAATCATGGTGCAGGCCTGGGACCGCGTCGACAACGACGACGACATCCGGTGCTGCATCCTGACCGGGGCCGGTGGCTACTTCTGCGCCGGCATGGATCTGAAGGCAGCAACCAAAAAACCGCCGGGCGAGTCGTTCAAAGACGGCAGCTACGACCCGTCACGCATCGATGCCCTGCTCAAAGGTCGTCGGCTGACCAAACCACTGATCGCGGCCGTCGAAGGCCCCGCGATCGCCGGTGGCACCGAGATCCTGCAGGGCACCGACATCCGCATCGCGGGCGAGAGCGCCAAGTTCGGCATCTCCGAGGCCAAGTGGAGCCTGTACCCGATGGGCGGCTCGGCCGTCCGGCTGGTACGCCAGATCCCCTACACCGTCGCCTGTGACCTGCTGCTGACCGGCCGGCACATCACCGCCGCCGAAGCCAAGGAGATCGGCCTGATCGGCCATCTGGTGCCGGACGGCCAGGCGCTGACCAAGGCCCTCGAGATCGCCGAGCTGATCGAGAACAACGGCCCGCTGGCCGTGCAGGCGATCCTGCGGGCCATCCGCGAGACGGAGGGCATGCACGAGAACGACGCGTTCAAGATCGACACCCAGATCGGCATCAAGGTGTTCTTGTCCGACGACGCCAAGGAAGGCCCGCGGGCATTCGCCGAAAAGCGCAAGCCCAACTTCCAGAACAAGTAGCGCTTTTGCGCCGAGCGTGCTCTCACTGCGATATTTCGGCTGTTTTTTCGCAGTGACAGCACGTTCGGCGCATGTGTCGGTGGTCGACGACACACTGCCTCCGTGAGAGAGCCATTCATCGGCAGCGAGGCCGTCAAGTCAGGTGCCCTGACGGCCTATCAGCTGCGTAGCCGATTCGTCGCCATCCATCCCGACGTCTATGTCCCATCCGGTACTGACCTCACCGCGACGATGCGAGCCCGAGCAGCCTGGCTATGGTCACGGCGTCGCGGCGTCGTCGCCGGACAATCCGCCGCGGCACTGCACGGTGCAAAGTGGGTCGACCAGCGGGCGCCGGCTCAGTTGCTGTATCAACACCGTCGGCCGCCGCCGGGAATTCGCACGTGGTTGGATCGCGTCGCCGACGACGAGATACAGCTGGTCGGCGGCATGTCGGCGACGACGCCGGCGCGAACTGCCTTCGACCTCGCCTGTCGCAATCCCCTCGGGAAAGCCGTCGCCGCCATCGACGCTTTGGCGAATGCCACCAGGCTCGATGTCGCCGACGTCGAGCTAATCGCCGAACGCTACAAAGGGCATCGAAATGTCCGGCGCGCCAGGCAAACTCTCAAGCTGGTCGACGCCGGCGCGGAGTCACCGCGCGAGACGTGGGTGCGGCTGCTGCTCGTCGGGGCCGGATATCCACGGCCACAGACCCAGATTCCGGTCTACGGCCAATACGGTGAGCTCGTCGCGGTGCTCGATATGGGTTGGGAGAACATCAAACTCGCGGTGGAGTACGAAGGCGATCATCACCGGACCGACCGACGGCAATTCAATCGGGACATCGCGCGCTACGAGGCAGTGACCACCGATCTCGGTTGGGTCGTCGTCCGTGTTACCGCCGAAGACGTGCCGGGCGGCATTCTGCGCCGAGTAGCAGCGGCCTGGTCCCGCCGAACGTGCTCTCAGCGCGAGAAAATCGCCTAAACCCCGCCGTCAGAGCACGTTCGGCGAAGTGCGCCGCCGTCAGAGCACGTTCGGCGAAGTGCGCCGCCGCCGTCAGAGCACGTTCGGCGAAGAGGTGGGGAGAGGCGGGTGTGGGAGGGCCAGCGCTAACGGGCTACGAAAGCGGCGCGGTCGGGGTGAAGGTGACCGGCATCTTCTCCAGGCCGGACACGAAGTTCGCCGGACGCAACGGCAGTGCGGCGTCGGATGCCAGCCGCATGTCGGGCAGGCGCTGTAGCAGGCGGGTCTGCATGATCGACAGCTCGAGGCGGGCGAGCTGGTTGCCGAGACAGAAGTGCGTGCCGAAGCCGAACGCGAGGTGGTTGTTCGGGTAGCGCTCGATGTTGAAGCTCTCCGGATCGTCGAAGACCTTCTCGTCGAAGTTCGCCGACTCGAACAGCAGGATCATCTTTTCGCCCGCGTGCAGCGCGGTCCCGTGGAACTCGGTGTCGGCGGTGATCGTGCGTGCCATGTTCTTCACCGGCGCCGTCCAGCGCAGCATCTCTTCGATCGCGTTGGGCAGCAGGCTCAAATCGGCCGCCAGGCGCTTGTGCTGATCGGGGTGCTGCAGCAGTTGTCTGGTTCCGCCCGACAGGGTGTGCCGCGTGGTCTCGTCGCCGCCGATCAGCAGCAGCAGCACCTCGGTGACGATCTGGTGGTCTTCCAGGCGCGACCCTTCTACCTCCGCGTGCACGAGAACGCTGACCAGGTCGTCGGTCGCCTCCTTCTTGCGTTCCTCGATCATGCCCATCATGTATTGGCTGTAGGTGGCGAAGGCCTCCATCGTGACCTGGATATCGGCCTCGGCCGCGGTGCTACTCAAGGAACTGACCAGATCGTCGGACCACTTGAGGAACATCGCGCGTTCCTCGGGGCGCACACCGAGCATGTCGCCGATGACCGCCATCGGCAGTGGCGCGGCCAGGTCCCAGACGAAGTCACATTCGCCGCGTTCGCACACCGCGTCGATCAGCGTGTCGCACAACGAGGTAATCGAGGCCTCCAGATTCTTGACCCGCTTGCGGGTGAACCCGTAGTTGACGAGCTTGCGGCGCAACAGATGTTGCGGGTCGTCCATCTCGATCATCATCTCGACGCCCGGCTGGTCCGGCCGGATGCCACCGGCATTCGAGAACAGCTCCGGGTTGCGCTCGGCCTCGATGACGGACTGATACGTCGACGCCGCGGCAAGCCCGTTGCGGTCTCGGAAGACCGGCTCGTTGTCGCGCATCCACTTGTAGATGGACCGGGAGTCACCGGCGTAGAAAGCGCCGTCGGTCAAGTCGACGTCGGGTTTGGTCTTCACATCGGGAAGGGTCATGAGATCTCCTCGGCATCGCCGAATGTCATTTGAACTTGGTCAGCAGAGCTGGACAACATCGCGCGCTTCGGAAGACCGAGCGACGCAAGCTCTTTCGCGTAGGCGTGATCGCCCAGCCGGACGCGAACGCCCCCGAGCCGTGTCCGAACCCCGTCCAGAGTGTGCTCGAAGGCGGTCTCGCGGGTAATTCCGTCGCGGTGCGAGTAGCTGCGCTGTGCCTGCTGACGGGGGGTCAACCGAATCGGCAGGCCCGCACGGAAGTCCATGCCGATCACCAGTTGCCCATCGACCGTGCAGTCGAACCCGAACTGGCGACCGTCGCGAATCGTGAAGTCCGCCATGACTTTCGGGTAACCCCAGATCTTGGTTCCCGCCTCCAGGGTGAACTCCTGGTCGACGGGCAGGTGATGGATGAACGCGCCGGCGTTCTGCAGGGCGCGCGGCCCGCTCGCTGTCGACCCGGGCGGGTTGACCATCACGCTGGTGCCGAATTCGTAGTACTGGCCCAGGTCGCCGTCGATGTAATGCATCAGCATCAGGACCACAATCGCGCGCCCGGGCAGGTATCGGCAGACCTGCAGGCCGCTGTAGTCGATCAAGTGCTGGGCGGCGTCGGCGTTCACCGAGAACATCGCCATGTGTTGATTTGCCTGGCGGATCCTCACCGGCATGGTGAGGACGGTGCCCGCGATGGTGTGCTGCGACGCAGTCATCCGGTCAATCTAGAACGTGTTCTCGACATGTAGCAAGAACTGTCTAGACGAGCGTGGCAAGCTCCCGGACCTGCTCCGCGCTGCGGCCGGAGACGACCATCATCGTGACGCCGGCCGCCTCCCATGCCTTGATCTGCTTACGGACGTAGTCGACGTCGCCCACGATCGCGGCATCATCGATGACTTCGTCGGGGATGATCTCGGCGGCCTTGTCCTTCTGGTTGCTGCGGAACAGCTTGGTGACATCGTCGACCACTTCGGAGTAGCCCATCCGGCGATACACATCGGCGTGGAAGTTGGTGTCCTCGGCGCCCATCCCACCCATGTAGAGCGCGATGTAGGGCTTCATGGCCGCGAATGCGGCGTTGCGGTCCTCGGTGATCACAATGTTGGCCGTCGCGCAGATCTCGAAGTCCGCACGGCTGCGTCGCGCACCCGGCCGGGCGAAGCCCTCGTCCAGCCACTCGTTATAGGTGTCGGCCATCCGCGGCGTGTAGAAGATCGGCAGCCAGCCATCGCAGATCTCGGCGGCCAGCGCGACGTTCTTCGGTCCCTCGGCGCCCAGCATGATCGGGATGTCGCTGCGCAGCGGGTGGGTGATCGGCTTGAGCGGCTTGCCCAGGCCGGTAACCGGTTGCCGGGCCCCGTCCTTCAAAGGCAGCGGGTAGTGGGGGCCGTCGCTGGTCACCGGCGCCTCGCGGGCCCACACCTGGCGGATGATGTCGATGTACTCACGGGTGCGGGCCAGTGGCTTGGGGAACGACTGGCCGTACCAGCCCTCCACGACCTGCGGACCGGACACCCCGAGCCCGAGAATGTGCCGGCCACCGGAAAGGTGATCGAGAGTGAGTGCGGCCATCGCGCATGCCGTCGGGGTCCGCGCGGACAGTTGCACGACCGAAGTGCCAAGCCGCACCCGTTGCGTCGACGAACCCCACCAGGCCAGCGGTGTATAGGCGTCCGAACCCCATGCCTCGGCGGTGAACACGGCGTCGAATCCGGCGGCCTCCGCTTCGGCGACGAGCTCACCGTGGTTCTCCGGCGGCGCAGCGCCCCAATATCCCAGCTGCAGACCCAGCTTCATGTCTCCGCCTTTCCCGGCCAGAACGGACCCGACCACTACCCGATGTTGAAACGGTTCTTAGAACCTGTTCTACTCGATGGCGTGACAGCCACTTCGAGCGGCCCGACCACGATCGATCACTCCGAGCCGCCCCTCTCAGCGCCGTTAACTCTGGCCTTCGACTACACCCGTTCAGTCGGTACCACGCTTAGCAATTTCTTCACCGCACTGCGTGAGCGCCGCGTCCTCGGGGTGCGCGGATCGGATGGCCGGGTGCATGTGCCACCGGCGGAATACGACCCGGTTACCTACGAACCGCTGGGCGAGATGGTACCGGTGTCACCCGTCGGCACCGTGGTGTCCTGGACCTGGCAGGCCGACCCGCTGGAGGGCCAGCCGTTGGATAAGCCGTTCGCCTGGGCCCTGATCAAGCTGGACGGCGCCGACACCCCGTTGATCCACGCCGTCGACGCCGGCACACCGGACAAGATCAAGACCGGCGCTCGGGTGCATGTGCACTGGGCCGACGAGACGGTGGGCGCCATCACCGACATCGCTTACTTCGCGCTCGGCTCGGAGGAAGAACCCGTCGCCGACCCGACTTCCAGCGACCAGGACCCGGTCACGATGATCGTCACGCCGGTCTCGCTGACGATCCAGCACACCGCGTCGCACGAAGAGAGCGCATACTTGCGCGCCATCGCGGAGGGCAAGCTGCTGGGCGCCCGCACCGGGAAGAACGGAAAGGTGTACTTCCCGCCGCACGGCGCGGACCCGGCCACCGGCCAGCCCACGACCGAGTTCGTCGAGCTGCCGGACAAGGGCACCGTCACGACGTTCGCGATCATCAACATCCCGTTCCAGGGACAGCGCATCAAGCCGCCCTATGTGGCCGCTTATGTGCTGCTGGACGGCGCCGACATCCCGTTTCTGCATCTGGTCGCCGACATCGACGCGCACGAGGTGCGGATGGGCATGCGAGTGGAAGCGGTGTGGAGGCCCCGGGAGGAATGGGGATTTGGCATCGACAACATCGAGTACTTTCGGCCCACCGGTGAACCGGACGCCGAGTACGACACCTACAAGCACCACCTGTAAAGGGCTTACCTGCACATGAGCGAACGCAATGTTGCGGTCGTCGGCTTTGCCCACGCCCCGCATGTCCGCCGCACTGACGGCACCACCAACGGCGTCGAGATGTTGATTCCGTGTTTCGCCCAGCTCTACGAGGAGCTGGGCATCGCCCGGACCGACATCGGCTTCTGGTGCTCCGGATCGTCCGATTACCTTGCCGGACGGGCCTTTTCGTTCATCTCGGCCATCGACTCGATCGGTGCCGTCCCGCCGATCAATGAGTCGCACGTCGAGATGGATGCGGCCTGGGCCCTTTACGAGGCCTACATCAAGATCCTGACCGGCGAGGTGGACACCGCGCTGGTGTACGGCTTCGGCAAGTCCTCGGCCGGCATCCTGCGCCAGATCCTCTCCCGGCAGACCGACCCGTACACCGTCGCGCCGCTGTGGCCGGACTCGGTGTCGATGGCCGGACTGCAGGCGCGGATGGGCCTCGACTCCGGCAAGTGGAGCGAAATGCAGATGGCCCGAGTCGCATTCGATTCATTCGCCAACGCCCGCCGGGTCGACAAGGTGGAATCGGCGGTCAATGTCGAAGACCTGCTGGAGCGGCCCTTCTTCGCCGACCCGCTGCGACGGCACGATATCGCACCGATCACCGACGGCGCTGCCGCGATCGTGCTGGCCGCCGACGACCGCGCGCGCGAGTTGCGCGAAAACCCGGCCTGGATAACCGGAATCGAGCATCGCATCGAAACCCCGGTGCTCGGTGCGCGCGACCTCACCGACTCTCCGTCGACGCGGGCCGCGACCAAGGCGGCCACCGGCGGCACCACCGCCGACCTCGACGTCGCCGAGATCCATGCGCCGTTCACCCACCAGCACCTGATCCTGGCGGACGCCATTCGGATCCCTGGGAAGACGAAAGTCAATCCGTCCGGCGGTGCGCTGTCGGCCAACCCCATGTTCGTCGCCGGTCTCGAGCGCATCGGATTTGCCGCACAACACATCTGGGACGGTTCTGCGAATCGGGTGCTGGCGCACGCCACCAGCGGACCTGCGCTGCAACAGAACCTGGTCGCGGTCATGGAAGGAAAGAACTGATGGCCGGTGCAGGAGCGCACCTCGCCGCGGTACTGGGTACCGGGCAAACGAAGTACGTAGCCAAGCGCAAGGACGTGTCGATGAACGGCATGGTGCGTGAGGCCATCGACCGGGCGCTGGCCGACTCCGGTTCCACGTTCGACGACATCGACGCGGTGGTGGTCGGCAAGGCGCCCGACTTCTTCGAGGGCGTCATGATGCCGGAGCTGTTCATGGCCGACGCCGTGGGCGCCACCGGCAAGCCGCTTATCCGGGTGCACACCGCTGGATCGGTCGGCGGATCCACCGCGGTGGTGGCGGCCAGCCTGGTGCAGTCGGGCAAGTACAAGCGCGTGCTGGCGATGGCCTGGGAGAAGCAGTCGGAATCAAATGCCATGTGGGCGTTGTCGATTCCGATCCCGTTCATCAAGCCGGTCGGCGCCGGCGCGGGTGGATACTTCGCCCCGCACGTGCGCTCCTACATCCGCCGCTCGGGGGCACCGTTGAACATCGGCGCCATCGTCGCGGTCAAGGACCGGCTCAACGGGGCCCGCAACCCGCTGGCCCACTTGCACCAGCCCGACATCACCGTGGAAAAAGTGATGGAGTCCCCCATGCTGTGGGACCCGATCCGCTACGACGAGACCTGCCCGTCGTCCGACGGTGCCGCCGCGGTCGTGATCGGTAACGAGGAGATCGCCGAAGCCCGGCTGGCGCAAGGAGAGCCGGTGGCGTGGATCCACGCGACCGCGCTGCGCACCGAGCCGCTGCAGTTCTCCGGCCGCGACCAGGTCAGCCCGCAGGCCAGCCGTGACGCGGCCGCGGCGCTGTGGGAGGGGGCGGGCATCAAGAGCCCGATCGACGAGATCGACGCCGCCGAGATCTACGTGCCGTTCTCCTGGTTCGAGCCAATGTGGTTGGAAAGCCTTGGATTTGCTCCCGAGGGTGAAGGCTGGAAGCTCACCGAGGCCGGCGAGACCAAGATCGGCGGAAAGCTACCGGTCAACCCGTCCGGCGGGGTGCTGTCGTCGAACCCGATCGGCGCGTCGGGCCTGATTCGCTTCGCCGAGTCGGCGATCCAGGTGATGGGCAAGGGCGGCGACCACCAGGTTCCGAACGCCCGAAAAGCGTTGGGACACGCCTACGGCGGCGGCTCGCAGTACTACTCCATGTGGGTGGTCGGTGCCGACAAGCCACAGAAAGTAAGCGCGTGAGCGAAAATCCGGCCCACGAAGCAGGCCGTCGCTCGCGCGAGGCGGTCGGCGCCAGGGACAAACAAGCCTGGCTCGCGGTATTCACCGACGACGCCATCGTCGAGGATCCCATCGGGCCGTCGGCCTTCGACCCCGAAGGTAAGGGACACCGCGGCCGCGACGCCATCTCGGCGTTCTGGGACAAGGCCATCGCCCCCACCACCAAGATCGAGTTCTTCTTCCGCGATACCTACCAGTGCGGCAACGAGGAAGCCAACGTCGGCCACATCCTGATCACGACGGGCGACTACCAGACTACGGCCGAAGGCGTGTTCACGTACAAGGCCAACGACGACGGCAAACTGGTTGCCCTGCGCGCGTATTGGGAGATGGACCGCGCGGCCGCAAATACCCGCAAGGTCTAGGTCCTCGCCTAACCCGGTTCCCGGAATTCACCGGGAACGTCCTGTGCGCGTGCAACGTCGCGCGGTATCCTCCTGGTTCCCATGGACGAAATCAGGCCGAAAACACCCGCAACGAGTCGGTCGCACCAGCGGCTGCGGATCCTGTCCATCGCCGGCGCCGCAATCCTGGTGATCCTCGCGGTCGTCGCCGTCTACCTTCTATTGGGACGGACGTCGGCGACACAGGCCTCGACCAAACCCAGTCCGACGCCGAATCCTGCTGGACGGTCCGGCCAGGTCGCCCTGCCGTTCGAGCTCGTGGATACCGACGGGCTGGAGGTGGACGGTGTCGGCAACGTCTTCGTCTCCGACGCGGGCTCCGACCGGGTGTGGGAGCTGAAAGCCGGCTCCGACAAGCCGATCGTGCTCCCGTTCACCGGACTCAAGGAGCCCGGCGGTCTATCGGTGGACGGCAGCAATGCCCTCTATGTGGTCGACCAGAAAAACAATCGGATACTGAAACTGCCGGCCGGCTCCAGCACGCAGATCGAATTGCCGATGACCGGGCTCGCGGATCCCTATGGAATAGCGGTCAATAGCCGCGGGAACGTCTTCGTCGCCGACTTTCAGGGCAATCGGGTGCTGGAATTGCCCGCAGGCTCGAATACTCAGGTGGAGGTGCCATTCGCCGGACTCGACCGTCCCTACGACCTGGCCGTGGACGAGGCCGATACCGTGTACGCGGCCGACGCCGGTAACAACCGGGTGGTGAAACTGGCCGCGGGGACGACCACCCCGGTCGTCCTCCCATTCACCGGCCTGAATTTTCCGAACAGTGTGGCGATCGACCACAGCGGCAATGTGTACGTGACCGACCTGAACAACAATCGAGTGCTCAAGCTTGCCGCCGGTTCAAATGCCGAGTCCCGACTGCCCTTCGACAATTTGAGCGCCCCGTTCGAGGTGGCAGTGAGCCCGAAGGGCGATATCTACGTCGCCGATTTACACAACCGGGTGCTCAAAATGCCGGCGGGATACGAACCGATCGCGTTGGGGAGTTGAGCGGCATTTCCGGTGGGCGAGCATTTCTTCTGAACTTGCTATGCGTCGCGAAAGCAGAGCGGTAGTGTCCTGGTGTCGCGCACACCGCGGTGGTTGAGGAGCCGGTCATGGACGACGATTGGGAGCTTGAGAAGCCTGCGAAGGCCCAGCCGCCACGGCGGTCACGACCCTCTCTGACGATCATGGGCGCCGCGGCCGTCGTGATCGTTGCCGTCCTCGGCGTGGCCGGATACTTCGCCTTCGCGCGACCGTCGTCCGGCAACGCATCGTCCCCCCACACCACGACAACCAGCGCCGCGCCGCCCACGTCTGGCGCGGTCGTGCTGCCGTTCACCCTCGCGGATCCCGAAGGCGTGGAGGTGGATAACGCCGGCAATGTGTATGTCGCCGACTCGGGCGGCAACCGGGTGCTGGAACTGCGGGCCGGCGCCAACACGCCAATCGAGTTGCCGTTCACCGGCCTGAACCGTCCCGCCGGTCTGGCCACGGACCACGACGGCAATCTCTATGTCGTCGACGAATACAACAAGCGGGTGCTGAAGCTTCCCGCCGGCTCCAAGACTCAGATCGAGCTTCCGTTCACCGGCCTGACCGAACCGCATGGGGTGACGGCGGACAGCGCCGGCAACGTCTACGTCGCCGACTTCAAGAACAACCAGGTGCTCGAAATGCCCGCCGGCTCAAACGTTCAGGTCCCGGTTCCGTTCATCGGACTTAACCAGCCTTACGATCTCGCGGTCGACAGCGCTGACGCGATCTACGTCGCCGACGCCGGCAACAATCGGGTGCAGAAGCTGGCCACCGGGTCGACCACCCCGGTCATTCTCCCGTTCACCGGCCTGAACTTTCCGAACAGTGTGGCCATCGATCGCAGCAACAGCGTCTACGTCACCGACTTGAACAACAATCGGGTGCTGCGATTGACGGCGGGCTCGAACACGGTGTCCGTGTTGCCTTTCGGCGATCTCTTCGCGCCCTATGGGATCGCGGTCGGGCCGCAGGATGACGTGTATGTGGTTGACTTCCGCAACCGGGTGCTGAAGTTGCCGGCCGGATATCAGCCGACAGTACTTTCGCAATGATCCCGATGGTCTAGATCGGCTCCAGCCCGGTGAGATGCCGCTGCGCGAGATCGCGATATGCCTGCGGATTCAGGTTGATCCACATCTCGGCACCCGTCCCGGCGATCGGGCCCTTGATCTGAGCCGGCGCTCCGACGACGAGCACCCCGGCCGGAATCTGTGTGCCGGCGGTCACCAGGGAATGCGCTGCGACCAGGCTGCGCGCACCGATCACCGCGCCGTCGAGAACGGTGGCGTGGTTGGCGATCATCGCCTCAGAACCCACGTGAACGCCGTGAATGACACACATATGGGCCACCGTCGCGCCCGGTCCGATGTCGACGGGGATGCCCGGCGGCGCGTGCAACACCGATCCGTCCTGCACATTGGCGCCTTCTCGCACGACGATCGGCCCATAATCGCCGCGCAATACGGCGTTGAACCAGACCGACGCCCCGGCCTCGACCGTGACGTCGCCGATCAGGGTCGCGGTCGGCGCCACGAAAGCCGTCGGATCGATCCGTGGCGCCCGACCCTCGAAAGCAAACAGTGGCATCGTCTAGATATACCCCAAGCATGAAGCACTCCCCGGGACAGCGCAGCTAGACCCGCTGTCGTTGCGCTTACGGGCCGTAAAACTGTAACGTGTTCTAGTTAGAGGGCTAGCAATGGAGGTGACAGGTGACTACCGACACCAAAGCGGTCGGCATCCGGGAAATCGATCCCGGCGCGTTGCCGACCAGATTCGCCCGCGGCTGGCACTGCCTGGGCGTGGCGAAGGACTTCCAGGACGGCAAGCCACATTCCGTTGAGGCTTTCGGCACCAAGCTGGTGGTCTTCGCAGACTCGCACGGGGACATCAAGGTTCTCGACGGCTACTGCCGCCACATGGGCGGGGATCTCTCCGAGGGCACCATCAAGGGCGACGAGGTCGCGTGCCCGTTCCACGACTGGCGCTGGGGCGGCGACGGCCGCTGCAAGCTGGTGCCGTACGCCAAGCGCACGCCGAAAACGGCGCGCACCCGGTCGTGGACGACCGATGTGCGCGGCGGCCTGCTGTTCGTCTGGCACGACCACGAGAACAACCCCCCGGACCCCGCCGTCCGCATTCCCGACATCCCGGAGTCCCACAGCGACGAGTGGACCGAGTGGCGCTGGAACAGCATCCTCATCGAGGGGTCCAACTGCCGCGACATCATCGACAACGTCACCGATATGGCGCATTTCTTCTACATCCACTTCGGGTTGCCGACGTACTTCAAGAATGTCTTCGAGGGTCACATCGCCTCGCAGTACCTGCACAACGTGGGCCGGCCGGACGTCAGCGATTTGGGCACCTCTTACGGCGAGGCGCACCTGGACTCCGAAGCGTCCTACTTCGGCCCGTCGTTCATGATCAATTGGCTGCACAACAGCTATGGCGGCTATAAGGCCGAGTCGATTCTGATCAACTGCCACTACCCGGTGACCCAGAACTCGTTCGTGCTGCAATGGGGTGTCATCGTCGAAAAGCCCAAGGGCATGGACGAAAAGATGACCGAAAAGCTGTCCAGGGTCTTCACCGAGGGTGTCAGCAAGGGCTTTTTGCAGGACGTCGAGATCTGGAAGCACAAGACGAGGATCGACAACCCGCTGCTGGTTGAGGAAGATGGCGCCGTCTATCAGCTGCGTCGCTGGTATCAGCAGTTCTATGTTGATGCCGCCGACGTCGAACCGGAAATGGTGGAGCGCTTCGAGATCGAGGTCGACACCACCCGCGCCATCGAACACTGGAACGTCGAGGTTGCCGAGAACCTCAAGGCACAGGACGCCGAAACCGCTGCGGCCGAAGAAGTTCCAGTCGAACAGCACTGACGACATGGGTGACGATCAGCCGGCGGTTCCCGACGTCGATCGGCTCGCCCGATCGATGCTGCTGCTGCATGGCGACGGCCACGACCACGAGGACAAGCCCGCCCACAACGGTGGGTCTGGATCCTGGTCGAAGTCAAGGGATTTCGCGAACGACCCGCAGCGGGCAGCCGCGGTCCGCGAGGCCAGCCTGGCCGACCGGCAGCGCTACCTGACATCAGGTCTGCAGCCGGTCGATTGCCGCTTCTGCCATGTCACTGTGACCGTGCGCAGGCTGGGACCGGGATATACTGCGGTGCAATGGAATACCGAAGCGTCGCAGCGTTGTGCCTACTTCGCCGAGGTGCGTGAATCCGGTGGTGATCCTGCACGAACCAGGTCCTGCCCCCGCCTGTCCGACAGCATCGAACACGCGGTGGCCGAGGGCTACCTGGAGCGTCCCGAGGAAGACTGATTCAACTTGCGTGTGGTTCGGAGCTCGGCGAATCGAGGGTCGATGACCACTCGGCACGGGGCTACCCGCGTCGAGTGCGCGTCTAGGGCGGGAAAATGGCCGAAATCCCGCCCAGGAGCGACACTCAACGCCGCCGACGCACACTCGACGCGGACTCGGACCGCGCCGGTGCACCCGATCACAGCCCGGCGAAGCGTTCCTTGACCTCGTCCGCGGTGAGCCCGTAGTCGGCCAGCGAGTACTTGTGCTTCGGAGCCCGCGCGCCGGTCTGACTCTCGGCGTGGCTGTCCTCCATGGCCTTTCGCGCCTCGTCGGTCAGGTTCAGGCCGAAGTGGCGGTACACCGTGGCGACCGTTCCGAGCGGATCGGCGATCAAGTCATGGTAGTCGACGTCGCAGAACTGGGCGGGGTCGTATTTGGCGCGTGCGGTGTTGAACAATTGCAGACCGCGCGACCAGGTTTCCATTGCGTCAGCACCGATCTGGGCGCCCGAGAAGGTCTTCGACCATCCTTCGGCGGTGTGCTGCGCCAATGAGCACATCGACGCCAGGATCGTCTCCACCGGCCGGTGTGTCTGGATCACCAGGGCGTCCGGATAGGTCGCCATCAACGCGTCCAGCGCGAACAGATGGCTGGGATTCTTGAGCACCCAACGCTTTCCGACATCGTTCAGCCCAATCAGCTGAAGGTTGCGGCGGTGCCGCTGGTATGACGGTGTCCAGTCCTGCCGCGAGAGCCACTGCGAATAAGTGGGCAGGTGCGACAGCGTCTCATAGGACACCGAATGCAGCGATTGCCGCAGCAGCTGCCAGCACTCCTCCAGCTCATAGGCGGCCATGAAATGCAGGCCGGTGTATTCCGGATTCTCCGCGTGAGCCTTTTCGAACTGCGCGTTCAGCGAGCTGTACCACGGGTTGGCATCCCACTCGTCCCGCGGCGGACGCGGTTGCGGGAACTCGGCCAGCCACAGGTGCAGTCCCTGATGCACGGGATCGGCTCCGAGCAGGCGGTGCAAGATCGTCGTGCCGGTACGCGGCAGGCCGGTGACGAAGATCGGCCGCTCGATGCCCACCTCGGCGTGCTGCGGATACTGCTTCCAGGCCGATTCAGCGAACAGCCTGGACACCAACGCGCCGCGCAAGAAGAAACGATTCATCTTGCTACCCAACGGGGTTAGGCCGGCATCACGCCGATAGGACTCCAGCAGCACCTCAAGGGCTTCGCGGTAGTTGTCGTCGTCAACGCCGAAGTCGTCGAGCCCGACCAGCTTGGTGGCCGAGGCGTGCATGTCCTCGACGGTGCCGACGTCGGTGCGCTCACCGCCCATCTCGCCGTCTCCTCCTCATCGCTTCGCTCTGCATCGTCGATGGCGGCATTAGGTGTGGTACTCCCCGCAGTTGACGTCCAATGTCTGCCCGGTGATGCCGCTGGACAGATCGCTGGCCATGAACAGAATCGCCGAGGCGACCTCGTCCTCGGTAGGCAGCCGCTTCAAGTCGGAGTTCGCCGCGGTGGCCTGGTAGATCTCCACGGCCGTGGTTCCGTACTTGCCGGCTTGGTGGTTGAAGTAGGCCTGCAACGTGTCACCCCAGATGTAACCGGGCGCAACGGAATTGACGCGAATACCCTTGTCACCGAGTTCAGTGGCCAGCGACTGCGACATCGACAGCAGGGCGGACTTGGCCATCTTGTACGCGCCGTACTTGGCCTGCGAGTGCCTCAGCACCATCGAGTTGACGTTGACGACCGAACCCTTGGAGGCTTCCAGCGCCGGCGTGTAAGCCTGGATCAGCCGCAACGCCCCGAGCGCGCTGAGCTCGATCGCGTCACGGATATGCTGAAATGTGGTGCCCGCCAACGGCTTCATCGAAGGCACCCGGAACGCGTTGTTGATCAGAACGTCGACCTTGCCGTAGGTCGCCATCGTCTGTTCGACGAGATTGTTCACCTGATCGTCGTCGGTGATGTCCGTCGATACCGCCAGCGCCTGGTGGCCGGCGTCCTTGAGTTGCTGGGCGACCTCTTCGAGCCGCTCGGCGGTGCGTGCCGCAAGTACCAGATCGGCCCCGTCGCGGGCACATCGGTGTGCCAGCGTGGTACCAAGACCCGGTCCGACGCCACTGATGACGACCACCTTCTTCTTGAGCATCCCTGACATCGTCACCCCAGCATCCTTGCTTGAATTTGTTGCTGGCGCAACGCGATTCGTGCACGCCAATCGTCCTCGGAAATCTTGTTGTGGTCGAAATACGGCAACTTGCTCGCTACCGCGTCGAGGTCGACCAGCTCCACGGTCGGCCCGTCGGCATCGGTCAGCTCGCGCGACACCCGCTGCCAGCGGAACTGCAGATACCCGCGTCGGTGCCCCAGGGTCTCGACCCAGTTGGTCACACCCGGATTCCCGTCGGCAACGACGATGCGGACCTTGCCGTCCGGATCCGCCTGTGCCTGAGTGTTGTTCAGCGAGGTCTGGTGGTTGATGTAGTCCAGCGAGATGTACCACAGGCTGCCGAGCTGGAAGCCGAGATAGGGCGCGTCGCTAACCGGAATGGTGATGATCAGCGCCTGGTCGGGATTCAGGTCGTAGTGACCCACCGACGAATACTGGGTCGCCAGCCCACCCGGGGTCAACCGCGGCGCCACCATCGTGTTGACGGGCAGATTCAGGTAGAACCACTGCGGGAATTGCAGCCAGGTCTTCACCCGCTGCACCAGCTGCTTTCCGGCTGTGGCGTAACGCTTTTCGATGAGTTCACGGGTAAGTGGCGGCGGGGCGGTGCCGGCGGTGTCCAGCCGGGAAATCGCCAGCGTGCCGCGCTGAGCTGACCAGTCGCCGTACACCTCACGCATCACCAGCTGCCCATTGCTGGTCGGCCGCACCCGCCACTCGAAGGTGCCGTCGGCGGCGATCTCCAGTTCACGGTCGTCGAACGCGGCCTGGCTGGCGGGCACGTTGTCGTCGGTGTACTCACCACCGAGCAGCTGGAAGCTCAAGTCGGTGGTGGTACCGCGGACCCCGGTGACCACGTAGTCGTGGTCGGCGTGCACGCGGGTGCCGAAGTACAGGGTGTCGGGATTGTCCAGACCCATCTTGGTGAACGGCCCGGTGCCCGACTGCAGGAACGGGTGATCCCGGTCGTAGTCGAACGCCAGATGGATACACGCCGAGATACCGCCGGCCAGATACTGCAGTCCTTCGAGCAGGTCGGCTTCGGTCTCGATGTGCGGTGCGGCGGCGACGAGCTTCTCGGCTTCGGCGATCGCATCGGTGAGAGAGTGAGAGAACACGCCTAGACGCTAGAACGTGTTCTACTTTTTCGTCAATGGCGAACATTCCCGCGCGTCGCCGCCGGGGTTTACCGACTTGAAAGATTAACCCCGCCCGCTCGCTACGAGGTGCACTGCTGGGACAGGTCGATCAGATGCTGACGGACATCCGGATGCCGACTCAGGTAGTCCATGACGTTGGGGCCGCCGCCCTCCGCCTGAGACTTGGCGGACAGCGTGGCCTTCACGTCGGGATGCCGCGACAGGTACGCGTCGATGGATTGCCCCACGGTCTGATTGCACGGATCCGCGCTTGCGACCGGCAGCGCGATCACGGTGGCAGCGGTTGCGGTGAGTAGCCCCCCGGCGATCAGGCCGTACAGTCCGCGGCGACCCATGCCGTTCGTGTTGGATGTCGTCCTCATGCGCGCGACGCTACGCGCGGCGGCTGTGCCCGGGCTGTGCCCCGACTGTGTTTGAGAGCAACCTGTGCCCTATCCGTGCTCGAAGGCAGTGTTGTCAGGGCGTGACCGCGGGGGTTTCCCGTTCGCGCTTGATCTCCAGCGCGATGTCGATCAGCTGGTCTTCCTGGCCGCCGATCAGCTTGCGCTGGCCGGCGCGGTGCAACAGCTCGTGGGCCGGGACTCCGTAACGCTCCCCCTGACGGACGGCGTGCTTGAGGAAGCTCGAATAGACCCCGGAGTAACCCATGATCAGCGCGTTGCGGTCGAGCAGGCACTCGGCCGGCATGGCCGGGCGCACCACATCCTCGGCGGCGTCGGCGATGTCGAAGAAGTCGATGCCGGTCTTGACGCCGATCTTGTCGAAGACGCCGATCAGGGCCTCGACCGGCGCGTTGCCCGCCCCCGCGCCGAAGCGGCGCACGCTGCCGTCGATCTGCTTGGCACCCGCGCGCACGGCCTCGACCGAGTTGGCCACGCCGAGCCCGAGGTTCTCGTGCCCGTGGAAACCCACCTGAGCGTCGTCGCCGAGCTCGGCGACCAGAGCCTTCACCCGGTCGGCGACCGCGTCGAGCACCAGGGCACCGGCGGAGTCGACGACGTAGACGCACTGGCAGCCCGCGTCGGCCATGATCCGGGCCTGCGCGGCCAGCTTCTCCGGCGAGATGGTGTGCGCCATCATCAAGAAGCCGACGGTTTCCAGGCCGAGTTCGCGGGCCAGCCCGAAGTGCTGGATCGACACGTCGGCCTCGGTGCAGTGGGTGGCGATCCGGCAGATCGAGCCACCGTTGTTCTGCGCCTCCTTGATGTCCTCTTTGGTGCCGACGCCCGGCAGCATCAAGAACGCGATCTTGGCTTCCTTGGCCGTCTCGGCGGCCAGCTTGATCAGCTCCTGCTCGGGAGTCTTGGAGAAGCCGTAGTTGAACGACGAGCCGCCCAGTCCGTCGCCGTGGGTCACCTCGATCACCGGCACCCCGGCCGCGTCGAGGGCCGACACGATCGCCTGGACCTCGTCCTTGGTGAACTGGTGGCGTTTGTGGTGGGAGCCGTCACGCAGCGACGTGTCCGTCATCCGGACGTCCCACACCGGGTTGAAGAAGATGCCATCGGTAGTCATGCCTGCGCTCCTCCCGAGACCGAGGCCCGCTCTTTGGCGATCTCTTCGCCGACCTTGGTGGCCGCGGCCGTCATGATGTCGAGATTCCCGGCGTAGGGCGGCAGGTAATCGCCGGCACCCTCGACCTCGACGAACGTCGTGACCACGTGGTTGCCGCCGTTGACCACCGACGGTTCGTCGAACTGCGGCTCGTTGAGCAGCCGGTATCCGGGAACGTAGGTCTGCACCTCGGCGACCACGTCGTGGATGGATTTGGCGATCGCCTCGTGGTCGGCGTCCTCAGGGATAGCGCAGAAGATGGTGTCGCGCATGATCATCGGCGGGTCGGCCGGGTTCAGGATGATGATCGCCTTGCCACGCTGGGCTCCACCGATGGTCTCGACGCCCTTGCTGGTGGTCTTGGTGAACTCGTCGATGTTGGCCCGAGTACCCGGCCCGGCGGACACCGACGAAACCGACGCGACGATCTCGGCGTAGGGCACCGTCACCACTCGCGAGACCGCGTAGACGATCGGAATGGTGGCCTGGCCGCCGCAGGTGATCATGTTGACGTTGGGCGCATCCAGGTGCTGGCGCAGGTTCGCCGGCGGAATGACCGCCGGGCCCACCGCGGCCGGTGTCAGGTCGATGGCCCGGATCCCGGCGGCCTCGTACTTCGGTGCCGCGTCCCGATGCACGTAGGCGCTGGTGGCCTCGAACACCAGGTCAGGCTTCTCGGACTGGGCCAGCAGCCAGGCCACACCCTCGTGGGTGGTCTCCAAACCCAGCCTGCGGGCCCGCGCCAGGCCTTCGCTTTCCGGGTCGATCCCCACCATCCAGCGTGGCTCCAGCCAGTCCGATCGCAGCAGCTTGTAGAGCAAGTCGGTGCTGATATTTCCCGACCCGACAATCGCCACACTCGCCTTTGACGGCATGATGCTCCTTTTTCGAAGCGTTAAATCAACTGATTCAAAACTAATCCGAAGCCTATTCGAACGACAAATGGACCGAACCCAGCCCCGTGAAATCGGCGACGAAGTCGTCACCGGGGCGGGCATCGATCGCCTTCGTGCAGGAACCCGGAAGCACCACGTCACCTTTACGCAGCCGCACCCCAAAGCTCTCCACCTTGCGGGCCAGCCATGCCACCGCCGTCACCGGATTGCCCAGCACGGCATCGCTGCGGCCCTCGGCGATCACCTCACCGTTGCGGGTCAGCACCGCGTCGATCGTCTTGACGTCGATGTCGGCGGGCGATACCCGGGCCTTGCCCAGCACGTAACCGGCCGATGAGGCGTTGTCGGCGATGGTGTCGCACAACGCAATCTTCCAGTCGGTGATCCTGGTGTCGATCAACTCGATCGAGGGCACCAGGGCTTCGGTGGCCGCCAGCACGTCCTCTTCGGAGCACTCGGCGCCCGGCAAGTCGGCGGCCAGGATGAAGCCGACCTCAACCTCCACCCGCGGGTAAAGGAATCTGCCCGCCTTGACCGGGACGTCCTCGAACACCTGCATCTCGTCGAGCAGGTGACCGTAGTCCGGCTCGTCGACGCCCATCATCTGTTGCATCGCCTTGCTGGACAGGCCGACTTTGTGGCCCAGCACCCGCGCGCCCTCGGCGACCCGCTGGCGGATGTTGATCAGCTGGATCTCGTAGGCGTCGACGACGTCGATGTCCGGGTGAGCGGAGGTGAGCGGAGCGATCGGGACACGGCTACGCTCGGCTTGCGCCAGGTCGGCTGCCAGCTCGTCGCGGGTCGCAACACTGAGCATTTACCGAAGTCCCCTCGTTCGTTTGACCGGGCCGGTAGCGGCCAGCCCGGGCAATTCTATAACGTGTTCTACATGACAGCGCAGGAGTACGACGTCGTCGTGGTCGGCAGCGGCGGAGCCGGCATGGTGGCTGCCCTCGCCGCCGCGCACCGAGGCCTTTCGACAGTAGTCATCGAGAAGGCCCCGCATTTCGGCGGCTCCACCGCACGCTCAGGGGGCGGCGTCTGGATCCCGAACAACGAGGTCCTCCAGCGCGACGGGGTGAAGGACACACCCGATGCTGCCCGCACCTACCTGCACGGCATCGTCGGCGACGTGGTCGAGCCGGAGCGCATCGACACCTACCTGCAGCGCGGTCCCGAAATGCTGTCGTTCGTGCTGAAGAACACCCCGTTGAAGATGTGCTGGGTGCCGCGTTACTCCGACTACTACCCCGAGGCGCCGGGCGGCCGCGCGGAGGGGCGTTCGATCGAGCCCAAGCCGTTCAACGCGCGCAGGCTGGGTCCCGACGAGAGCGGACTCGAGCCGGCATACGGCAAAGTGCCCCTCAATGTGGTTGTGATGCAACAGGACTACGTGCGGCTGAACATGCTGAAGCGACACCCGCGGGGGGTGCTGCGCAGCTTGAAGGTCGGCGCCCGCACCATGTGGGCGAAGGCGACCGGTAAGAACCTGGTCGGCATGGGCCGGGCGCTGATCGGTCCGTTGCGGATCGGCTTGCAGCAGGCCGGGGTTCCGGTGCAGCTGAACACCGCATTGACCGATCTGTACGTCGAAGACGGCGTCGTGCGCGGGGTTTATGTGCGCACCACCGGTGACCCCGAGTCGGTTGAGCCGCAGCTGATCCGAGCGCGGCGCGGCGTGATCCTGGCCAGCGGTGGCTTCGAGCACAACGAGCAGATGCGGGTGAAGTACCAGCGCGCGCCCATCACCACCGAGTGGACGGTCGGCGCCAAGGCCAACACCGGTGACGGCATCATCGCGGGCGAAAAGCTCGGCGCCGCACTGGATATCATGGAGGACGCCTGGTGGGGCCCGACGGTTCCACTGGTCGGCGCGCCGTGGTTCGCGTTGTCGGAGCGCAACTCGCCGGGGTCGATCATCGTCAACATGTCGGGCAAGCGGTTCATGAACGAGTCGATGCCCTACGTCGAAGCCTGCCACCACATGTACGGCGGCGAATTCGGCCAGGGCCCCGGACCGGGCGAAAACATTCCCGCGTGGCTGGTGTTCGACCAGCAGTACCGGGACCGCTACATCTTCGCGGGACTGCAACCCGGACAACGCATTCCGACCAAGTGGATGGAATCAGGCGTCATCATCAAGGCCGACACACTCGAGGAGCTGGCCTCGCAAGCCGGCTTACCGGTCGCCGAGTTCACCGCGACCGTGGCGCGGTTCAACGCCTTTGCCCGCTCCGGAGTCGACGAGGACTTCCGCCGCGGTGAGAGCGCTTATGACAGGTATTACGGCGACCCCACCAACAAGCCCAACCCGAACCTCGGCGAGCTCACCCATGCGCCGTATTACGCCGCCAAGATGGTGCCCGGCGATCTGGGGACCAAGGGCGGTATCCGCACCGATGTCCACGGCCGCGCGCTGCGCGACGACGGCAGCATCATCGACGGCCTCTACGCGGCGGGTAACGTCAGTGCACCGGTGATGGGGCACACCTATCCGGGTCCGGGCGGCACCATTGGGCCGGCGATGACCTTCGGGTACCTCGCCGCGCTGCACATCGCAGGAGAGAACTGACATGCCGATCGATGTAGACGTCGCACTGGCCGCCGAGCTGGAGCCGCTTGAATTCTCTTGGTCCAGTAGCGATATCCAGCTGTATCACCTTGGGCTGGGCGCGGGCGCCGACCCCATGGATCCGCGCGAGCTGCGCTATCTGGTCGACGAAACCCCCCAGGTGCTGCCGACTTTCGGCAATGTCGCGGCGTCCTTCCACATGACCAAGCCGCCGACGGTGCAATTCCCCGGCATCGACATCGAGCTGAGCAAGGTGCTGCACGCCAGCGAGCGCATCGAGGTGCCCGGGCCGCTGCCACCGTCGGGTTCGGCCACCGCCGTCACCCGTTTCACCGATATCTGGGACAAGGGCAAGGCCGCGGTGATCTGGAGCGAGACGACGGCGACCGCGCCCGACGGCACCGTGCTGTGGACGCAGCGGCGGTCGATCTTCGCCCGCGGTGAGGGCGGATTCGGCGGCGAGCGCGGGCCTTCAGGGGGCGGGTCATCGGACGGGGCACCCGATCGGGCTGCCGACCTCGAGGTCGACGTGCCGATCCTGCCGCAGCAGGCGCTGCTGTACCGGCTGTGCGGCGACCGCAATCCGCTGCACTCCGACCCCGAATTCGCTGCTGCCGCAGGCTTTCCCCAGCCGATTCTGCATGGCCTGTGCACCTACGGGATGACCTGCAAGGCCATCACCGACGCGCTGCTGGACGGCGATGCCTCGGCCGTGGCCGCTTACGGGGCGCGCTTTGCCGGTGTCGCGTTCCCGGGCGAGACGCTCAAGGTCGGCATCTGGAAAGACGACAACCGTTTCGTGGCCAGCGTTGTCGCGCCGGCCCGCGACAACGCGGTAGTGCTCAGCGGCGTCGAGCTCATCCCGGCCTAAGTCTTTTACGCCTAAGTCTTTTATGCCTTCGGCGCGTTTTGTGCCGAACGCCCGGCTAGCCGGGCCCAAGAGTGCGAGCGCCCCGCTAGCCGGGCGCTCGGCCAGCGCAGGCGGAGCGAACCCTGCGAACGATGTCGCCAGGCCGGTCCCCAGCGACCACCCGTACGACTATCCAGCCGCGACGCTCTAGTCGTTCCTGTCGTCGTATGTCCCAGGTGTATTGCCGACGATCATTACGGTGCTGCTCTCCGTCGTATTCCACAGCGACTTTGATGTGTTCCCACCCCAAGTCCAAATACGCGAAAACACCGCCGAACTCGTCGAGCACCGGGATCTGTGTCTGTGGCCGCGGCAGGCCCGCCTCGATCAGCACGACGCGAAGCCACGACTCTTTCGGCGACTGCGCCCCGGCATCGAACAGGTCCGCGGCCCGGCGTGCTCGCGCGATGCCCCGGCGTCCCGCATACCTGCGGGCCAACAGCTCGACGTCGGCTGCTTTGACCTCTGCCGCTTTGGCCAACGCATCGATACCTGCAACCGCGGTCGTCGTCGGATACCAGCAGCCGAGGTCCAGCGCTGTTCTCGTCGGCGATGTAACAGCTACACCGCCTATCATGTCGATTTCATCCAATCCGACGACGTCTCTATGCAGCTGTATCCCTGCCGGGCAATGGTGGTAGTTGTGGATCATCTCCACAGCTCTCCTGTCATCGACCCATCTGCTTCCGTGCAGTGCGGCGGCCGAGAACCCTGCCACAATTCCCCGGCGGCCGGTCCACAACCAGGCGGCCTTGGCGCGTACCGCGGCAGTGAGCTCAGCATCGCGGTCGATGTAGACTCCGCGAAACAGCCGGACGTGGCGCGTTTCCAACTGGCTCTTGGTCAGTAGTCCACAGGCGACGGCTTCGCTCCCGACAAATGGCTCGCGCATCGCCGCAGCGTCGCATGCCCTACGACCGACGTCACTTCAGCCGCCGAGTGCCCAGCTAGCCGGGCGTTGTGCCGCGAGCGCCCCGCTAGCCGGGCGCTCGCGATGGGAAAAGGGTTAGCCGAGGATTAGGCCAGAGGTGGGCACACCTGTTCCGGCGGTGACGAGAACATGCTCGACGTCGGGCACCGGGTTAACCGAAGTGCCCCGCAGCTGCCGCACACCCTCCGCGATGCCGTTCATGCCGTGGATGTAGGCCTCGCCGAGTTGGCCGCCGTGGGTGTTGATGGGCAGCCGCCCGCCCACCTCGACCGCACCGTTGGCGATGAAGTCCTTGGCCTCGCCGCGACCGCAGAAACCCAACTCCTCCAACTGAATCAGCGTGAAGGGCGTGAAGTGGTCGTAAAGAATCGCAGTCTGGATGTCGGTCGGCTTGAGACCGGATTGCTGCCACATCTGCTGACCGACCAACCCCATCTCGGGTAGACCCAATTCGGGGCGGTAGTAACTGACCATCGTGTACTGGTCGGGGCTGGACCCCTGAGCCGCGGCCTCGATGATCGCCGGTCGCTGCTTGAGGTCCTTCGCCCGCTCCGGCGACGTCACCACGATTGCGACGGCTCCGTCGGTCTCCTGGCAGCAGTCCAGCAGCCGCAGCGGCTCGGCGATCCAGCGCGAATTCTGGTGGTCCTCAATGGTTATCGGCTTCTCGTAAAAGTAAGCCTTGGGGTTCTTGGCGGCGTGCTTGCGGTCGGCCACCGAGATGGCGCCGAAGTCGCGGCTGGTCGCCCCGGACCAGTGCATATACCGCTGGGCGATCATCGCGACCTGCGCCGCCGGCGTCGACAACCCATGCGGATACGAGAACGAGTTGTCGGCAGCGGTCGAATCAGCCTGCACGCCGGCATTTCCCACCAGCCTGGTCTGCACCTGGCCGAATCGCATGCCCGAGCGTTCGTTGAACGCGCGGTAGGCGACGACGACGTCGGCCACACCGGTCGCCACGGCCATCGCCGCATGCAGGATGGTCCCGCACGCGGCGCCACCGCCGTAGCCGGTCTGGGCGAAGAACTTCAGGTCGCCGATGCCGACCGCACGCGCGACCGCGGTCTCGTTGTTGGTGTCCATCGTGAACGTGGTCAGTCCGTCCACGTCGGACGGGCGCAGGCCCGCGTCGTCCAACGCATCCAGAACCGCCTCGGCCGCCAGCCTTAGCTCACTGCGGCCGGAGTCCTTGGAGAAGTCGGTGGCACCGATGCCAACGATCGCGGCCTTACCCGACAACATCAGGCACCCCCGATCGTGAGCGTCACGTTCGCGATGACGTGGTCACCAAGACTGTTGCGGCCGAACACCTTCAACGTGATCAGGCCATCCTCGACGGCGGTCACCTCACCGGAGAAGGTAACGGTGTCGTAGGCATACCACGGCACTCCCAGCCGCAGCCCGATCGATTTGATCAGCGCCGTCGGTCCCGCCCAGTCGGTGACGTAGCGCTGTACCAGTCCCGTATCGGTCAGAATGTTGACGAAGATGTCCTTGGAACCCTTGGCCTGCGCCAGGTCCCGGTCATGGTGTACATCCTGAAAGTCCCTGGTGGCCAGCGCCGTTGAGATGATGAATGTCGGCGAACCCTCCAGCTTGAGTTCGGGCAGGATGGTGCCCACTTCCACAACAGGTGCGCTCATGCGTCCGGCTCCCAGGCGTACAGGCTCCACTGCGGGCCGGACTCACCGGCCGGGAAGTCGATATAGGTTGCGCGAACCGGCATTCCGATCTTGATCGCGGCATGGTCGACCCCGCGCAGCTCGCCGAGCATCCGAACGCCCTCTTCCAGTTCGACCAGCGCGATCACGAAGGGCGGTGTGCGACCGGGCACCTTCGGCGCGTGGTGCACCACGTAGCTGTACAACGTGCCACGACCGCTGGCCACCACGAAGTCGATGGGGTCGGCTTTGTCCTGCCACACGGCCGGCACCGGCGGGTGCTGCAGGCTGCCGTCGGGCCGCCGCTGGATGCGCAATTCGTGGGCTTTGACGCCTTCCCAGAAGAAGGCGGTGTCACGCGACATCGCCGGACGCATCATGGCATCGGCGTCCAGGTCCGCGGGGACGGAGGCGGCAGCCGCATCCTCGCGAGGTTTGAATTTCAGGATGCGCCAGGCCATCTCGGCGACGTCCTCGTCACCCACCCGCCAGGTGATGTGCTGGTTGATGAACCAGCCCTCACCGAGCCCGGTCTGCTTCGGGCCGACGACGTCGCGCATCTCGGAGTGGATCGTGACCCGCTCGCCCGGGCGTAGATATCGGTGGTAGGTCTGCTCGCAGTTGGTCGCGACCACGCCGATGTAGCCGGCGTCATCGAACAGCTGCATGATCGGGCCCATGGGGTCGTCGGTCGGACGTTCCCCACCCTGGCCGAACATCGTCCACACCTGAATCATGGCCGGCGGAGCCACGATTCCCGGATGACCCGCGGCCTTGGCGGCGGCCTCGTCGACATAGATCGGGTTGGCGTCGCCGAGGGCCTCGACCCAGTTGTTGATGATGGGCTGGTTCACCGGATCCCGGGCGTCGCGCGGCGCGGCGACAACGGTGGCGGTGATTTCCGCGACCGCTTCCTGGATATCGGTCATCGAGGCACCCTCGGCACGTTGAGGCCGGCCGCCGCGATCATCTCGCGCATCACTTCGTTCACACCTCCGCCGAAGGTGATCACCAGGTTGCGCTTGGTCTGCGAGTCCAGCCATTCGAGCAGCTCGGCGGTGTCCGACTCGGCCGGGTTGCCGTATTTGCCGACGATCTCCTCGGCCAGTCGACCGATACGCTGAATGCTCTCGGTACCAAAGACTTTCGTCGACGCGGCATCCGCGACGTTGATTTCCTCGCCGGCCGCGGCCACCTGCCAGTTGAGCAGCTCGTTGACGCGCCACATCGAGTAGATCTCGCCGAGCGCGCGCTTGACGTCATCGTGGTCGATCGGCGTGACCCCGTTTCCGCCCGGCTTGGACGCCCACGCATGCAGGCGATCGTAAATGCCCGCCGTGCGGCCAGCCGGACCCAGCATCACCCGCTCGTTGTTGAGCTGCGTGGTGATCAGCCGCCAGCCACCGTTCTCCTCGCCGACGAGCATGTCGACCGGCACCCGCACGTCGTTGTAGTACGTCGCATTGGTGTGGTGGGCACCGTCGGACAGGATGACCGGCGTCCAGGAAAAGCCGGGATCCTTGGTGTCGACGATCAGGATCGAAATACCCTTGTGCTTCACGGCTTCCGGGTCGGTGCGGCATGCCAGCCAAACGTAGTCGGCGTCATGCCCTCCGGTGGTCCACATCTTCTGGCCGTTGACGATGTACTCGTCGCCCTGGCGCACGGCCGACGTGCGCAGCGAGGCCAGATCGGTTCCCGCCTCGGGTTCGCTATAGCCGATCGCGAAGTGCACCTCACCGGCGAGGATGGCCGGCAGGAACTTCTTCTTCTGCAACTCGCTGCCGTACTGCTGCAGGGTGGGACCGACCGTCTGCAGCGTCACCGCGGGCAACGGCACGTCGGCGCGATGCGCCTCGTTGACGAAGATCGACTGCTCGATCGGGCCGAAGCCCAAGCCGCCGAACTCTTTTGGCCAACCGACCCCCAGCTTCCCGTCCTGGCCCATCCGCCGGATCACCGCGCGATAGGCCTCGTTGTGACGGTCGGACTCCATCGCCTTCGCCTCTTCGGGCGTAATCAGATTCGAGAAGTATTCGCGGAGCTCCGCTTGCAGCGCACGCTGCTCGGGAGTCAGGTCTATGAACATTGCGCTCCAACCAGATCGAGGCGATGAGACGGCCCGCCCAGCAGCCGGGACAGGTCTTTGATCGTGGAGTAGTACCGGTGCATCGGATAGGTGATGTCCATGCCCATGCCGCCGTGCAAATGATGGCAGGTCTGCATCACCGGGGGGGCCTGCGACGCGATCCAGTATCCGAGCACATCGAGATCGTCGTCGGCGTCGCGGCCCTCAGACAGCCGCCACACCACCGACTTCGCGGCCAAACCGATGGTGCGCGAGGCGATGTAGACCTGGGCCAGCTGCGCTGCCACGGTCTGGAAGGTCGACAGCGGCTTGCCGAACTGCTTGCGCCCGGCCACGTAGTCGGCGGTCAGCCGCAGCGCACCGGCCACCAGCCCGTCGGTGAAGGCGCCGATCGCCGCGAGCACCAGTTCATTGATGCGGCGCGCGGTGGCGCCGGCCAGCACGTCGGTGTCGGGAACCGCGACCGCGGCGAACGTCACCGTGTACTCGTCGGAACCATTTGACGTCGGCGTGCGAACCAGCTCGACGCCTTCGGCCTTCGGCGACACCACGACCACCGCGTTGTCGGCCGTCACGATGATCCAATCCGCTTGTTCGGCATATGCCACAGCGACTTTCGTTCCGGACAACCGCCCGTCGGCGAAGGTGGTGGCGGGCCGGTCCGGCAGCGCCGAACCGGGCTCGTTGAGCGCCGCGGTCAGCACCCCGCCCTTGGCCCCGTTTACCAAGCCGGCCAGGAACCGGTCCTGCTGTTCGTCGGAGGCCAGATCCACCAGCGGCACCACGCCGAAGCCCAACGTGGCCAGAGCCGGCGTGATCGCACCGCGCCGGCCGACCTCGGTCAAAACCGTGGCGACCTCGGCCAGGCCCACGCCGTCACCGCCAAGGCGTTCCGGCACCGGCAGCGCCGTCACGCCACCGCGCACCAAAGCATCCCAGCCCAAATCCTTTTCGAGAACCGACGTGGCCACGTCCGCGACAGCCTGCTGCGTTGCAGTGAGATCGAAGTCCATCAGTTGGCAACCGCGCTCTTTCCGGTGTAGTCGACCTGCCAGTGCTTGATGCCGTTGAGCCACCCGGATCGTAACCGCTCGGGCTCCGAAAGCGGTTTCAGGTGGGGCATCTGGTCGGCCACGGCATTGAAGATCAGGTTGATCGTCATGCGGGCCAGGTTCGCGCCGATACAGTAGTGCGCACCGGTGCCGCCGAAGCCGACGTGCGGATTCGGGTCGCGCAGGATGTTGAACGAGTGCGGTTCGTCGAAGACCTCTTCGTCGAAGTTGGCCGACCGGTAGGACATCACCGCTCGCTGCCCCTTCTTGATCAGCACACCACCGAGCTCGACGTCCTCGTTGGCGGTGCGCTGGAAGGCCGACACCGGGGTGGCCCACCGGATGATCTCGTCCGCGGTGGTCGACGGACGCTCCTTTTTGAACAGCTCCCACTGATCCGGGTTGTTCGCCATCGCGATCATGCCGTGGGTGATCGAGTTGCGGGTGGTCTCGTTCCCCGCGACCGCGAGCATCACCACGAAGAAGCCGAATTCGTCGTCGGAGAGCTTCTCGCCGTCGATATCGGCCTGGACGAGCGTGGTGACGATGTCGTCGGTGGGGTTCTCGTTGCGCTCGGCCGCCATCGCCATCGCGTAGGTGATCAACTCCATCGACGACTGCGCCGGGTCTACGGTGGCGTACTCGGGGTCGGTGCCCCCGGTCATCTCGTTGGACCAGCGGAACAGCTTGTCGCGGTCCTCCTGCGGAACCCCGAGCAGACCCGCGATGGCCTGCAGCGGCAGCTCACACGAGACCTGTTCGACGAAGTCACCGCTACCCTCCGCAGCGGCCGTCTTGGCGATGTTCTCCGCGCGCTGAGCGAGCTCGGCTTCCAGGCGGCCGATGGCCCGCGGCGTGAACCCGCGGGAGATGATCTTGCGCAGCCGGGTGTGGTGCGGGGCGTCCATGTTCAGCATGACGCTGCGCTGCAGCTCCACCTGCTCACGCTTCATCTCCGGCGGCCAGGTCGGGATCGCACCGTTCTGCCAGCTCGAGAAGACGTCACTGCGGCGGGAGATCTCCTTGACGTCGGCGTGCTTGGTGACGATCCAGTAACCGTTGTCCTCGAAGCCGCCCGAACCGCCCGGGATGTCCACCCAGTGAATGGGCTCGGCCTTGCGTAGCTCGGCGAGCTCCGCGACCGGCAACCCGGCCAGGTTGACGTCGGGGTCCAGAAAGTCGAAGTCTGCGGGAATGTTGGGGGGTGCCATGTACCGTGCGCTCCTTTGCAACACTAATTGCAACGTGTTCTAGTGCCAGTAAAACACGCCTCCTGCGCTGATAAAAGCCGCCCAGGCATCCTCGCTTGTCAGACTAATGAAACGTGTTCTAGCCTGACGGAATGGGTAACCCTGTCATCGTCGAAGCCACTCGCAGCCCCATCGGCAAGCGAAACGGTTGGCTGTCCGGTCTGCACGCCACCGAGTTGCTCGGGGCTACGCAGAAGGCTCTCGTGGAGAAAGCCGGTAGCTCGTCTGGTTTCCAAGCCGGCGACGTCGAACAAGTCATCGGCGGCTGCGTCACGCAGTTCGGCGAGCAGTCCAACAACATCACGCGCGTCAGTTGGCTCGTCGCCGGCCTGCCCGACCACGTCGGCGCGACGACCGTCGACTGCCAGTGCGGCAGCAGCCAGCAGGCCAACGGCCTGATCGCCGGGCTGATCGCCGCCGGTGCCATCGACATCGGCATCGCGTGCGGCATCGAGGCGATGAGCCGGGTCGGGCTGGGCGCCAACGCGGGCCCCGACCGCGGGATCCTGCGGCCGGCGTCGTGGGACATCGATCTGCCGGATCAGTTCACCGCCGCCGAGCGCATCGCCAAGCGTCGCGGCATCACGCGTGAGGACATCGACCAGTTCGGTTTCGACTCGCAGCGCAAGGCCCAGCGGGCGTGGGCCGAAGGCCGGTTCGAACGCGAGATCAGCGGCATCGAGGCGCCCGTGCTCGACGAGAACAAGCGGCCGACCAGCGATCGTCACGTCGTGACCAAGGACCAGGGCCTGCGCGAGACAACGCTGGAGGGCCTGGCGTCGCTGAAGCCGGTGATCGAGGGCGGGATCCACACGGCGGGTACGTCGTCGCAGATCTCCGACGGCGCGGCGGCGGTGCTGTGGATGGACGAGGACAAGGCCAAGGCGCTGGGCCTGAAGCCGCGGGCCCGCATCATCAGCCAGGCGCTGGTCGGCGCCGAGCCCTACTACCACCTGGACGGCCCAGTGCAGTCGACGGCCAAGGTGCTGGAAAAGGCCGGCATGAAGATGGGCGACATCGACATCACCGAGATCAACGAGGCGTTCGCCTCGGTGGTGCTGTCCTGGGCGCGGGTGCACAACCCCGACATGGACAAGGTCAACGTCAACGGCGGCGCGATCGCGCTCGGCCACCCGGTCGGCAGCACCGGCAGCCGCCTGATCACCACGGCGCTGCACGAACTGGAGCGCACGGATCAGACCACCGCGCTGATCACGATGTGCGCGGGCGGCGCGCTGTCCACCGGCACCATCATCGAACGCATCTAACTCCTCGGTGCACGTCGGTAAGGAGAGCCGCATCGCGGCCGCGCAGGCATATATCGACGCGCTTGTCAGCCATGCCGGCGATGCGGTTCCGTTCGCGGTGGGATGCACCCGCATCGAGCAGGGATTCAAGAACGGCTTCTCCGGAAATCACCTGCGGCGCAGCCTCAATCGCGGATTCCAGTACCGGCTGCTCGCCGGGACCACGCCGCCGGACTATTCCATCAACGGCGACGAGGTGTGTGCCGAATACAACGTGTTGACCAAGGCGGCGTTCGGTGGACGCCGCGTCGGCGCACGCGTTGACGAGACGTTCGTGATCCCCGCCGAAAGTCCGAGCGGGCAAGCGGAAATCCACCACATCAGGGTCCGGTTTCACCCCTTCATTCAGCACAGCCGGTGACGACGGGTCCCGCGGAGCGGGGCGCGGCGGAGACGGCCAGATTGAGCACAGAGGACGTCATGGAAAAACCCAAATCTCTCAACTCACCCGTCGTCGGCTTCTTCATCAAGTGGATGTCGAAGGGCAACACGTGGATCTACAAGCGCAGCAACGGAAAACTCGGCGGCGTGTTCCAGAAGGCGCCAGTCGCTCTGCTCACCACGACCGGGCGCAAGACCGGTGAGCCCCGGGTGAGCCCGCTGCTCTACCTGCGCGAGGGCAACCGCGTGATCCTGGTCGCGTCGAGGGGCGGTAGCGACAAGCACCCGATGTGGTACCTCAACCTCAAGGCCAATCCCAAAGTCTCGGTGCAGATTAAGGACGAAGTCCTGCAGTTGACGGCACGCGATGCCACCGAGGCGGAGCGGGAAGAATATTGGCCGAAGTTGGACGCCATGTACCCGTCATTCGGCGACTACCGGTCGTGGACCGAGCGGGTGATCCCGGTCGTCATCTGCGACCCCTAGACCTGGGCCCCCTACCGATCGCATCCCGTCGCTGGATAGCCGCGACAACAGGACACGACCGCATCCCAACTGCTACAACGAACGTAGCGGACCCATGCGTGGCTCCAACATCGACGGGAGCGCAGTGATGACGAGACCAGCCGCACCCTCGATTTCCGATTCCGCGGCCCGATTCCCCTGCACACCGACCATCAGCCCGACGCGACGCGGCGTCATTTTCGCGGCGCTTTCGCTCGGTGTGTTGATCGCGGCGATGGACCAGGCAATGGTGGTGCCCGCATTGCCGACGATCGTGGAAGACCTGGGCGGCTCCGGTCAGCAATCGTGGGCCGTGGCCGCTTATCTGCTCGGGGGCATCGTCGTCGTACCGGCAGCCGGCAAGCTCGGGGACCTGTTGGGCCGCAAGCGGGTGCTGGAAAGTGCCGTCGTGGTCTTTCTGATCGGCTCGGTGCTGTGCGCGTCCTCCGAAACGATGACCATGTTGGCACTTTCGCGGGTGGTGCAGGGTATCGGCGCGGGGGCGACGTCAGTGACCGCCGCGGCACTGGTCGGTGAGGTGTTCCCGATCCGGGACCGCGGCAGCTATCAGGGCATCCTCGGGGCGGTTTTCGGCGTCGCCACCGTCGCCGGCCCGTTGCTCGGCGGCTTCTTCACCGACTACCTGAACTGGCGGTGGGCCTTCTGGGTCAACGTGCCGACGTCCATCGCGGTTCTCGCGGTAGCCGCCGCGACTATCCCCGCGCTGCCCCGGCGCCCGAAACCGGCCATCGATTACGTCGGCATCGTGGTGATCGCCCTGGCCACTACGGCTTTGATCATGGCCACGAGTTGGGGCGGAACCACGTATCCGTGGGGCTCGGCGCCAATCATCGCGCTGTTCGTCGGTGCCGCGGTGGCGCTGCTCGTCTTCGTCCGGGTGGAAAGCCGGGCCCCCGCGGGCATCCTGCCGCCCCGACTGTTTCGCAGCCCGGTGTTCTCGGTGTGCTCCCTGCTGTCGTTGCTGGTCGGTTTCGCCATGTTGGGCGCGCTCACTTTCGTGCCCATGTACCTGCGCTACGTCGGCGGTGTCTCGCCGACCACCTCGGGCCTGCGCACGCTGCCCATGGTGGTCGGGCTGCTGACCACCTCGCTGGCCGCGGGCACCCTGGTCGGCCGGACCGGCCGGTACAAGATCTTTCCGCTCGCCGGCACGGCATTGATGGCCATCGGCTTCTTGCTGATGGCGCGGATGGACGAGTCGACGCCCTGGCTGGTGCAGTTCTGCTACCTCGTCATCCTGGGTGCCGGGATCGGCTTCTCCATGCAGGTGCTGATCCTGATCGTGCAAAGCACTTCCCGTTTCGAGGACCTGGGCCTGGCCACCTCGGGCGTGACGTTCTTCCGTTTGGTCGGCGGGGCTTTCGGCGCGGCGATATTCGGCGCGCTGTTCGCCAACTTCCTGAACCGGCGCATCGGCTCAACCTTGGCGTCCCGTGGCGTGCCCGTCGAGGCCATGCATTCGCCGGCCGCTCTGCATCGGCTCCCCCAGGACGTCGCGGCCTCGGTGGTGCGGGCGTACGCCGGGTCGCTGGGGCAAGTGTTTCTGTGCGCGGCCTTCATCGCGCTGGTGGGATTCGTCCTCGCGCTGTTTCTGCGCGAGGCTCCCCTGAACGCGATCCATGACAGCCCGAGCTGCCTGGGAGACGGCTTCGCGGTGCCGAGAATCAAGACGCCCCAGGATGTTTTGGAGATCGCGGTCGGACGCCTGCTGGACGAGGCACCTGAGCTGCCATTGGGCGATCTCGCCGAGCAGCCGGGTTGTACGCTCGACGTCGCCGGGCTGTGGGGAGTGTTGCGGATTTACCAGTACGAGCGATGGTTCGAGGCGGCCCGACTCGCCGACATCGCCACACACCTCCACCTACCCCCTCAAGTTCTCCAACCCCTCTTCGACCGCCTCGTCGAAACCGGTTATGCGTCACGCGACGGCGACCGGCTCGCCCTGACCGCGGACGGACTGCGGCACGTCGACTCCCTGGCGGGCCTCGTCCGGCGGCGGCTCGTCGAGCATCTGGCCGTGTCGTCTGGGTCCGTGGAGCTTCCCGATGACGAGGAGTTCGACGCCGCCCTGCGGCGCATCGCCGATGGTGTTCTGGTGCAACGTGATTGGGATGACGACCTCGATCGGCTGGCGGTGTCCGGCAGCGTTACCGCACCGGTTAGCCGGTGACGGAGAGTTCGCCTGTTTCCAGCCAGCTCGCGCACGGCACGCCCAGCTCGTGCAATGCGACCTGGTCGAAGCGCGCGATTTGCGCGGCCGTGAGCTCGTCGCGGTAATCGCGCTTGGGCCCTTTGGCGAAGAAGGCTTTGGCGCTGGACATGTGCGCTCCGTTGAACGGCGCCATCTTTTCCGCCCGGCCGCTCATATAGTCGAACGAGCAATGCTCGGCAATGACGTCCATGCGCAACGACGCGGGGTCGATACCCAAGAACGCGGCGATCCGGGCGATCTGACCGGTGAGGTCGTCCGTGAGTTCGCGGTAGTGCAGGTGCAATACGTTTGGCTCGCCGCGCAGCTTCCACCATGACCGCACGATGTCGAACAGGTCCGAACAGCCATAGCCGCCGGTGTCGAGCCACAGATCGAAGAATGCTTGCATATCCTCGGGAATCACCAACGGCGTCGGACTACTCGACCACTGGGCGTAGATCCGGTTGATTTTCGCCATTGTCGACTCGGAGTAGTGATAGATCATGTTGTGAAGACTGATCGCGGCGTCCTTACCGTTCCTGCCGACAAACACGTACCGGGCCTGCGGGGCAACAGGCAGGGCATCTGCGGGCAGGTGCGACTTGATGACTCGCCTGCTGCCCGCCTCCAGCTGTCGCTTGAGCACGTCGAGCATCCCGTCGCGATCACCCCAGCTGGATTCGAGCCACGGCGAAGTGTCCGACAGACTGCCCTCGGTCTCCTCCCCGTCATGCAATATCTGCTGGATGATCCGCTGGGTCCACGTCGTGCCGGCCTTGACCGGAGTGACGATGACGACGTCGCCGTCGACCAGGCCGCCCTGGGCAAGAAAATCATTCCACGCCAACGAATTATGTAAATAATCCCGTACAACTCGGGTTGGGGCGGTCAAGGGTTGCGTCATCACAGACCCACTTTTCAATCGGGCACGCCGCACGAGATACGCCCGTCGTGCCGTATTTCAACGATTGCGTCGTATTCGCGTTTTTCAGGGACGACGTCCCGGCAAAGTTCGGGAGTTGCTGAGCATCAAAGCGAAGGGACCAAGGACCCACTGACAATACGACATTGGTGTTCGAGCCGCCAGAAATAGCGTCGACTCGTCAAAGGGATCCGCGCAGGCCGTTTCGATCGTCTCTAACGAAGGGACGCGCGATCGCGCGCCTACCCGCCGGGCTGTCGACCGTGCTAGGCCCCGTACACCGGGACCGGCGGGCGCGCCTTGGCCAGCAGGTCGGCAACGACCGGCCCAAGCTCGGCGGGATCCCAACGGTCGCCCTTATCGATCTGTGGGCCGTGCGCCCAGCCCTCCGCGACGCGGATCTTGCCTCCCTCGACCTCGAAGACCTTCCCGGTGACGTCGCGTGATTCGACGCTGCCCAGCCAAACGACAATGGGCGAAACGTTTTCCGGTGCCATCGCGTCGAAAGCCTGGTCCTGCGTTGCCATCATCTCCGCGAAGACAGTCTCGGTCATGCGGGTCCGGGCCGACGGCGCGATCGCGTTGACCGTCACGCCGTATCGGCCCATTTCGGCGGCGGCGACCAGTGTCATGGCCGCGATGCCGGCCTTGGCGGCGCTGTAGTTGCCCTGCCCGACGCTGCCCTGCAGGCCCGCACCCGAACTGGTGTTAATGATCCGTGCGTCAACGGTTTTGCCCTCTTTGGACAGTCCTCGCCAGTACGACGCGGCGTGACGCATCGTGGCGAAGTGACCCTTGAGGTGTACGGCGATGACGGCGTCGAACTCTTCCTCGCTGGTGTTGGCCATCATCCGATCGCGAACAATGCCGGCGTTGTTCACCAGGACGTCGAGTCCGCCGAATGTGTCGACCGCGGTCTGAACCAGCGCGGCGGCTTGCTCCCAGTCCGCGATGTTGGATCCGTTGGCGACGGCTTCGCCACCGGCAGCAGTGATCTCGTCCACCACGCTCTGCGCGGCACTGCCGCCGCTTGCCGGTGATCCGTCGAGACCCACACCAATGTCGTTGACGACTACGCGCGCACCTTCGGCCGCGAAGGCCAGTGCGTGCGCGCGACCGATCCCGCCGCCCGCTCCGGTGACGATGACGACACGGCCGTCGACTATTCCCATTAGCTGCCCATTCTCCTCGGATCCTCTACTTGATCGCGCTGGCGTTCGTGGTGGCCAGATAGTGCGGCGGCTCGCCGCCCCCGTGCACCTCGAGTGAAGCACCGCTGATGTAAGACGCCGCGTCGGACGCCAAAAACGCTGCGGCCCAACCGACATCCTCGGGCTTGGCCAGCCGGCCCAGTGGCACGTTCTTGGAAATCGCGGCGATCGACTCGGCGTCACCGTAGAACAAGTCGGCCTGTTCGGTCTCGACCATGCCGACCACGCAGGCGTTCACCCGGACCTTGGGTCCCCATTCCACCGCCAGCGTCTGGGTGAGGCTTTCCAGGCCGGCCTTCGCCGCACCGTACGCGCCGGTGCCCGGGGATGGCCGCCGGCCGCTCAGGCTGCAGATGTTGACGATCGACCCCCCGCCCGGCTGAGCCTGCATCTTCTCATTGGCGAACTGCGAAACCAGCAGCGCACCAATCAGATTGAGCTCGATGATCTTGCGGTTGAACTTCGGGCTGGACTCCGCGGTCGGCACGTAGGGCGATCCGCCGGCGTTGTTGACCACGACGTCGAGTCGGCCGTGGTGGTCGACGATGGCGTCGATCAGCGACTTGACCTGGTCCTCGTCGCGGACATCGCAGGCGTGAAACTCGTACGGCAGCCCCTCGACGGCGCGGCGCGCGCAGGTGACCACGGTCGCGCCCTGCTCGGCGAATACCGCACTGATTCCGGCACCCACCCCGCGGACGCCGCCCGTCACCAAAACCACCCGCCCGGCCAATCCTAAATTGATGGCTCCCGCAGAAAGGGGGCCTGCTTCGGCGCGAGTCACTGTGCTAGCGTACCAAGCAAGTGCTTGCTTAGGTAGTCGGCCTCAACTTCACGAGGAAGTGCCAATTGACCATTACATCCACCAGCACAGAGCCGGGCATAGTCGCGGTCACCGTCAACTACCCGCCCGTCAACGCCATCCCGTCGCGCGGCTGGTTCGAACTCGGCGACGCGATCACTGCCGCCGGCGCGAACCCCGAGACCCACGCGGTGATCCTGCGCGCCGAGGGCCGCGGATTCAACGCCGGCGTCGACATCAAAGAGATGCAGCGCACCGAGGGATTCACCGCGCTGATCGACGCCAACCGCGGCTGCTTCCACGCCTTCCGTGCGGTCTACGAATGCGCCGTTCCGGTGATCGCCGCGGTGAACGGGTTCTGCGTCGGCGGCGGCATCGGCCTGGTCGGCAACGCCGACGTCATCGTGGCCTCCGACGACGCCACCTTCGGGTTGCCTGAGGTGGAACGCGGCGCGCTGGGCGCGGCCACACACTTGTCGCGACTGGTCCCGCAGCACATGATGCGGCGGTTGTTCTTCACCGCCGCCACCGTGGACGCCGCGACCCTGCACCACTTCGGTTCGGTGCACGAGGTGGTCTCCCGCGACGAGCTCGACGAGGCCGCTCTGCGAGTCGCCCGCGACATCGCCGCCAAAGATACCCGCGTGATCCGCGCGGCCAAGGAGGCGCTCAACTTGATCGACGTGCAGCGGGTCAACTCGAGTTACCGTATGGAACAAGGCTTTACGTTCGAGCTCAACCTCGCCGGGGTCTCCGACGAGCACCGCGACGCGTTCGCCGGTACGGCGAAGGGTGAGAAGTCTTGAGCGACAAGCGAACCACTCTCGACGAAGCTGTTGCCGGGCTGCGCAGCGGCATGACCATCGGCATCGGCGGCTGGGGGTCACGGCGCAAGCCGATGGCGTTCGTACGCGCCATGCTGCGCACCGACGTCAAGGATCTGACCGTGGTCACCTACGGCGGACCCGACCTTGGATTGCTCTGCGCCGCAGGCAAGGTCAAGCGGGTCTACTACGGATTCGTCTCGCTGGACTCACCGCCGTTCTACGACCCGTGGTTCGCCAAAGCGCGCAGCGCCGGGGCAATCGAGGCCCGGGAGATGGACGAAGGCATGCTTCGCTGCGGGCTACAGGCCGCGGCACAACGGTTGCCGTTCCTGCCGATTCGCGCGGGACTGGGCAGCTCGGTGCTCGACTTCTGGGAAGGCGAGCTGCAGACGGTGACCAGCCCGTATCCCGCACCGGGTGGTGGCCACGAGACGCTGCTCGCGATGCCGGCGTTGCGCTTGGACGCGGCGTTCGTGCACCTCAATCTCGGTGACAGCAAAGGCAATGCGGCATACACCGGCATCGACCCCTACTTCGACGACCTGTTTTTGATGGCCGCCGACAAGCGCTACCTGTCGGTGGAACGAGTGGTATCCACCCAGGAGCTGATCAAGGCGGTGCCGCCGCAGGCGCTGCTGGTCAATCGGATGATGGTCGACGGCGTCGTCGAAGCACCCAACGGTGCGCACTTCACCACCGCAGCACCGGATTACGGCCGCGACGAGAAATTCCAGCGACACTATGCCGAGGCCGCCTCGACCGAAGAGGGCTGGCAGCAGTTCGTGGCGACCTACCTCTCCGGCGGCGAGGCCGAATATCAATCAGCCGTGCGCGCTTTCGCAGAGGAGGCATCTTCGTGACAAACACCGTGAGCACTCGAGCCGAAGTGTGTGCGGTCGCCTGCGCCGATCTGTTCAGGGATGCCGGCGAGATCATGGTCAGTCCGATGACGAACATGGCCTCGGTCGGCGCGCGGTTGGCCCGGCTGACGTTCTCCCCCGACATCCTGCTGACCGACGGCGAGGCGCAGCTGCTAGCCGACACGCCCGCACTGGGCGCCTCGGGTGACGTCGAGGGCTGGATGCCGTTCGGCCGGGTCTTCGAGACCCTGGCCTGGGGCAGGCGCCACGTGGTGATGGGCGCGAATCAGGTTGACCGCTTTGGCAATCAGAACATCTCGGCGTTCGGACCCCTGCAGCAGCCCAAGCGCCAGATGTTCGGCGTCCGCGGCGCGCCGGGCAATGCCATCAACCACGCGACCAGTTACTGGGTCGGCAACCACTCCGAGCGAGTGTTCTGCGAGAAGGTAGACATCGTCTGCGGAATCGGCTGGGACAAAGTGGCCGCCGACAATCCGGCATTCCGGTTCACCAACACCTATCGGGTGGTGTCGAACCTCGGCGTATTCGACTTCGGCGGACCGGACCGCACCATGCGGGCGGTGTCGCTGCATCCGGGTGTTTCGGCCGACGAGGTCCGGGAGAACACGTCGTTCGAGATCGATGGCCTGGACGGCGCTGCGGAAACCCGGCTGCCGACCGACCAGGAACTGCGCCTGATCCGCGAGACGATCGACCCGAAAGCATTGCGCGACCGAGAGATACGTTCATGATCATTCCGCCTCTCCCCCGCAAGCGGGCGGTACCCCCACCTCATCGCTTCGTCCCCCTCGCCGCTTCGCGGCTGGGGGTGCCCCCACTGCACCGTCGGCGGTGGCTATGAAACTGCGCACGCCGCTGACCGAGCTGGTCGGCGTCGAGCATCCGGTGGTGCAAACCGGGATGGGCTGGGTGGCCGGTGCCCGGTTGGTGGCGGCCACTGCCAATGCCGGCGGGCTCGGCATCTTGGCGTCGGCCACGATGACGCTGGACGAGTTGGCGACCGCCATCGGCAAGGTCAAGGCCGCCACCGACAAGCCGTTCGGTGTGAACATGCGCGCCGACGCGGCGGACGCCGCCGACCGGGTTGAGCTGATGATCCGCGAGGGCGTGAAGGTGGCGTCGTTCGCGCTGGCGCCCAAGCAGGAACTGATCGCCCGCCTGAAAGAGGCCGGGGCGGTGGTGATCCCGTCGATCGGCGCGGCCAAGCATGCGCGCAAGGTCGCGAGCTGGGGTGCCGACGCGATGATCGTCCAGGGCGGTGAGGGCGGCGGGCACACCGGACCCGTCGCGACCACGCTGCTGCTGCCGTCGGTGCTGGACGCCGTGAAGGGCACCGGCATCCCGGTCATCGCGGCGGGCGGCTTCTTCGACGGACGCGGGCTGGCTGCCGCGTTGTCCTACGGTGCCGCCGGGGTGGCGATGGGCACCCGGTTCCTGCTCACGTCGGATTCGACCGTGCCCGACGCGGTGAAGCGCCGCTACCTGGAGTCGGCGCTGGACGGCACCGTGGTCACCACGCGCGTCGACGGCATGCCGCACCGGGTGTTGCGTACCGGGCTGGTCGAGAAGCTGGAAAGCGGAACGCCGATAAGGGGTTTGACCGCTGCGGTGCGCAATGCCGCGAAGTTCAAGCAGATGTCCGGGATGACCTGGAAGTCGATGATCCAAGACGGCATGGCGATGCGCCACGGCAAGGAAATGACCCTGGCGCAGGTGGTAATGGCGGCCAACACTCCAATGCTGCTGAAAGCCGGCCTCGTTGAGGGCAACACCGAAGCCGGAGTGCTGGCGTCCGGTCAGGTCGCCGGCATTCTCGAAGACCTACCGTCGTGCGCCGAGCTGATCGAGTCGATCGTGCGCGACGCCATCGAGCACCTTCAAGCGGCATCCGGGTTCATCGAGGGTTAGCGCGCTGGCGCCTAGCGCACGACGCCGAGTGTGAATCTCACGACGCAACACGCCGTCTGGGCGTCGTAGAGTTCACAGTCGGGCCCGTGGAGCGCCATCCGGCGGCTTGCATCGCTGCGACGACCCGGGCGACGAAGGTGCCCTGGCGGTATCGAAGTAAATCGCTGCTCGCTCTAACGACTGTCCAACCCAGAGCGTGCAATGCGCTGTACCGGTCGATGTCTCGGTCACGCTGTTGGCGGTCCGTCCAGTGCTGTGGACCGTCGTATTCGATGCCGACGCGAAGCTCCTCGTAGCCCATATCTAAACGGGCGACGAAATCGCCGAACCCGTCGGATACCCGGATCTGTGTTAGCGGCTTCGGCAAGCCGGCGTCGATCAGCGCCAGCCGAGTCCGCGTCTCCTGTGGGGATTCCGCGCCTGCGTCAAGCAGTGGCATTACTCGGCGGAATCGGGTCAGACCACGCGTGCCGGGGTGCCCGGCGATGACGGCCTCAATGTCAGTCGGTGTCACGTCCGTCGCATTCATCAGCGCATCGAGCCGTTGAACAGCGTGTAGCCGCGAGGTAGTCCGTCGCCCGATATCGAAGGCGGTCCGCACCGGCGATGTGACCGGGACACCGTCGACGGTGAACACTTCGTGGGGTTTCAAGACATCGGTGTGCACCGTAATCCCGCTGGGAGGCCGCCGATTGTCATGCACCAGTTCGACGTCGAGCGCCGCACTCACCCATTTCGTGCCGAGCAACGCGGCCGCCGAGTTGCCCGCGACGACCGCGCTACGTCGCGACTACAACCACGCTGCGGTAGCACGCTGGATCGCCGTCAGCTCGATGCCGGCCGGAGCGTAGACCCCGGGGTAGACGGGTTCGTACAACACGCGCATGGCCCGCTCCGGCAAAGCTTTCGCGGCCAGCGCTTCCGAGGCCAGGAATGGCCACGGGTGTTCTTCCACGGCCGAATGCTGGCATCACCCACCGACACCATTCACCGAGTGTGCATCCTGCGACGCGACGCGCCGATAAAGCGTCGCGTGGTTCACACTCGGCGAAGAAGAGGCCCCCGGGGGGGCGGGGGTAGGCCGAGTGCTACAGGCGCTCGATGATCGTGACGTTGGCGGTACCGCCGCCCTCGCACATCGTCTGCAAACCGTAACGGCCGCCGATGCGTTCGAGTTCGTTGAGCATGGTGGTGAACAGCTTGGCGCCGGTGGCGCCCAACGGGTGCCCGAGGGCGATCGCGCCGCCGTTGGGGTTGACCTTCTCCGGATCGGCCTTGACTTCCTTGAGCCACGCCATCACCACCGGCGCGAACGCCTCGTTGATCTCGACCGTGTCGATGTCGCTGATGGACAG